>JANWKN010000165.1 GCA_025451355.1 Pseudolabrys sp. | reverse complement strand
TGAACTCTCGCCGTCTCATCGCTTCCCCAGCCCAGGACACGGCATCGTATCGGCTTGCGCCAGCGCGAGCGTATAAAATTGCTGTTAAGGACCGCACAGTGTCCGCTTTGGGTCAAAAGCAGACATTTGCAATGCAAAACGTCATGTCCGCTTTGCCCCCAATAGCGGACATGCGCAGTGCAACTCGATATGTCCGCTAAGTGCCAATAGCGGACACAAGCAAGATTTTCAGGGGCAGCGCAATTGGGATAGCCTTGCTGCTGTCAGGGGGCACCGTCATGAAACTTCCTCGCCGCCAATTTCTGTCTCTAGCCGCCAGCGTTACCGCGAGCACGGCAATGACGGCCAGCGGCTTGGCTTTAGCGCAGCCTACTCCGGCCGTGCGCGCGAAAGGGCCGCCGGTTTGGCTAGACATGGATCAGAAGGAACTCGACGACGCTTACGATCAATTTGTCTATGCACCGAACGCGCGGCAGGTAATTGCGCGCTGCCATCGCAACAGCGAGCTGGTGCGCGAGCGTCTCGGCGCACCAAAGCGCATGGCCTACGGACCGACGCCAATCGAGGCGCTCGACATCTACTCCGCTAAGACCGAGAACGCACCGATCAATATCTTCGTCCATGGCGGCGCTTGGCGTGCCGAGGTCGCCGCAGGCAGCGCGTCCCAAGCCGAGATGCTGGTCAATGCTGGTGTTCATCTCGTCGTGCTCAACTTCAACAATGTCATCGACACTGGCGGCGATCTAATGACCATGGCCGACCAGGTTCGGCGCGGTGTCGTATGGGTCTACAAGAACGCCAAGAGCTTCGGTGGCGACCCCGAGCGAATTTATATCATTGGCCATTCCTCCGGAGGTCATTGGGTTGGCGTGCTGCTCACGACCGACTGGCAAACGGACTTCGGCGTGCCACCTACGATGATCAAGGGCGGCGTTGCTGGCAGCGGAATGTTTGATTTGAAGCCGGTACGGCTCTCGTCGCGCTCGAACTATATTAAGTTCACCGACGAGGCCGAGGAGACCCTCAGTGCCCAGCGCCATCTCGACAAGCTGGTGGCGCCGGTCGCCGTTGTCTACGGCACGGCTGAGACGCCAGAATTCCAGCGCCAGAGCCGCGATTTCGCGGCAGCGGTTCAGACGGAAGGCAAGCCCACGTCGTTATCCGTCATGGAGGGCTACAACCACTTTGAGGTTTGGGAGCAACTCGCCAACCCGTACAGCCTCTTCGGCCGGGCGATATTGAACCAGATGAAGCTTCGACCGACGTGAACTATGCTTCGGTATTACGTAATGCCCGTTACGCGATACGGAGAAGCCGATGTCCGCTTTGCCTTCCAAAGCGAACAACAAAGACCCTATTCGCGATTGTTAAGATGGGACAAATACTTTTCATATTCTGCGCGCGACATCACACCGCCTTCTTGCGCAATAGCTCTGCCCCCTCGTCTACGCCACGCTCGCCCTTGTGCCGCCGAACCAACATGTCGGCCCTCTAATCATCGATGAAAAAGCCGGTCGGCCCTATGCCGCGCATGCCTATACTCGTGAATGGCGAACTATCGCCCGCGCTGCCGGCATACCGGATCATGTGTGAAATATGGATGCACGGGCTGGTGGCATCTCTGAAGGTGACGATGCCGGCGCAGATCTAGACATGCTCCGCTCAGCCGCCGGTCACACACAAGCTTCGACCACGGCCCGCTACGTGCGCGGGACGATTGGGAAGTCGCGCAAGGTCGCCGAACTACGTCAGGCGCACCGCGAGGCAGCGCGGAAACATGACGTGAACGATAAATAGGGAACGCGGTGGGGTACGTGAGGAACGTTAGATCAGCGGTAGAGCGGCAAGTAATTGTCCCCGTTCTGAAATTTTGGAGCGGGCGAAGGGAATCGAACCCTCGTGTGCAGCTTGGGAAGCTGCCGTTCTACCATTGAACTACGCCCGCGTGATTACACAATACCGAATGGTTTGTGCACGCGGCAAGCGCGCTTTGCGATCGGTCACGCCTTGAAGTGCTTCGAAAGTTTGAGGCTCTGCGCCTGGTAATTCGAGCCGATGCCCTGACCGTACAATTTTTCGGGCTTTGCCAGCATTTTCTCGTAGACTAAACGGCCGACGATTTGCCCATGTTCGAGAATGAAGGGCACCTCGCGCGATCGCACTTCGAGCACCGCGCGCGCACCTTTTCCGCCGGCGCCGGCGTAACCGAAACCGGGATCGAAGAAACCCGCATAGTGCACGCGGAATTCGCCAACCAGCGGATCGAACGGCACCATCTCGGCGGCGTAGTCGGGCGGAACCTGCACGGCTTCCTTGGACGCCAGAATATAAAATTCGTTCGGGTCGAGGATGAGACTCTTGTCGGGCCGCGCGTGCATCGGCTCCCAGTAATCGGCGACGGCGTACCCGCTGCGCCGTTCCACATCGATCAGTCCGGTGTGGCGCTTGGCGCGATAACCGACAAGACCGCCAGGTCCCAGACCCGAAAGATCGACGCTGACCGCGACACCCTCACTCACGTCGGCATTGTCGGCGTCGACGAGCCGCTCACGTGCGTGCAGAGCGCGCAAAGAATCCGCGTCGAGCAAAGCATGGCCGCGGCGAAAGCGAATCTGCGACAGTCGCGAGCCTTCACGAACCAGAACCGGAAAAGTGCGCGGACTAATCTCGGCATAGAGAGGACCGTGATAGCCGGCCTCGATACGGTCGAACCCACGCGTTTCGTCGGCAATCACGCGCGTAAACACATCGAGCCGCCCCGTCGAACTTTTTGGATTGGCGGCACCCGAAATATCGTCGGACAATGCGAGACTTTCCAGCAGGGGCACGATGTAAACACACCCGGTTTCCAGAACCGCGCCGTCGGTCAGCGAAATCTCGTGTAGCTTCAATCCGTCGATGCGCTGGGCAACGGTTGTGCGGCCAGGCAAGAAGCTCGCTCGCACACGGTAGGCCACCTCGCCCAGACGCAGGTCGAGGCTCGCTGGCTGGATCTGGTCGGGGACGAACTGATTTTCGGACAGAATACCGCCGTCCGCGGCGAGCAGCGCGATCATGCGGTCGGGCAGAATGCCCTTGTCGTTGATGGCGAAGGAAAGCATCACGTTATCCCTACTCTGCAATCGCGCCGATCTAACCCGAGGAGTGCCTTGACTGGAAGCCGTGGCTCCCGCTACAAGAACCTTATCCCGTGGTCATTTGAGCCGGCCGGCTTGCAGCCACGTTAAACAAGTCGCTAAAAGGCCGGGGACACATGAGCCCGGCCGAGATTTTTCTCCGGCCGGTTTTTGTTGGCCACGCGTGTGGTCCCGAAAGGCGGGGTGCCGGTTTTCGGAAAAGGCCACGCGCAGGCTTAAGGAGACTCATGATGTCCGCGTCGACCAAGACCTACCGCCCCGAAACCCGACTGGTGCATGCCGGCACGCTGCGTTCGCAGTTTGGCGAGACCTCGGAGGCTTTGTTCCTCACCCAGGGCTACGTCTATCCGACCGCAGAGGAATGCGAGGCGCGCTTCTCCGGCAAGATCCCGGGTTACGTCTATTCGCGTTACTCCAATCCGACCATGAGCATGTTCGAGCAGCGCATGGCCGCTCTCGAAGGGGCGGAGGCCGCGCGATCGACGGCAACCGGAATGGCCGCCGTCACCACCGCACTCATGGGTCTGGTCAGAGCGGGAGATCACGTGGTCGCCGCAAAAGCGCTGTTCGGTTCCTGCCGCTGGGTGATTGAAGAATGGCTTCCGCGATTCGGCGTGACGTCGACACTCGTCAACGGCACCGACCTGAATGCATGGAAGAAAGCGGTCCAGAAAAACACCAAGGCATTCTTCCTGGAGTCGCCCACCAATCCGACGTTGGAGGTGATCGATATCGCGGCCGTTGCGGATATCGCCCACAATGCCAGTGCCCGGCTCGTCGTCGACAATGTTTTTGCAACGCCGCTCTATCAAAGTCCGCTCACGCTTGGGGCCGACTGTGTCGTTTATTCAGCCACCAAGCACATCGACGGCCAGGGCCGCGTGCTCGGCGGAGTTATTCTCGGTTCGGAAAAGCTAATCCTCGATCACTACCATCAGATTTTGCGCCAGACCGGTCCGTCCTTGTCGCCGTTCAATGCCTGGGTTCTGCTCAAGAGCCTTGAAACACTACCGGTGCGCGTGCAACGGCAAACCGACAATGCCGGCACGGTTGCCAATGCGCTTGCCGGCCACAAGAAAATCACGCGATTGATCTACCCCGGTCGGCCAGACCACCCGCAGGCAGACATCATCCGAAAGCAGATGCGTGCCGGTTCGACGCTCTGCTCATTCGAGGTGAGAGGCGGCAAGGAAGGCGCGTTCCGTTTTCTCAATGCCCTGCAACTGATCGGGATCACGAACAATCTCGGCGACGCGAAGAGTCTCGTCACGCATCCGACGACGACGACGCATCAGCGACTTACGCCGGAGCAGCGTACCGAACTCGGCATCGGTGACGGACTGATAAGATTTTCGGCCGGACTCGAACATCCGGACGATCTGATCGAAGATATTCTAACAGCGATGGAGAAGGTGTGAGAGTGACGCCCGCTTAGGGCATCACGTGCGACAAGGCGGTCGCAGACAGCACCGGGCGTTGCGCCGCTTCGGCGATGGCGTTGCCGAGACCCTTCGCCATGCAGGCATAGCTCCAGTCGTTCATGTGCAACCCGTCGGGCGACACGAACGTCTCGAACGCCAGGTGACCGACGTCGCGCCAGTGATGCATCAACTCGAAACGGCGGAACAGGTCGACATCCGCCTGCTTCGCGGTCGCGGAGATAAGTGCAACCATGGACTCGGCGTCAGGCTTGGCAATGACCTTCGGCGCGAATTGCGGATCGATCAGCACGACATCGGCGCCGATCGCATGGATCTTCGCGAGCCCCTCACGGATCAGCAAGCCGTGGTCGCCAAGTTGATGACCGCGGATGACCGCGTTTGTGCCGAGTTGCCAGAGCACCAGATCGGGCTTGGCAGCGATGACGGAAGAATCGAACCGCGCCAGCATGTCGCCGATTTCCTCGCCGTTCACGCCACGATTGTGCATTGTGAACGACGATTTCGGGAAATGCTGCTGGAGTTCGACAGAAAGCCGGCTCGGATAATTGGCGGCTGGCGAACTTGCGCCCGCACCCGACGTCGATGAAGACCCGATCGCAACGATGGTGATCGCATCACCAGCGGCAATCTTCTGCGCAAGATGCGGAAGCGGATTTGCAAGCCGGATCAGGTCGAGAGGTGTTGCGCACGCAGGTGCCGACGTATCGGCGCGCGCGGGCAACGCAAACGCGAGCCCCGCAAAAAGCGTGGCGGCCAGCATTGCCGATGCCCGGCGTTCGGGATTATCGCTCCACAAGTGCGCGTCCTCAGTTATCGATCAGCGGCTGCCGTTGGTCGGCGGTTCTTCGGGTTTGGCTGCTGAAACTACCATATCGGCCATCAGCCGCCCTATGCAATCGTGGACCTGCTCCGCGATGTCAAGTTTTTTCGTCGCGGAGTATAAATCGAACGTTCCCAACTCTCCCCACAACTTCATGATGCTGAATCGATCGAACAAAGGCACTTCTTGCTGCAATGCAACCCAGCGCATGTCTTCGACATATGTCCCGAGTGCAATCATCGATTCCGTGCGCGGGCTGTATTGCGCATTGATTAAAACAACGTCAGCGCCCGCCGAACGAGCAATTTTTATGCCCTTGTCCAAGGACTGACTGAACAGGTCCGGATCGACGCCAAGCATCGCGTCCACCGTCCCCGTCTGCCAGACCAGAAGCGCCGGCGTTGCGGCAGCCAACGCGTCAGGAAGTGCCTTAACCATCTCGGCTGCAGTGCGTCCGGATTTCACGTCGGTTGTAACTTTGACGTCTACACCACGCAGCCGGTCCGCTAGTGCATGTTGTAGCCGCGCGGGATACGCATTGCCGGCGCCGCTCGATCCCGGCAATTGCGAGGAGCCGGCACCGACAACGAGGATGTTCAGATGCTTCGCGTCGACCGCACGCGTGACATGCGGCAACCGAAAGTTCGGCTCGATCAAGTTCTCTGCCACACGGCATTCGGCCGGATGCTCGGCCCACGCAGGTCCGGCACCCAGCATCAGCAACGCGAGCAGCAGAAGCAGGCGTTTCCTCATAACTCGCCCCCCGCATAACCCGGCTTTGCGGCGGGCGGCCGCGGTCCTCCGCCTCGTCGTTCCGCTTGTCTATACCACGAAATCAGTGCCGCAACGGCAACCATGATGGCTATGCCCGCAAAGCTGACGATGATTTGCGTGACCACGCGGTTGGAGACTTCCGTAAATACGAAATGACCGGCGAAGGAGAGGAACACCCCGAGACAGAATGTCTCAAGCGAGTGCTGGCCGCACACGATGGCTGGCCAGAAAACCCAGGATTTCAACGCCGGCCAGTCGCGGGGCACGAACGCGACGGTGATAATCGCGAGCGCGAGGAAATGCATAATGCGAAGTACGTCCAGATTCGTTTTGTCGATCGGATACATCGCGTCGCCGACCCACTTTGGGACGTACATCGCAAGGCGCGGGAAGTACCAGGTCATCGCAATGGAAAAGGCAAAAACTAGATATCCGATGGCCAGACCGATCATGACCGGAGAGTGAATCCAGCGCGAAAGATTTTCCGCGCCACCCAGTGCGCACCACGCTCCGAACACGAACAGCAATTGCCATGCGAACGGATTGAACAGCCACGTTCCGCTTGGATAGGCCGGGAGGTTCCATTCAAACAGCCACATCAGCGCATAGACCGAGGCGGATGTGATCAACGCGAGCGACGGGGCGCGCAGCAACAGCCAGAGCATTGGCGGAAACCACAGCAGCAACAAAATGTACAGCGGCAGCACATCCATGTTCACCGGCTTGAACTTGAGCAAAAGCGCCTGAAGGATCGTGACGTCAGGATTCTTGAGGAAATTGAGCACGCCCATTTCCTCGGTGTAGAGCGGATTGTCGAAACTGCTCGAGACGTAGGCGATCTCGGCGAGATAGATTGCCAACAGGAACACGTGCGCCACGTAGATCTGCCACGCGCGTTTGAGCACGCGCGCGGAGGCAACGATGAACCCATGCTGCTGCATCGCGCGGCCGTAGACGAAGGCCGCCGTGTAGCCTGAAATAAAAACGAAAATTTCCGTCGCGTCGCTGAAGCCGTAGTTGCGGATGGTAACCCAGTTGACCGCGTTGGACGGGATGTGATCGAGAAAGATCAGCCAAAGGGCAAGCCCGCGGAACAAATCAAGCCGGAGGTCGCGTTCGGTCGAAACCGGAGCCATGTGCGGCTTTTCTTTCGTGCGCTGTTTCGGCCATAATCCCGGGCATCATAAGAATGGCACGCCCGGTAAAGTAAATCTTTCGGCATTTAGATGTACCGCGCAGTAACACGCAAGATTGAAGTCACGGTGACGCCCCGCTTTGTTTCGGAGCGGTCGTCGCCGGGCAACGGCTATTTTTTCTGGGCCTATACCATCAACATTACGAATCTCGGCGCGGAAACTGTCCAACTCAAGACACGGCATTGGCGCATTACCGACGCTCTCGGCCGCCTGCAGGAGGTCAAGGGGCCGGGCGTCGTCGGCGAGGAACCGACACTTAAGGCCGGCGAGTCGTTCGAATACACCAGCGGGGTTCCGTTGCCGACGCCCTCAGGTTTCATGGTCGGCAGCTACGGCATGCTGACGGAGGCAGGAGAGAATTTCGACATCGAAATTCCCGCCTTCTCGCTCGATTCAACTTACGCCGAGCGCACCATCAACTAGGATTTGCGTCGACCTCGCCGGGCGCGAACTGATAGTTCGCGCTGCAAAATTCGCAGGTAACGGAAATCTTGCCGTCCTCGACCATGTGGTCGCGATCGTCCTGCGAAAAGCTCTTCAGCATCGCCTCGACATTTTCGCGAGAGCACGAGCATTCCGCGCGCACTGGACTGGCACGAAACACGCGCACACCCGGCTCGTGGAAAAGGCGATAGACCAGCCGCTCGCTGGACAACGACGGATCGATCAGTTCGATATCTTCGACGGTTGAGACCAGCGCCTGACCTTCAACCCAGGCGTCGCCTTCCTTAACGGTATGCGGCGCCGTGCCCTCGGGAGCGTCATCCGGATCGATAAGGGCCGTGCGCGCACGCTCCGCAGACTTGGGCAGGAACTGCAACAGGATTCCTCCGGCGCGCCAGCGATGGGTCGCGCCACCCGACGCGGCGCGCAATTCCTCCGCCACCGCGAGCCGCACGCGCGTGGGGATCTGTTCGGAGCGCAGAAAGTATTCATGCGCCACGTCTTCCAACGAGCCACCATCCAGCGCTACCAGACCCTGATAGCGGTTCATGTCAGGCCCCTGGTCGATGGTCATGGCGAGGTGCCCCTTGCCAAGCAGCGCGCTGCCGCCTGCCTTGCCTGCCGCGATCGCAGAGGCCACGCGATCCTTGTCGAAGCGGGCGCAGGCGCGCACTTTGTCGGGGGAGGTGAAATCCACCACCAGCATGCGCACGGGACCATCGCCCTGCGTCTGCAGGATGAAGCGCCCATCAATCTTCAGCGCCGAGCCGAGCATAACGGTCAGCACAATAGCTTCGCCGAGAACCTTGGCGACCGGTTGCGGATATGCGTGCCGCGACAGAATTTCATCGACGACAGGGCCAAGCCGCACGACACGGCCGCACAAATCGAGCTTGGCCACCTCGAACGGCATGACGATGTCGTCGAGCGTGGTAGGCGATGGCGCGCGGATCGGAATGGCGATTTGGGGATCGGTCATGGCGGTTTCGGTCATGCACCTTATGTAGAGTTCAGGAGCCGAAAAACGAGAGGCCCGGCGACATCGGGATTCGGGTCCGCCGCTTAGCGAAACCTCGAAGTGAGGGGACCGTTACGCGTCGGCGTGGAGACACCAGGCGAGCAGGCCCTTCTGGGCATGTAGCCGGTTCTCGGCCTCATCGAAAACAACCGACTGCGGCCCATCGATGACCTCGTCGGTAACCTCTTCCCCGCGATGTGCCGGGAGGCAATGCATGAAGAGTGCATCGGGCTTGGCCTTGGCCATCTGGCTGCCATTGATCTGGTAACGTTTGAGTATGTTGTGACGATGTTTGCCGTCTCGGTCGCCCATCGACACCCAGGTGTCGGTAACAACACAGTCGGCATCCTTGACCGCAGCGTCAGGATCGTCCCCGATCATGATCGCGGCGCCCGACGATTTAACCCAATCCATCAGCCATTTTTTCGGCCGCAATTCGGGCGGTGTCGCGACGCGCAACTGGAAGTCGAAGCGCTCGGCTGCGTGCATCCAGCTCGCCAGAACGTTGTTGGAGTCCCCACTCCAGGCCACCGTGCGGCCGCGGATGGACCCGCGCTTTTCTTCATATGTCATGACGTCGGCAAGTACCTGGCACGGATGAGAACGGCGTGTCAGTCCATTGATCACGGGGATAGCCGCATGGCGCGCGAGCTCGGCCACCGCCTCGTGGTCGAGAATGCGGATCATGATCGCGTCGACATAGCGCGAGAGTACGCGCGCGGTATCGGCAAGCGTTTCGCCGCGCCCCAGCTGCATTTCCTGCGCCGTCAAAAGGATGGCCTCGCCGCCAAGCTGTCGCATGGCGACGTCGAAGGAAACACGCGTGCGCGTCGACGGCTTGTCAAATACCATCGCCAGGGTTTTTCCGGCGAGCGGCGCCTTAAGCACTCCACTCGCGCGCTCAGTTTTCATGACACGACTTCTATCGATCAGCCCGCCGAGCACCGGCTTCGGGATGTCGGTAAGATCGAGGAAATGCCGCACGCCGTTTGCGGTCATGATGCCACCTTCGCCGCCCGCGCATGCGTTTTCGCAAGACGCGCGCACGCCCGGTCAATGCAACCGATCGCCTCGGTGATTTCTTTCTCGCCGATGATGAGCGGCGGCAGCAGCCGTACCACGTTGTCGCCAGCGGCAACCGTGATCATTTTCTCGGCGCGTAGTTCATCGACCATTTCCGAGGCCTGAGGAATCATCCGCAACCCGATGAGCAGGCCTTCGCCGCGCACCTCGGCGATAACCGAAGCGTGACGGTCCTTCAATTCGGCGAGCCGCTGCTTGAGCAACAATGCGTTCTTGCGCATATGCTCGAGAAAACCGTCAGCCATCACGACGTCGAGCACTGCGTTGCCCACGGCCATGGCTAGCGGATTTCCGCCGAACGTCGAGCCGTGCGTGCCGACCGTCATTCCCTTCGATGCTTCGGTTGTCGCCAGACAGGCGCCGATCGGGAAGCCGCCACCCAGGGCCTTTGCTAGCGCCATAACGTCGGGCTTAACCCCGCTGCGCTCGTAGGCGAACATTTCGCCCGTGCGCGCGATCCCCGTTTGCACCTCGTCGAACACCAGCAGGAGATCGTGCTGATCGCAGAGCTGGCGTAGAGCGCGCAGAAACGTTGGCGACGCGACTCGAACGCCGCCCTCGCCCTGGATCGGCTCGATCAGGATCGCCGCTGTTTGCGGCCCGATGGCCCGTTTAACGGCCTCGATGTCGCCGAAGGGCACTTGGTCGAATCCATCGACCGGCGGGCCGAAGCCTTCGAGATATTTCTTGTTGCCGGTGGCCGCGATGGTCGTGAGCGTGCGGCCATGAAAGGCGCCCTCGAACGTTATGATGCGGTAGCGCTCAGGCTTGCCGGAGGCGGACTGATACTTGCGCGCGACCTTGACCGCACATTCCAACGCCTCCGCTCCGGAATTCTGGAAAAAGACAGTGTCGGCGAAGCTGGCCGCGCACAGCCTGTCCGCCAGCCGCTCGCCCTCAGGTATCCGATAGAGATTGGAGACGTGCCAGACCTTCTGGGCCTGCTCGGTCAGGGCCTTGACCAAGTCGGGATGCGCGTGCCCGAGCGCATTGACGGCAACCCCGGAGGTGAAATCGAGGTAGCGCTCACCCTTGGCCGTATACAGCCATGCGCCTTCGCCCCGCTCGAAAGCGAGGTCGACCCGTGCATAGGTTGGCAGCAAATGCGAGCTCACGGCGTGCGTCTTCCATCGACCATTTTTGTTTTTGCACGACCATTTCGACCTGCTGAACACTGCCTTTCGGGGTCATGCGCGCGCCGAAAAGAAATGTGCCGCCTCGCCGGGCGGCACTTTTTTCATTCTATTGCCGGGCCCACCCGTGTCAATCAACCCGACTCTATCGTGCCATAAACGCCGATTCTAAAGGAAAACCTGTTGGTAGCTAGGCTTGACGGCTTGCCGGCGCTTGCAGCTGAGTCACTGCCTATTGTAGCCTTACGGTCAGCTAGTACGACATATCGTGCTACCGAACGATTTTCTGGTCCATCCCTGACGCGTATGCGTCTGGCGCCCCATAGGGCGTCCGACGACGGGGTTGGATTCCATCCAAGGCCTTGAAGCCTAAGGAGAAAAGCGAAATGGGCTGGACGGACGAGAGGGTGGAGCTTTTGAAGAAATTATGGGCGGACGGCCTGTCCGCCAGCCAGATCGCCGCCGAGCTTGGCGGCATTACGCGCAATGCCGTCATCGGGAAGGTCCATCGTCTGGGTCTCTCCGGGCGCGCCAAGAGCCCTTCCTCGACGGCCCCGCGGCCACGCAAAGCCCGTTCCTCGGGCCATATGATGCGCGTGCCGCGACCCTCGATGCGGGGCAATACCGCACTCGCCTATGACTACGATGTCGAGCCTGAGCCGGAACTCATCGAAATTCCGCTCGAGCAACGCAAAACTCTGCTTCAGCTAACTGAAAAAACCTGCCGTTGGCCGGTCGGCGACCCGGGCGGCACGGACTTTTTCTTCTGCGGCGGGGGCACAGCGAACGAGCAGCCCTATTGCTCCTATCACTGCCGCGTTGCCTACCAGCCGGCGAACGATCGGCGCCGCGATAAGCGGCCGTTCAGGAACTAGCAACGACGGGTCGCTCTCTCCCGAACTTTACTCGGACCGACTCTGATGGCCGCGCTTGTCGCGGCCATCGCGTGTTCGCGGCGACATATTTGTTCGCGCGCCGCCGATATGACGCCTTGTGATCGAGCGTCATCACTCGCAAAGACTGGTCAGGATTTGCGTTAGATGCCGGCCGCGGTACGCGACTACATTTTGTCGAGCGCCGCGTAGACTTTCTTGCGGCTGTTGCCGACGCGCTTGATGACCTTGCGTACAGTATCAGCACTGACACCGTACTTCCGCGCAACATAATAGACTTCGTACGGCTCACTTCCGGAGACTCTAGAACGATCCGCTTTTCCGCGCTTGCTCTTACTGTCGGCCATTTGTTTCTCCCTTGCCTCAGCTCACTTCAGCAATGAAACACGACACACTCTATCATTCGCGAACGCTCATCGTACATCCTTATTCGACGACGAGGTCGGCGCGCGCGAGTAGCATTGGCGGGATCGTAAGCCCGAGTGCCTTTGTGGTCGCGAGGTTGATGCCCAGGGAGTGCGTTGGTTCCTCGACCGGCAGATCGGCCGGAAGCGTTCCTTTGAGAACCCGGTGGGCGAGCGCCGCGATTTCCTTACGCCGCCCAAACATCTGATTGTCGGTATTGAAAATGAGCGCCTGTGCGCCCGCGAACGGGCGACGTCAACGCGATTGTCACATCAGGTTTACTGGCAGCAATCCCGTTTACCAACGTACCCAACCGTCCGGCGTCTCCTTCTCCACCGAGCACCTCGATCACCGCTGTAGTGCCGTTTTCATGACCCAAGGCGCGCAGTGCCTCGATCAAAACGTGAATTGGCATGCGCTCCGGAAAACCGCTGTGCAGAATGCTGATATGTTTTTCGGCCACAGAACTGCTTCGGGGTAAGGATCAATCCCGCGATGCATTCCCGCCGTCTCATTCGATCAAACGATCGGCAAGTCCAAGCAATTGTGACGGTACCGTCACGCCGAGTGCTTTCGCCGTCCCAAGATTGATGATGAAGGTGAATTTGGTGGGCTGCTCAATTGGCAGATTGCCGGGCTGGGTACCCTTGAGGATTTTGCCGACATAGATTGCGGCGCGTTTGTGCATGTCCTCGTAACTCGGGCCGTACGACATCAGGCCGCCGGATTCGACGAGTTCCTCGTAAGCGTTGATGCTCGGCAGCCGCTGCTCCAGGGCAAAGTCCACGATGCGCTTGCGGTTGTGCAGAAAAATTCGGTCCGCAAGGATGAAGAGCCCGTCGGGCCTGTCCTTGCGCAGGGTGGCGAAAACGCCATCGAGGTCTTCGGATTTCTGGATATCCAGCTGTTGTAGCCTTATGCCCAATGTCTGCGCGGCACCAACCGCCTGGCGCACGGAGGCGATTTGAAACGGATTGAGCGAATTAAAAAACATCGCGACGTGTGAAAGTGTGGGCGCGACTTCGCGCAACAGCTGAAGCCGCTTGCCCTCGAGGTCCGGCGCGATCGAACTCAGTCCCGTGAGATTGCCCCCGGGGTGGGCCAGATTCTGCACAAGACCGGTCCCGACAGGATCGCCGACCGCGACCATGACGAGCGGCACGGTCGTCGTTTTTTGCTTCACCGCCAGTGCCGCCGGCGTTCCTGCGGTGACGATTATATCGACCTTGGCGGCAACGAGTTCTGAAACGAGGGCCGGAAGGCGATCGTATTGTCCGTCAGCCCAGAGATATTTGATTGAAATGTTGCGGCCTTCCTCGTAGCCGGCATCACGTAGGCCGTCGCGAAACGCATTGATGAGATTGCCTTCCAATGCCGCAGTGGAGTTGCCCATGTAGCCGATCTGAGGAATTTTCTGCTGAGCCCGCGCGGCGAAGGCCCAGGTAGCGGCTGCACCACCACCCATCAGGGAAATGAACTCACGCCGTCGCATCGTGCCCCCAAAGCTCAGGTACGCCGAGTGTCCGGGACCCAAGTTGTCACGCCGCTCCCGCGACGCGCGTATCTATTTCGTTCCGCAGCAATCCGAAATCGATAGGCTTGGTGAGAAGTGCTTCGGCACCCCCCTCCAATGCCCTGCGCTTGGTTTCCGCATCGCCATAAGCCGTAATCATGATGACGGGAACGTCGGGCCGAGCCGCCTTCGCCTTGGGCAACAGCTCGAGACCGGTCATGCCGGGCATGTTGATGTCGGACAGTATCAATATGAGCGAAGTATTCCGCGCATCGCTGATGCATTGCAATGCCACGGGGGCTGATTGTGCAAATTCCATAACGAATCGGCCGGAGCGGAGATCGCGTCGAAATTGCTGGCGAAACAGCATTTCGACGTCGGGCTCATCATCGACCACAAGAATAAGGACGCTCACGCTCGTGCTCCTGATTTTGCAAGGGATGCCGCGGTGCGGGGAAGGATAATCTTGAACTCCGTGAACTCGCCCGGCCGCGTATCGACCTCGATTGAGCCGGCGTGCTGTTTGACGATGATATCGTGACTGATAGAGAGGCCAAGCCCTGTCCCTTCTCCCGCTGGTTTGGTTGTGAAGAACGGGTTGAACATCTTGTCCTTCACCTCCGGAGGAATACCGATGCCGTTGTCACGTATTCTGATCTCAACCCGATCGCCGAGATTTTTGGTGACAGCAGCGAGGGTCGGTTCGTAACCTTTTTCGCCGGCCTGGTCTTTGCGTTTCGCCGCGGCATAAAAGCCGTTCGATATCAGGTTCAGCAGAACGCGCGTGATTTCCTGTGGAAACAGATCGACTTCGCCGGCCGTCGGATCGAACGACCGGTCCAGGGTGACGTTGAAACCCTGCTTTTCGGCGCGGGCGCCGTGATAGGCGAGATTGAGACTCTCCTCGACGACGGCGTTGATGTCGACGGGCCGATGCTCGCCGGAGCCCGTCCGCGAGTGCAGCAACATGTTCTTGACGATTGAATCGGCGCGTTTGCCGTGCTGCACGACCTTATCGAGATTGCCTCGCAGCATGTCGGCAATCTCGTTGATCTCGCTTCGCAACGTGTCGTTGACGTTGGCTCCAGAGAGCGCCTGCCGGAGTTCGTCGATCAGCTCGACCGAAACGGACGAAAAATTGTTGACGAAGTTGAGTGGATTTTTGATTTCGTGCGCAATCCCGGCGGTCAGTTGCCCCAGAGATGCAAGTTTCTCGGTCTGAACGAGGCGATCCTGCGCGGTACGCAGTTCCTCCAACGATTGCCCCAGCTCGCGGGTGCGCGCTTCTACGTTTTCAAACAGGCGGACGTTCTCGATCGCGATGGCCGCTTGGTCGGCGAAAGTCGTGACCAGTTCGATCTGCTTGTCGGTAAAGGGCTGCACTTCGTGACGTGTCAACGCCAGAACGCCGATCGCGGCGCCCTCGCGCAACATCGGAACGCTGAGAATTGTACGGAAGTCGCCAAATTTCTGCGCTTCGGTGAATGTGTACTCAGGGTCCGCCTGCACGTCGGGAATGTGCACGACCTTTCCCTCAAGCAGGGCCCGCCCCGTCGCTGAGCCGCGCTCCTGCTTGACCGGCAAATCTTTCACAAGCTCGACGAATTGATCCGAGAAGCCATAGGACGCGGCACGGATAAACACCCCACCCTGCTCCCGGGCGATGGTCCCTTGATCAGCTTCGCAAAGGCGGGCAGCTGCTTCGACCAATGTCTGCAGCACTGTCTGCAGGTCGAACGTCGAACGGCTGATCACCTTGAGCACGTCTGCAGTCGCGGTCTGCTGCTGCAGGGTTTCGCGCAGCTCGCTGAGCAGCCGGGTGTTTTCGATCGCGATGACCGCCTGCGCCGCAAAATTCTGCACCAACTCAATCTGCTTGCTGCTGAAGGGCCGCACCTCCTGTCGATACACATTGATGGCGCCGATGATTTCGCCCTCTTTCAGCATTGGGACCGCAACAAGGGTCCGTGCGCCGCCAACGTCCACAAGCTCGACGATGCGGGGATCCTTTGCGAGATAGGACTCGTCGGTCCGCAGATCGGGTATATGGACAACCTGTCCGGTCTTGACGACGCGGCTCAGCGGAATTTGCGGATGATCGCGCGAATCGATTTCGGGGTTCTGCCGCCAGAAATCGGCGTAGGTTTCCTTGCTGTGGACCGCCACCGCTCGGAATTTTGCTCCGTCACGCAGAAACAGGTTACCATACGTGGCCTCGCAGATGCGGGTCGCATTAGCCAACATGGCATTGAAAACCGGCTCAAGATTGCCATGCGAGCTCGAGATGACTTTCAACACGTCGGAAGTTGCCGTCTGCTGCTCCAGCGCCTCGCTGAGCTCGTGCGTGCGAACCTCGACTTTCTTTTCGAGGTCGGCATATGAGTCCTGCAATCGTCCGGCCATGTCGTTGAACTGGTCGGCGAGCGCTTCAAGCTCGTCGCCGGATTTGATCGAGATGCGCTGCGCAAGATCGCCGCCGCCGATGCGCGCGGCACCCGTTCGCAGCGCCTGGATGGGCACCACCATCCTTCGCGCAAGGAATATCCCCGCGAGCGCCGCAAGGAACAGCGCGCCGATCAGAACCAGGGCCGTGCGCTGAATGGACGCTATCAATGGTTGATAGGCTTCTTCCACCGGAAGCTCGACGAACACCGTCCAGCCGAGCGGAGCGACCGGCGCGAAGGCCGTCAGCACTCTGCGCCCCTGAATATCGGTCGCGGTCTCGATATCCTCCGCCGGACTGCCTTTCTCCGCGCGCTGCGCCGCCTGGACCTGCGCGAGGCGCGTCATATCCGTGTTGCGCAGAACAAGACTGATGTCCGGATGCGAGATCAGGCGACCCTGTGCGTCGACCACGTAGGCCTGGCCGCGCTCACCGACTTTGATCTTGGAGACGACGTCCCAGATCAGCTTGAGATTGACTTCCGCGATGCTGACGCCGGCGTCACGACGCGTGCCGGCGAGCGATAGCGTCATGTAGGGCTCGGACTCGCGCCGGAAATAGACTGGACCGTAGTAAATTTTGTTTTTGACCGCTTCAGTGAACTTCGGCTCCTTGGACAGATCGAGACCGCTGCCGACCACATCCATCGCCAACCGCGATACGCGAAGCTGCTCTTTGCCACTTGCGTCGACCTGCGAGAGCTCGGTGATCGCCGGGACCTGCCGCAACAAACGCAGCGCGTCGAACCGACGCTGCTCGGTTGTGGCGGCGGACCAGAGCAACTGGGTCGTCCAACCCACCTGACTTTCGATTTCCTTGATGAACTGGCCGATCTTGGCCGCCGCGGCTTCCGCCTGTTCGTGCTGGATGCGGATCAGCGACTCTTTGTTTTCCCGGTACGAACCCCAGATTTCGAAAATGCCGTTGACCAGCAGTGCAAGGCACACAACGGCAACGAACAGCCCGGTGTATTTCAGAAAGAGTCGGCTTCGGATCTTACGCGGCGCCGGTGCGTCGGGTTGGGCGGGCGCAACGTAGTCTGTCACGCGATCACCTCATCGGCGACCGAGCCCCAGCTCACGGCTCGAACTTGCTGCGTGCACGCAGCGGTCGAACTCGCAAAAACGGTTAAACCCAGCCGGCGCACGCAATGACCCCCTCTTGCCGACAACATCGCCAGTCGCGGCTCAAAAACATACCAGAATGGGGAGCGACAGAAAGGGAATGATAGGCCGGATTTGACAAGCTTTAGAGCGATATTAGGCGCTTAAGGCCTATAGGTCCGTCAGTTCATCCGGCCGAAGCGATCATCGAGGGCGTAACCGGCCCCACGGACCG
Organism: Pseudolabrys sp.; assembly: GCA_025451355.1. Classification (GTDB taxonomy): domain Bacteria; phylum Pseudomonadota; class Alphaproteobacteria; order Rhizobiales; family Xanthobacteraceae; genus Pseudolabrys. The sequence continues at coordinate 4,383 of JANWKN010000165.1, read as the reverse complement.
TGCGGATCGGGTCGGCCATGTGTCCACGATTGATCGCCTTGCGCAGCCGACCGACATGCACATCGACGGTTCGTTCGTCGATGTAGATGTCCGAGCCCCAGACACCGTCGAGCAACTGCTCGCGCGAGAAAACCCGGCCCGGCCGCTCCATCAGGAATTCGAGCAACCGGTACTCGGTCGGTCCGAGATCGACCGGTCGGCCGTTTCGCGACACTCTTTTCTTTTCGCGATCGAGCTCGATATCGCCAATGCTGAGCACAGTCGCGACCCGCTCCGGATTGGCCCGGCGCAGCAACGCGCGCACCCGAGCCAACAATTCGGGCACCGAGAACGGCTTCACGATGTAATCGTCGGCGCCGGTGGCAAGCCCACGGACCTTTTCGCTCTCCTCGCCGCGCGCGGTCAGCATGATGATCGGCAACTGACGCGTTTCGGGCCTCGCCCGCAACCGGCGGCACAGTTCGATGCCTGAGAGACCGGGCAGCATCCAGTCTAGAACCACCAGGTCGGGCGTACTTTCTTTCAAACGGGTATCGGCTTCATCCCCGCGCGCCGAGGTTTCAACCTCGTAACCTTCGGCTTCGAGATTGTAGCGAAGGAGCATTGTCAACGGCTCTTCGTCCTCGACAATCAAGATGCGCGCGGTCATGCGAAATCCGTTATCCATCAAATATTACCCCGCCGTGCGCAGTGCAGCGATCGTCGTCGTGTCGCCCTTCGGGCGCTGATCGGCGATCGGATGTCCCTCGATAATATAGTGCACCGTCTCCGCAATGTTGGTGGCATGGTCGCCCATGCGTTCGATGTTCTTGGCACAGAACATCAGATGGATGCAGAAAGTAATATTGCGCGGATCTTCCATCATATAAGTGAGAAGCTCGCGGAACACCGACGTGCAAACCGCGTCGATCTCCTCGTCGCCGCGCCATACGGCCATCGCCTTGGTGATGTCGCGACCGCCATATGCATCGAGCACCAGCTTCAGTTGCTGCAGCACGAGATCGGTCATGTGCTCGACGCCACGGATAAGCTTCGGCGGCGGGAATTCGCCGTTGAGAGCCATCACGCGCTTGGCGATGTTCTTGGCAAGATCGCCGATGCGCTCCAGGTCATTGGCGAGCCGCAGGGCGCCGACAACTTCGCGAAGATCGACCGCCATGGGCTGCCGTCTGGCAATCGTGAGCACCGCCCTTTCTTCAATCTCACGCTGCAAGGCGTCGATATTTGCGTCCGCCAGTGCCACGCGCTGCGCCAGCGCCGTATCGCGCTTTGCCAGCGCGTCGACCGAGTCGGCGACCTGTTTCTCGGCGAGGCCGCCCATTTCAGCGACCATGCGCGAGAGATCCTGCAGGTCGGTGTCGAAAGCCTTCATTGTGTGGTCGGACATTGTCATCTTTCGATTATCCGCGTTGGCGCATTATCTTTCCCGCTATTCGGAGTCATGCGCTAGCCAAAGCGTCCTGTGATGTAGTCTTGCGTGCGGCGATCGTTAGGGGTGGTGAAGATGCGGGTGGTTTCACCAAACTCAACCAGCTCGCCGAGGTACATGAAGGCCGTGAAGTCGGACACACGCGCGGCCTGCTGCATGTTGTGGGTGACGATGGCAATCGTGTAGTCGTCCTTGAGCTCGTCGATGAGCTCTTCGATCTTGGCCGTCGAGATCGGATCGAGCGCCGAACATGGCTCATCGAACAGAATGACCTCAGGTCGCACCGCCACAGTGCGTGCGATGCACAGACGCTGTTGCTGGCCGCCCGACAATGAGAGTCCGTTGGCACCGAGCTTGTCCTTCACCTCTTCCCAAAGTGCGGCGCGCTCGAGCGCGTGTTTGACACGGTCTTCGAGCTCGGATTTCGACAACCGCTCGTACAGACGAATCCCGAAGGCGATGTTCTCGAAGATCGTCATCGGAAACGGCGTCGGCTTCTGGAAAACCATCCCGACTTTCGCCCGCAAAAGATTTAGATCTTGCGAGGGCGAAAGGATGTTCGCGTTGTCCAGTGTTACGTGACCGGTCGCGCGCTGGTTCGGGTAGAGGTCGTACATGCGGTTCAGGATGCGCAGCAAAGTGGACTTGCCGCACCCGGATGGCCCGATGAACGCGGTGACCTTGCCGCGGTAAAGCGGCACGCTGATGCTCTTCAGCGCCCGATTATCTCCGTAAAAGAAATCCAGATCCCGGACCGAGATCTTTTCGGCCAGTTCTTCGTCCTTGGACAAACTATGCGTGACGGTTGGAACTGTGAAGGCTGCTACGCTCATGACGTTTTTCTCTGCGCGGTGAGGATCCGGGCGACGATGCTCAGGAAGAGCACCGCCAGGGTGATGATCAGCGCTCCAGTCCACGCGAGCTTTTGCCAGTCTCTGTAGGGGCTGAGGGCGAACTGGAAGATAACGACAGGCAGGCTGGAAACCGGAGCATTCAGATTGAGGCTCCAGAACTGGTTATTCAGCGCGGTGAACAGAAGCGGCGCGGTTTCGCCCGAGATGCGCGCCACTGCGAGCAGCACGCCGGTGATCATGCCGGCGCGTGCCGCGCGATAGGCGACCCTCTGGATCATCAAAGATCGCGGCAGACCGATAGATGCGGCTGCTTCGCGCAACGTATCAGGCACGAGCGTCAACATGTCTTCTGTCGTGCGCACGACAACGGGAATGACGATCACGGCCAGTGACACGGCTCCGGCCCAACCCGAAAAATGCCCCATCTGCGCGACCATGACTTCATAGACGAACAGGCCGACGACGATCGAAGGCGCGCTCAGCAGGATGTCGTTGATGAAGCGGACAACCGTGGTCAATTTGTCGTAGCGCCCGTACTCGGCCATGTAGGTGCCAGCCATAATGCCGAGTGGCGTGCCGATCAACACCGCGATGATGGTCATCACGAGGCTTCCGACAATTGGATTGAGCAGGCCGCCGGCCGATCCCGGCGGCGGAGTCATTTCGGTGAAGACCGAAAGCGAAAGGCCACTGAAGCCTTCCCAGAGCAGCACCGCCAAAATGAGCACGAGCCAGGACAGGCCGAAACCCGTGGCCGCATAGGCGAGCGCCATCGTGATGCCGTTGCGGCGTCGGCGACTTGCATAGAGCGATTTATCCATCGTCAGGCTCCCACCCGTGCATTCAGCCGCAATAACAACAGCCGCGCGATGGCAAGTACGATGAATGTGATGACGAAGAGGATCAGACCAAGCGCGATCAACGCCGAGGTGTAGAGGTCGCCGACCGCTTCGGTGAATTCATTGGCGATCGTTGCAGAAATTGTGGTGCCGGGCGCCAGCAGCGAACCGGAAATGCGGTGCGCATTGCCGATCACAAATGTCACGGCCATGGTCTCGCCAAGCGCGCGGCCAAGGCCGAGCATGACGCCACCGATCACGCCGACGCGGGTGTAGGGCAATACGACGTAGCGCGCGACCTCCCAAGTCGTGCAACCGAGGCCATAGGCCGCTTCCTTGAGAACCGGCGGCACCGCTTCAAAGACGTCGCGTGAAATAGAGGTGATGAAGGGCAGGACCATGATTGCAAGAATGAGGCCGGCGGTGAACACGCCGATGCCATAAGGTGGCCCCGCGAACAGCGTCGATAGGATGGGAATTTCCCCGAATACAGCGATCAAGAACGGCTGCACATGCTGCTGCAGAAATGGCGCGAACACGAACAGGCCCCAGATGCCGTAAATGATGCTGGGAATGCCGGCGAGCAATTCGATAGCTATGCCGATCGGGCGGCGCAGCCACATCGGGCACAGCTCGGTCAGGAACAGCGCGATGAACAGGCCAACCGGCACCGCGATCAGCATTGCGATCAGCGAGGTGACGATGGTGCCGTAAATCGGAGCAATCGCCCCGAATTTCTCGGTGACCGGATTCCAGACTTCTTCGTAAAGGAAGCTGACGCCAAACGCGCGCAGGGCCGGCAAGGACCCCCAGACCAGTGAGACGATGATACCGCCGAGGATGATGAGAACGGTGGCCGCAGCCGCGCGGGTAAGATGACGAAATGCGACGTCGCCCAATCTTAGGCGTTGTAGAACCCTAACGCGATCGAGTTGGGCCGCCGTCGAGAGGCCCGTACCCTGCAACGCCACATCAACCACGGATCCCCTCCCCGTCGATTGCATCGCGCTCTCCCAAGCCATTTCGTCGTTTTGGGGAGCTACTCAAGCCACCTTCCGGCCGCGGCACAAGCCGCCTTTCTGCCGGTGTCGAATGAGGAAAGGACGCCAAGCCGGCGCCCTTTCCCATTACCATCGGATCAATTGGTCATCGCGAAAACGGGCTTGCCGCTCGCGTCCTTGATCTCACCCGACCAGGTCTTCTCGACGTCCTTCACGACGTTGGCAGGCATCGGAACGTAGTCGAGTTCTTCAGCCATCTT
>JANWKN010000164.1 GCA_025451355.1 Pseudolabrys sp. | reverse complement strand
CAATTACCGGGTCCGAGTCCGGTCTAACGGAGGGCGTAGCTATGTCCACATTCGACAATCCATTCGACCCGTCGCGGTCTCTGAATGGCAGCGGCTGCGCATGCGGTCGCCATGTCAGCCAGGCCGAGCATGAGCGCGATGCCGCGAGACAACTGCAGTGCGTAGCCGTCGAAAGTGAGGACAAACGCTATCAGCAAGTCGTCGCCTCCGCGGTGATGCGCACGATGTTTCCGGCCGACAAAGGCCGCCGCGCCTTTCTGCAGTCGCTAGGCGCATCGACGGCGCTCGCCGCGCTGTCGCAATTCTTTCCACTCAAGACCGCGACCGAAATCTTCGCGGCTGGAGGACCGATCGAAAAGAAGGATCTCAAGGTCGGCTTTATCCCAATTACCTGCGCTACGCCGATCATCATGGCGAAGCCGATGGGCTTCTATGAAAAGCAAGGATTGAACGTCGAGGTCATCAAAACCGCGGGCTGGGCCGTTATCCGCGACAAGACGATCAACAAGGAATACGACGCCGCGCACATGCTTTCGCCGATGCCGCTTGCCATCACCATGGGCGTCGGTTCGAAGCCGATCCCGTACACGATGCCAGCAGTGGAAAACATCAACGGTCAGGCGATCACACTCGCGATCAAGCACAAGGACAAGCGCGACCCGAAAGACTGGAAGGGCATGAAGTTTGCGGTGCCTTTCGACTACTCCATGCATAACTATCTGCTGCGCTATTACGTCGCCGAGCATGGCATCGATCCCGATCAGGATATCCAGATCCGCGCGGTGCCGCCGCCCGAGATGGTCGCCAATCTCCGCGCCGATAATATCGACGGATTCCTTGCGCCCGATCCGGTCAATCAGCGCGCCGTCTATGATGGCGTCGGCTTCATACACATGCTGTCAAAAGAAATCTGGGACCGGCATCCGTGCTGCGCCTTCGCGGCATCGAAGGAGTTCGTCATCGAGAGTCCGAACACATATGTCGCACTGCTCAAGGCGCTCATCGATGCGACCGCCTTCGCCCACAAGCCGGAAAATCGCAAGCAAATCGCGGAAGCAATCGCTCCGGCCAACTATCTCAACCAGCCGGTTACCGTGGTCGAACAGGTTCTGACGGGCACCTATGCCGACGGCCTCGGCAATGTGAAGAACGTCCCCGACCGCATCGATTTCGATCCATTCCCCTGGCAATCTTTTGCGGTCTGGATCATGACGCAAATGAAACGCTGGGGGCAGATTAAAGGCGACGTGGATTACGCTCAGATCGCGCAGGAGGTATTTCTTGCGACCGATACGGCCAAACTGATGAAAGATGTGGGGCTGACCCCGCCCACGACGACGTCGAAAGCCTTTGTGGTCATGGGCAAGACATTCGATCCGGCCAAACCTGAGGAGTACCTTAAGGGCTTCAAGATCAAGAAGGTTGTCTGAATGAAGATGGCATCGCTGACCGGGCGCGCGGCCGTCGTTTCATTCGCGCTGTTGTTCAGTTTCCTGCTGGCATGGCATTTGGCTACGCGCGGTTCAGGGACGGCGCAACATATGGATCCGGAGTACGCCAAGCTGATGGGCGCCACTGCGACCCAGGGCAAATCGGCGATGCCTGGACCGATCGACGTCGGGGTAAAGCTTTGGGAACACCTGCGCCGGCCGTTCTATGACAACGGGCCGAACGACAAGGGTGTCGGCATTCAACTTGTCTTTTCGATCGCACGGGTCCTCATCGGATATCTGCTTGCGATGCTGGTGGCGATACCGGTCGGGTTCCTGATCGGCATGTCCCCGCTGATGAGCAAAGCGCTCGATCCCTTCATTCAGGTGCTCAAACCCATTTCGCCGCTCGCCTGGATGCCGCTAGCGCTTTACACGATCAAGGACTCGAGTCTGTCAGCAATTTTCGTGATCTTCATCTGTTCGTTGTGGCCGACAATGATCAATACCGCGTTCGGCGTTGCATCCGTGCGGCGCGAATGGCTGAACGTCGCAAAGACACTCGAAGTCGGTACCTTGCGCCGCGCTTTCACGATCATCCTGCCAGCGGCGGCCCCGACAATTCTGACTGGCATGCGAATCTCGATCGGAATCGCCTGGCTAGTCATTGTCGCCGCCGAAATGCTGGTCGGGGGCACGGGCATTGGCTACTTCGTCTGGAATGAGTGGAATAATTTATCGATCACCAACGTGATCACGGCGATCCTGGCGATTGGCCTTGTCGGCATGCTGCTCGACTTCGTTCTTGCGCGGCTCACGCGTCTGGTCACGTTTCCTGAGTGAGCCATGTCGGATCGATTCATCTCCATAGAAGGCATCGCGCGACGGTTTCCAGTGCCTGGTGTCGGCACGACCACGGTGTTCGAAGACTTGTGGCTTTCGATGTTGCGCGGCGAATTCGTATGCATGATCGGCCATTCAGGTTGCGGCAAGACGACGGTATTGAACATCCTTGCCGGGCTTGATGCGCCTTCGAATGGCACGGTGATCGTGGATGGGCAGGCGATCGAAGGCCCGAGTCTCGACCGTGCGGTGATCTTTCAGAGCCATGCGCTTCTGCCATGGCGTACGGTCATCGGAAACGTCGCCTACGCGGTGTCATCGAAATGGCGCAACTGGTCCTCGGTGCAGGTAGCGGCGTACGCGCAGAAATTCATCGACCTCGTCGGGCTCAAGGGAGCGGAGCACAAGCGACCAGCCGAACTTTCCGGTGGCATGAAGCAGCGCGTCGGCATCGCTCGCGCTCTCTCGATAGAACCGAAAATCATGCTCATGGATGAGCCGTTCTCCGCGCTGGATGCGCTGACCCGTGGGACGCTGCAAGATGAGGTTCGTCGTGTCTGTCAGGAAACCGGACAGACCGTGTTCATGATCACGCATGACGTGGACGAAGCCATTTATCTCGCGGATAAAATCGTATTGATGACAAACGGACCCGGAGCGGTACTGGCGGAGATCGTAGAAAATCCTTTGCCGAGGGAGCGAACACGGAACGAATTTCACAAGCATCCGCTCTATTACGCAACGCGCAACCACATCATCGATTTTCTGGTCAGCCGCAGCCGTACGTTTATAAACGAGACACGCGGCACTTATGATCCGCGAAACGTGGCGGTGGTGTGTCCCGGGCTGCCGGAGCCCGCGATTGCCAGAACTTACGATACATCTGCGAAACCGAACCGCGGCCAGCAGTTCGCTGCGCACTAATCCTTTGTAGAGGAGGAAACATCATGAACCGGGCTGATCTCACCGAGAAGCTTCTCGACATCAAACGCGAGAAGGGGTGGACATGGAAATACATCTGCGAGCAGATCGGAGGCATGTCGCCGGTGATGATTACAGGTGGCGTGCTTGGCCAGCAGAAGATGACCAAGCCGATGGCCGCCGCCGCCGCCAAACTGTTCGGCCTGAGTAAGAGCGAGCAGACCCTGCTCAACGAAGTTCCGATGCGCGGTACCGGCACGTCGATGCCGCCGACGGATCCGTTGATCTACCGTTTTTATGAACTGGTGATGGTCAATGGACCGGCTTGGAAGGCGTTGATTGAAGAGGAGTTCGGCGACGGCATCATGTCGGCCATCGATTTCGACATGACGATTGATCGTCAACCCGACCCCAAAGGCGACCGGGTCAAGATCGCCATGACAGGCAAGTTCCTGCCGTTCAAATATTACGGCGCAACCGGAAACGCCTTGGCCTACGGATTGAAGGAAGACTAGGGGTAATTCGTTGTTTTCACGCCGGCTTGTTTGTCTTGCCGCCGACCAGCACTTGCGGCCCGATATCGGCCACGCGCGTGGTACCGGTGAGCGCCATCGCGACACTGAGCTCCTTGTGAAGGATTTCGATCGCCTTGGCGACGCCTTCCTTTCCGTGCGCGCCCAGCCCATAGACGAATGCTCGGCCAATCATGCAGGCACGCGCTCCCAAAGCGAGTGCGCGTAACAGGTCGGCACCCGTGCGGATGCCGCCATCGAACAACACTTCTGTTTCGGATCCGACCGCCTGTGCGATCGCGGGAAGCGCCGAGATGGATGACGGTGCCCCATCGAGCTGGCGCCCGCCATGGTTCGACACAACGACGGCATCTGCGCCCAGTTTGACCGCGGTTCTCGCATCATCAACGTCGAGAATGCCTTTGATGATGAGCTTGCCCGGCCAGACTTTCTTGATCCACTCGACGTCTTTCCAGTTCAACGCGGGGTCGAATTGCTCGTTGGTCCACTGCGCCAGCGATGTGACATCCTCCATGCCTTTGACGTGTCCGGCGAGATTGCCGAAGTTCTTGCTCTTGCTTCTAAGGATACTCATGGCCCAGCCAGGTTTGGTGGCGATGTCCAGGACGTTCTTCAGCCGAATTTCAGGAGGCACTGTCATGCCATTGCGGATATCGCGGTGCCGCTGGCCGAGCACCTGAAGATCGACGGTGAGGACGAGTACGCTGCATTTGGCGGCGGCGGCGCGCGCGAGAATATCACGGGAGAAGCCACGATCGCGGATGACGTAAAGCTGAAACCAGAATGGTTTTTTGGTCGCCTCTGCGACCTGCTCGATGGAATTGATCGACATGGTCGACAGGGTGAAAGGGATATTGGCCTCTTCGGCCGCCTGCGCGGACAGAATTTCGCCGTCACCGTGCTGCATGCCGCACAGTCCGATGGGCGCCAGCGCGATTGGTGCATTGATCGTCTGGCCAATGATGGTGGTGGCCAGGCTTCGCTCGGAGACGTCGACCATCACACGCTGGCGCAGCTTGATCGTTTCAAGGTCGGCTCGGTTCGCCCGCAACGTCTCCTCGTTGTAGGAGCCGCTGTCGACGTAATCGAAGAAGGCTTTGGGAACCTTGCGCCGGGCAATGTCACGCAGGTCTTCGATGCAGGTAATGGGCTTCATGGGGACCAGCCTTGGCGTTCGATGGTTTCATCGGGTAGCACACCGGCCACTCTCGCGGCGAAATGGCCGTTTTTGGGTGCTTTTAGGGTTAATGTCGACGGAAATTATCGGTCACGATTTTTGAAGTAAAATGGCGGCACTGACATTAGTATGCGCTCGCTAGAGTGACTGGCCGATCGCGACATCCGGCCGGGGGGCATCAAGCCTAACTGAATGCGTCGGGGATAGTTGTATGGCGCGTCGTTATTTCGGCACCGACGGAATCCGCGGCCGGGCCAATCGGGTGATTACGCCGGAGCTTGCGTTGAAAGTCGGTCAGGCCGCCGGGCTGGTCTTCAGAAACGGCGATCACAAGCATCGCGTCCTGATCGGCAAGGATACGCGCCTCTCCGGGTACATGATCGAGACGGCTTTGGTGGCCGGTTTCACGTCGGTGGGCATGGACGTCCTGCTCACCGGTCCGATTCCCACGCCGGCAATCGGGATGCTGGCGCGCTCGATGCGCGCCGATCTCGGTGTCATGATCTCGGCGTCGCACAATCCTTTCGACGACAACGGAATCAAGCTCTTCGGGCCGGACGGCCACAAGCTCAGCGACAAGACCGAAAGCAAGATCGAAGAACTGATTGATTCCGATCTCGGCAAGAACCTCGCCAAAAGCGACGACCTCGGGCGCGCCAAGCGCATCGATGGTGTGCAGGATCGATATATCGAATTCGCTAAGCTGACCTTACCCAAGGCAGTGTCGTTCGAAGGTCTCCGCTTGGTCATCGATTGCGCAAATGGCGCCGCATATAAAGTTGCGCCCGGCACACTGTGGGAACTCGGCGCGGACGTAATCTCCATTGGCGTTGATCCCGACGGCTTCAACATCAACAAGGATTGCGGTTCCACCGACCTGGCCGCGCTTTGCCGCAAGGTGCGGGAGATGCGCGCCGATATCGGGATCGCGCTCGACGGTGACGCCGATCGTGTGCTGATCGTGGACGAACGCGGCCACGTGGTCGACGGCGATCAGCTGCTCGCAGTCATTGCGGAAAGCTGGAAGGAAGACGGCCGGCTTCAGCGCCCCGGCGTGGTCGCAACAGTGATGTCCAATCTCGGACTTGAGCGCCACCTCGGGAGTTTGGGCCTCGAACTGGTGCGCACACCTGTCGGCGACCGCTATGTGCTCGAGCAAATGCGGACTCATGGCTACAACGTCGGTGGCGAACCCTCAGGTCACATCATTCTCTCGGATTATACGACGACCGGCGACGGGTTGATTGCCGCCTTGCAGGTGCTGGCGGTGGTCAAGCGCGGCGACAAGCCGGTGTCGGCACTCTGCCACCGCTTCGAGCCGTTGCCCCAGATCCTCAAGAATGTTCGATATCAGAAGGGCAAGCCGCTCGAAGACGCACAAGTGCGCTCGGTTATCGCAAGCGCCGAACGCAAGCTTGGGCTAGGCGGCCGCCTGATCGTGCGTCCCTCGGGAACCGAACCGGTCATCCGAGTGATGGGAGAGGGCGACGACAGAAGCTTGGTCGAATCGGTCGTCGATGATGTGGTCGAAGCATTGAGCGAAGTCGCCGCCTGATTAGTCCCTATAGGCGCAGACGCCCGAACTTAAACCATTTCTTAGACAAAGTTCTCGTGCGGGCGACATCTGCCTGCGCCACAGGCGTTTCTCGCAAGCTAACCGGTTTGTTAACGAGCGTGGTTAATAAACAAGGTTAAGCGGTGATTAAGAATGCTGGCATCCTTCTACCAATCGCCGTCCTACGGGCGGCCTTTGAATAGTGGGGCAATCAATGGGTCAATCTGTGTGGGGGGCTTTCGCGCTGGCCGCAATCGCTTTGTTTGCCGGCATCGATGGGGCGCATTCGGCGGATTGGCCAGGCGAACCTCCGGCTTTGCGCGGCACATTGGCGCCGGCTTTGCCCGTTGGGATGGCTGGCAGGCCGGTATTCAAGGCGGTTACAGCAATATGAAGCTGTCGTCCTCGCAATTCACCAATGGTCCGTCCTTCGGCGGTTTTGTCGGCTATAATTTTCAGTGGGATCAACTCGTCATTGGTTTTGATGTTGGATACAAATATGCGTCGGTCCTGGGTTTCGACGACGGCGTCACTCAACAATTCAAGCTTGTCGACTACGTGCCGATCCGCGCACGCGCGGGATATGCGATCGGCACATTCCTGCCTTACGTCTTGCTCGGCGGGGCGATCGGGCGCTTCAACTATTTCAATCCCTCTACAGGTATCGGTGAGGATAACGCCTTCAGTGCCGGATTTTTGACTGGTCTTGGCGTGAATTGGCTGATCGGGTCTTCGTCCGTGCGGAATGGGAATATATCGCGTTTGCTTCGGTGGGCAGTACGTTGTCCCAAGTAAACACTGGCCAACTCGCCATCGGCGTAAAATTCTAGCCGATCGTTTCGCTCAGACCTTTTGACCGAACCACGAGAGTTGACCTCGGTGGCAAAGTCGCCTATTTCCGCCAGTGGGACACCCCTCCCCAACGAGGGGCGCCTATCTGGAAGGGTAGACAATGACGGCGACCAAGCCCGGTGTGCGGCCGACGACCCCGCACTTCTCGTCCGGCCCCTGCGCAAAGCGCCCTGGCTGGAGCCTCCAAACCCTCACGGACGCGGTTCTCGGACGTTCGCACCGGTCAAAAGCCGGCCGCGCGAAGCTCAAGCGCGCCATTGATCTCACACGCGAGGTTCTCGAAGTGCCGGCGGACTACCGCATCGGCATCGTGCCGGCGTCCGATACCGGCGCCGTGGAGATGGCGCTTTGGTCGTTACTGGGTGCGCGCCCTGTAACAATGCTGGCGTGGGAATCATTCGGCGAAGGTTGGGTAACCGACGTTAAAAAGCAGCTGAAGCTCAAAGACGTCACCGTCATCAACGCGCCCTACGGCGAACTGCCGGACCTGGGCAAAGTCGATTTTTCGAATGATGTGGTATTCACCTGGAATGGCACGACGTCAGGCGTGCGGGTGCCGAACGGCGATTGGATCGCATCGGGCCGACAGGGTCTCACCATCTGCGATGCGACGTCAGCCGCTTTCGCGCAAAGGCTCGATTGGCCGAAGCTCGATGTAGTCACGTTCTCCTGGCAGAAGGCGCTCGGCGGCGAAGGCGCGCACGGAATGCTTATCCTCTCGCCGCATGCCGTGGAGCGGGTCGAAACCTACAAACCGGCCTGGCCGCTGCCGAAAATCTTCCGTCTGACCAAGGGTGGCAAGCTCAACGAGGGTGTTTTCGCCGGAGAGACCATCAATACGCCGTCGATGCTTTGCGTGGAGGATTATCTCGACGCTCTGCAATGGGCGAAGTCCCTCGGAGGTTTGAGCGCGACCGTTGCACGCTCGGATGCAAACGCGAAGGCGCTGTCCGATTGGGTTGCCGTTACCCCTTGGGTCGGCCATCTCGCGAAAAACCCCCGCGAGCGTTCCAACACGTCTGTGTGCCTGAAAGTCGTCGACACGGCGGTGGTGCGGCTGTCGGGCGACGACCAAGCGGCCTTTGCCAAGACTTTGGCCGGTCTGCTCGAAAAAGAAGGCGTCGCCTATGACATCGCCTATTACCGGGATGCGCCACCTGGGCTGCGCATCTGGTGTGGTACGACCGTTGAGCGCAACGACATTGAGGCGCTGACACCTTGGCTTGATTGGGCTTTCTCTGAGGCCAAAGCCTCACTGACCAAAGCGGCGTGAGGCTGGTCATGCCGAAAGTCCTTATTTCCGACGCGCTCTCGCCTGCGGCCGTTCAGATCTTCAAGGATCGCGGCATTGATGTGGATTTCCAGCCCGCACTGGGCAAGGACAAGGAAAAGCTTGCGGCCGCGGTCGGCAAGTTTGACGGCCTTGCCATCCGTTCGGCTACCAAGGTGACCGCGAAAATCCTCGAACAGGCCAAAGACCTGAAAGTTATCGGTCGCGCGGGTATTGGTGTCGACAACGTCGACATTCCGGCGGCAACGGCGCGCGGCATCATCGTCATGAACACGCCGTTCGGCAATTCGATCACCACCGCAGAGCATACGATCTCGCTTATGCTGGCTTTGGCGCGGCAAATCCCCGAAGCCGATGCTTCGACGCGCGCTGGAAAATGGGAAAAGAACAAATTCATGGGCGTCGAGATGTTCAGTAAGACACTCGGCGTGATCGGATGCGGAAACATCGGTTCGATCGTTGCCGACCGCGCGCTTGGGCTGAAGATGAAGGTGATCGCCTACGATCCGTTCCTGGCACCGGAACGCGCAACCGATCTCGGCGTCGAGAAGGTGGAGCTTGATGAGCTGTTCAGGCGTGCAGATTTTATAACGCTACACACCCCGCTCACAGACAAGACCCGCAACGTCATCAGCGCTGCCGCGATCAAGACGATGAAAAAGGGCGTTCGTATTGTGAATTGCGCGCGCGGCGGGCTGGTCGAGGAGGGCGCACTGTACGAGGCGCTCAAAAACGGGCGCGTCGCCGGCGCCGCGTTTGATGTATTCGTGACCGAGCCGGCGACGGAAAATCCGTTGTTCAACTTGCCGAATGTGGTGTGTACGCCACACCTTGGCGCATCTACCTCCGAAGCGCAGGAAAACGTCGCACTCCAGATCGCCGAGCAAATGTCGGACTATCTTCTGCGCGGGGCAATCACGAACGCCATCAACTTCCCCTCGATCAGCGCCGAAGAGGCGCCTAGGCTCAAACCATTCATCGCGCTAGCCGAAAGGCTTGGGTCTTTTGCCGGGCAGCTGACCGAAACCGGTGTCAGCAAAGTACAACTTGTCTACGAGGGCGCGGTCGCACAGATGAACACCAAGGCGCTTACCTCCGCGGCGTTGGCTGGCCTGCTGCGTCCCATGCTTGGCGACGTCAACGTGGTGTCGGCGCCTGTCGTGGCAAAAGAGCGCGGCATCGTGGTCGAAGAGGTCACGCGCGAAATGCCTGAAGACTATGAAAGTCTGATTACCGTCACGGTGACCACCGAGCGGCAGTCACGGCATGTTTCCGGGACCGTGTTTGCCGATGGCCGGCCGCGGATCGTCAACATCAAGGGCATTCGAATGGACGCCGAGTTCGGCCCATCGATGATCTACATCACCAATCTCGACAAGCCCGGTTTCATCGGCAAGTTCTCGTCGACGCTTGGCGAGGCCGGAATCAACATTGCGACCTTTCACGTTGGGCGTGACGCGCCCGGCGGCAATGCTGTGGCTTTGATCGAGATTGACGGCGAATTGCCTGAGTCGGTCCTTGCCCAAGTGCGCGCGTTACCCCAGGTGCAGTCGGCGAAGCCGCTGCGCTTCTGAAAATCGCACGGAATATCAAGCGATTGCCGACATCGTCCGGCGCTTGCCTCCAGGGGGAGCTTCCTTTATCCGAAGGTGGACCTGGCCGGTAGCTCCCGGTTTCAAGTGTCCGGGGGCTAGCGCAGGGAAGGGATTCTGATGGCGAATGTCGTGGTTGTCGGATCCCAGTGGGGCGACGAAGGCAAAGGCAAAATCGTCGACTGGCTGTCCGAGCAGGCCGACATCGTTGTGCGCTTCCAGGGCGGTCATAACGCCGGCCACACCCTGGTCATCGATGGCTCAACTTACAAGCTCTCGTTGCTGCCTTCCGGTGTCGTTCGCGAAGGCAAACTCTCCGTCATCGGCAATGGCGTGGTGATCGATCCACAGGCACTGATCGACGAAATTGATCAGTTGAAGAAGCAAGGCATCGTCGTGACTCCCGCTACTCTGCGCATTGCCGAAAATGCGACCTTGATCCTTCCTTTGCACCGCGAACTCGAGGCCCTGCGCGAGGCCGAAAACGCCGCGACGCGCATCGGCACAACGAAGCGCGGAATTGGTCCCGCCTATGAGGATAAGGTCGGTCGGCGTGCCATCCGTTTTATGGACCTTGCAGACCTGCCGGCCTTGCGCGGAAAGATCGATCGCTTGCTCGCACATCACAACGCGTTGCGCCGCGGCCATAATCTCCCCGAGATCGAGGTGAAGGCGGTCTATGACCACCTTGCGGCCGTCGCGCCGAAGGTCCTGCCATTCATGGATTCAGTATGGTCGCTGCTCGACGACAAGCGGCGCGAGGGAAAGCGCATTCTTTTCGAAGGTGCGCAGGGCGCGCTGCTCGATATCGATCACGGCACTTACCCATATGTCACGTCGTCGAATACGGTTGCCGCCCAGGCTGCGACCGGTTCAGGCCTCGGCCCGAATGCTATCGATTATGTGCTTGGAATCTGCAAGGCCTACACGACCCGTGTGGGCCTGGGGCCATTTCCGACCGATCAGATGGACAACGCGATCGGGAAAACGCTGGGCGAGCGCGGTTTTGAATTTGGGACGGTTACCGGACGGGCTCGCCGCTGCGGGTGGTTCGATGCAGTGCTCGTTCGGCAAACCGTGCGGACCTGCGGCATTGACGGTCTTGCACTGACGAAGCTCGACATTCTCGATGGCTTCGATGAGGTCAAGGTTTGCGTCAGGTATCGGCTCGATGGCCGCGAGATAGACTACCTTCCGGCGGGGGAACAGGCGCAGGTCAGGGCAGAGCCCGTCTATGAGACCATTGAGGGATGGAAACAACCCACAGCACGTGCACGGTCCTGGGCGCAATTGCCGGCACAAGCGATAAAGTACGTTCGTCGAGTCGAGGAGCTCGTCGGCTGTCCGGTCGCCCTGTTATCAACCAGCCCGGAACGCGAAGACACTATCCTCATGAAGAATCCTTTTGAGGTATGATTGCTGAAAAAAGACATGAACCGGGGCCAAGCAGGGCCTGGGGGCGGGGACCGGTTTTCCGGACGTTTGCTTATAAGCACATAGCGCGCAATGGCTGACTACTACGCTTTGATCGACCGCGCGGTTGGCGGTCTCGATAGAAACACAGGCGAGCACCGCCGCGCGTTGTACGATCGTGCGCGTGTTGCGCTGGTTGCTCAATTGCGCGGGGTCCAGCCGGCACTGGACGAAACCGACATCACGCGAGAGCGGCTGGCGCTGGAGGAAGCAATCCGCAAGGTGGAAGCGGAAACCGCCAAGCGTCCCCGGGGTGACATTCCGGACAATGAACTCAGCGAGGCGTCCCTCCGAGACCGGGGCCTGCGAGACTTCCGCGAAACCGTTGCCGAAGCTGAAGGCCTGAGTGGTTCCGCGGCTGAGGCCAGGCGCGCGGCCCATGCGACCTATGATGCAATGCCCGAGGCATCGCCGCGTAACTTTGACTATCACAATGCGGCTGAGTCGGCCCGGGTGTCTGAGCCACGGTTCAGCGAAGACGATCTACATGAAAGCTATACGCCGCCACCCGTTGGTCCGGCCGCTTATGACGATGGTGTCTATGCCCGACCGGCGCGCTCTTACCGCGGCATCATCAAAGTGGCTGTCATGCTCGCAATTTTGGCGGGCATCGGCGGCACCGCCTATTGGCAACGGCACGCGATCAGGTCGATGGTGGCGGGTTTCAGTTCACAGCCGGCGTCAAAACCGAAAGATGCGACGCAGCCCACAACCCGTCCTAAGATTGCGGACCGCGTCGGATCGTCCCAGACCAATCCGGACGCGGCCAACGCGCCTGCTGCTGCAGTAGCGCAAAAGGTCGTTTTGTACGATGAGGATCCGAACGACCCTCAAGGGAAGCGGTACGTCGGTTCCGCATTGTGGCGAACCGAGACAGTGTCGCCCGGGCCGGGGCTTGCGCCTGAGCTCGCCGTACGCGCCGACATCGAAATTCCTGAACGCAAGTTGCGTATGACCTGGTCGCTCCGTCGCAACTCGGACAAGGCTCTGCCAGCGAGCCATACCATCGAGATCCTGTTCACACTACCTGCGGATTTTCCGGAAGGCGGAATCGGCAACGTTCCGGGTGTGTTGATGAAACAGAGCGAACAAGCTCGCGGTGTTCCACTCGCCGGCCTGGCGGTGAAAGTCACCAACGGTTATTTCCTGATCGGCTTGTCGGCTGTCGAGGCCGACCAGCAGCGCAATCTTCAGCTGCTGAAGGAGCGGGACTGGTTGGACGTCCCTGTCGTGTACACCAGCGGCAAGCGCGCGATTCTTGCTATAGAAAAAGGCACGCCTGGTGCGCGCGTCTTCGAGGAAGCATTTCGCGCGTGGGGGCAGTAGGCCCACATTTGAGCGGGCATCCTGCAAACAGCGTTTTCTCCCCCTAAAAAGCTTAGGCCGGGCAGTAACCCGGCCTTGAAATTTGATTTTTGCGTGCTCGGATCAGTGCGCCGCGAGGGCTTCTGTCGGTGTCGGCTGTTCCATTGCAGCCATCCGGCTCTTCACCGCTTTCTGAACCTTCTCGAACGCGCGTACCTCGATCTGCCGTACGCGTTCGCGCGAGACACCGAATTCCGCCGCAAGTTCCTCAAGCGTGATCGGGTCATCAGCCAATCGTCGCGCCTCGAAGATGCGCCGCTCGCGCTCGTTAAGAACATCCAGCGCAGAGATCAGCGCGTTGTGCCGATTGTCGCTCTCTTCACTCTCGGCAAGAATGCGCTCCTGGCTTGGTGCGTCGTCGACGAGCCAATCCTGCCACTCGCCGCTCTCGCCATCATCGCGAATCGGAGCGTTGAGCGAGGCGTCACCGCCGAGACGGCGGTTCATGTCGACCACATCCTGTTCCGTCACGCCGAGACGCTTGGCGATCACCTGCACCTGATCAGGACGCAGGTCGCCTTCCTCAAGGGCGGAAATCTTGCTCTTCGCCTTCCGCAGATTGAAGAAAAGCTTTTTCTGGTTGGCCGTGGTGCCCATCTTCACGAGCGACCAGGAACGAAGGATATATTCCTGTATGGCCGCTTTGATCCACCACATCGCGTAGGTGGCCAGACGGAAACCCTTTTCCGGCTCGAAGCGTTTGACCGCCTGCATCAAGCCCACATTGCCCTCCGAAACGACTTCGGAAATCGGCAGGCCATAGCCGCGATAGCCCATCGCGATCTTGGCGACGAGACGAAGATGGCTCGTGACGAGCTTGTGCGCAGCCTCGCGGTCGCCGTGTTCGCGCCAGCTGCGGGCCAACATGTATTCTTCCTGCGGCTCCAGCATCGGGAACCGACGAATTTCGTCTAAATATTGTGAAAGACCAGATTCGGCCTTGAGTGCCGGCAATGCGGCGGTACGGGCCATGATAGCGCCCTCCTTAACTAGCCCCCGTTTGATCGGCAGGCGGGTTGTTGCCGCCGCTCCCCGAGCCGACGGCACATCTCTTTATCTTTTGCGACCGCGAAAGTCCCTCGATCGCAAGTGCAGCATACCGGCTTGGCCGCGTAAAAGATAGCGGCGGGCTCTCACGTCACCGTGACGCTGGCATGCATCACAGCATAAGCCAAATGTTTGATTTAGCTTGTCTATTTACGTTCCAGTGAGCCCGGCTTCACGGCTCTCCGTGTGCAGGGCATCACGTAAACGACGCAAATCGCCCGGCAGTTCCGAGTGGAACTCCAGGACGCCGCCAGTTTCGGGGTATTCGATTGCCAGTAGATAGGCATGCAGGGCCTGCCTATCAAGGGCCTCCAGGGCGGTGCGTGCGGCAGGACCTAACCGACTGGATTTGGTCCTGAACCCGGTACCGTAGGTCGCATCACCCAGAATGGGGTGTCCGAAATGGGCTAAATGCGCGCGGATCTGGTGGGTACGCCCGGTTTCGAGGGTACAGGCGAGTAGGCTTGCCACTGGTTTCCCATCTGGTCCAAGAAATCGCTCCAGCACCTGCCAATGGGTGACGGCGCGCCGACCGTCCTTACGCACCGATTGTTTATCCCGCGCGTGGGCATGGCGCCCAAGCGCGGCATCGACCGTGCCCTTCGGCCGATCCGGCGCGCCCCAAACCAGGGCCATATAGCTGCGCTTGAGCGGACCGCTGGCCTTCTCGGCGAATTGCTTTGAGAGCGCGCGGTGAGCCGTATCGTTTTTCGCCACGACTATCAGGCCAGTGGTGTCCTTATCGAGGCGGTGCACGATTCCGGGTCGTTTGACGCCGCCTATGCCCGACAGGCTGGCTCCGCAATGCGCGATCAGCGCGTTGACCAGAGTGCCCGAGGCATGGCCGGCGGCCGGGTGAACGACAAGACCCTTCGGCTTGTCGATCACTATGATCGCGTCATCCTCGTAGACGATGTTGAGCGGGATCGTTTCGCCTTTCGGGGAAGGTGGTTCTGCCGGGGGCAGCGTGACCGTGACGACTTCGCCCGGTTTGACGGCTGCCGCCGGATCGCGGATCGTGCGCCCCGCAAGCGTCACATGGCCGCGAAGGATCAAGGTTTTCAGATGAGAGCGCGAAAGTGTTGCGATGTGCCCGGCAAGCACGCGGTCAAGCCGCGCGCCTGCCTCGTCATTGGCAATCGTGACAGTCTCGATAACACTATCGGTCATGGTTCAAGACATGTCTGACAACAATGAAAAGCCGCTCGATCCGGAGGCTGCCCGTATCGTTGCGAGAGTGCGCCGGCTCATGATGATCGCAAGCATGACCACTTTCGTCGCGGTTGCCGTTGTACTTGGGGTCATCGGCTATCGCTTTTTCCGGACCGAGGGAAGAGTGCAACCCGCCATGGATGCGAGTGCGCCTTGGCCGAATGGCGCGCGCGTCATTTCGAGCGCAATGAACGATGAGCAACTCGCGCTGACGATCGAGACTCCCACTGGGGTCGAGCTGCGATTTTACGATCTCCGGACATACAAACCCCTCGGCCGCCTGCCGCTCGGCGGCAAGCCTTAGGGCCGGTTGCAGCGCCCGCGGCTCACCATGTTAGACTAGCTAACAGCTGACAAATTTGCGTAGGAGACGTTATGGCAAAATCCGCAAAGTCCGGTCCCGCGCCGGCGCCTGCGATGGTCGATGATCCCGCCAAGACCAATTCGATTATCGTCGGCAAGAGCACCAAGTACGAAGTGCTCGATCTTCATTTTGCCAACCGGCACGGGCTCGTTGCCGGCGCCACCGGCACCGGCAAGACGGTCACGCTTCAGGTCCTGGCGGAAGGGCTGTCCGAAGCGGGCGTTTCGGTTTTTGCCGCCGACATAAAGGGCGATCTTTCGGGCATCGCCGCGACCGGCGAAATGAAAGATGCTTTGGTTGCACGTGCCAAAGGGATGGGACTGGAGTATCAGCCGGACCAATATCCGGTAATTTTCTGGGACGTTTTTGGTGAGCAGGGCCATCCGATCCGCGCGACGATCTCCGAAATGGGGCCGCTGTTGCTGTCGCGACTCCTGCAGCTGAACGATACGCAGGAGGGCGTCCTTAACATCGCGTTCCGGGTTGCCGACGAGCAAGGTCTTGCTTTGCTCGACATGAAGGATTTGCGCGCCATTCTCGGCTTTGTGGCCGATCATGCCTCCGAACTGCAAAAGGAATATGGGAACGTCTCATCGGCAACGGTGGGCACGGTGCAGCGGCAATTGCTGGTGCTCGAAAATCAGGGGGCCAAGTCGTTTTTCGGTGAGCCGGCGCTGGATCTTGCTGACTTCCTGCGCACCGATCGCGACGGTCGCGGCATTGTCAATGTGCTCGCTGCCGACAAGCTAATCGAAAATCCTCGACTGTACGCAACCTTCCTGCTCTGGCTGTTGTCGGAGCTGTTCGAAAAACTTCCCGAGGTCGGCGATCCTGAAAAGCCGAAGCTCGTTTTCTTTTTCGACGAAGCTCATCTTTTGTTCAACGATACGCCGAAGCCACTTATGGAAAAGATCGAGCAGGTTGTCCGCCTGGTCCGTTCCAAAGGCGTCGGCGTTTACCTCGTGACGCAAAATCCTCTCGACGTGCCGGAAACGGTTCTCGCGCAGCTCAGCAATCGCGTGCAACATGCATTGCGCGCGTTCACGCCGCGCGATCAGAAATCGGTCAGGGCTGCTGCGGATACTTTTCGACCAAACAAGGATCTCGATACGGCCAAGGTGATCACCGAGCTTGGGAAAGGCGAGGCTTTGGTTTCATTTCTCGAGGGCAACGGTGTGCCGTCCGTAGTTGAGCGCACGATGATCCGTCCGCCTTCGGCACGCATTGGCCCGGTGACTCCGGCTGAGCGCAAGGCCGTTATCGATAAAAGCCCGATCAAGGGCAAATATGATACTGCGGTCGATTCGGAGTCTGCTTACGAGATTCTGCAAAAGCGGATGCATAATACGGCGGCGACGCCGGCACCGGGACAGCAAGGCCAAGCGGAGCAAGGTCGAAGCGGCGGATTGTTGGGTCAGATCGGAGGTGTCATCGGCACGATATTCGGCACCAACGTTCCGCGCGGTGCGCGATTGTCGACGGGCCAACGCATGACCCGCGAGGTTACGCGCTCGGTCAGCAATCGCGTCGCCGGCCAAATTGCTGCAGACCTCGGGAAATCGATCGGGGGTTCGATGGGCGGCACCATAGGCCGCGCCATTGTTCGCGGTACTTTGGGAGGCATTCTGCGTCGATAGCTCCGTCGCTTGCGGAAGTGTCGGATCAAGGCTATCTCGAGTGCTTGCGCCCTTAGCTCCCTTCGTCTAGCGGCCCAGGACGTCGCCCTCTCACGGCGAAAACAGGGGTTCGAGTCCCCTAGGGAGCGCCATATAGAAAAATCAATAACTTATATGAGACTTTAGCGTCACTAGCGGCGGTCTTTAGCGGCAGCGGCAACGGCGTCGTGGTTCGATCACACGAGCTAGAAA
The DNA here is from genome assembly GCA_025451355.1 of Pseudolabrys sp. Lineage (GTDB taxonomy): Bacteria > Pseudomonadota > Alphaproteobacteria > Rhizobiales > Xanthobacteraceae > Pseudolabrys. Next base: position 175 of record JANWKN010000164.1, on the reverse strand, counting down.
TTCGGGGAGCAATGGCGTCTTTGTCGCCATAGGGTCTCATCTCGAAATTTGATCGTTTAAGAAAGCCGCCTTTCAGCAATGACTTTTATTTTGTCGAGAAAAGTGGCGTCGTAGGATTGGAGAACGCCCGCGCCAAACTATGCAACCCTTACCGAGCCCATCCGTCGAGAGCATT
>JANWKN010000163.1 GCA_025451355.1 Pseudolabrys sp. | reverse complement strand
TCGGGCCCCGACAAATTCCGCAATACTGACCTAGAGAAGATTTTGAAGGACAAAGGCATTACGACGGTGATCGCAGTTGGTACCGCGTCGAATGGCGCCGTACTTTACACGGCCAGCGGTGCGGCGTTTCGTGGCATGAATGTGATCATTCCTGTCGATGGGATGTCGGCAGTCGATCCTTACGCCGAGTATTCTACGGTCTTTACATTCATGAATGCGCCGTCGGTGTCCGCGAAGACCACGCTTACCCGCAGCGACATGATTAAGTTTTAGCTCGGCTCATACTTTTCCGAGTGCCCGGAGAATTTTATCCGGCGTGAAGGGCATATCGGTGAGCGGCTGCGCCCCGAGCGGGCGCAGCGCATCGTTAATCGCATTCATCACGGAGCCGGGCGCGCCAGCGGTACCGGCTTCGCCGGCGCCCTTGGCACCGAGTTCGCTGTCGGCAGTAGGCGAAACGACGTGGCCGCATTCGATGTCGGGCATTTCCACTGCCATCGGCACGAGGTAGTCCGCCATGTTGCCGTTGAGCAGTTGGCCGCGCTCGTCGTAGAGGCAGTGTTCGAATAGCGCGGCGCCGATACCCTGCACAACACCGCCGCGGATCTGCTCATCGACGAGCTGCGGGTTGATAATGGTGCCGCAATCTTCCACGCACCAATGCTTCAGCAATTTCACAAACCCTGTCTCGATATCGACTTCCAGGTAGCTTCCCTGAATGCCGTTGGTGAATGCGAACGGCCACGCACGGGGGACGTAATGGCGGGTCGCCATAAGCTCGGCCTGAAAGCCTGGCGGAAGCGTGTCTGGCCGGAAATAGGCAATGCGCGCCAGCTCGTCGAGCGGCAGGCGTTCGGTGCCCTTGTCCTTGTCCACTACGAGGCCGTTGCGAATGTCGAGGTCGTCAGGTTTGGCCTGCAGAATACTCGCTGCCACCGCGAGCACATTAGCGCGCAGCGCTTTGCCGGCCTGCCACGCCGCTTCGCCGCCGATGCCGGCAGCCCGCGAGGCCCAGGTGCCACCGCCATAGGGTGTATTGTCGGTATCGCCGGTGATGACGCGCACTTTTTCGACTCGTACGCCGAACGACGACGCTACACATTGAGCGACCACGGCTTCGGCGCCCTGACCTTGTTCGGTAACGCCGGTGTGTACGATGATCGCACCTTGTGCGTCGAGTTTCACCGTGGCGCCATCCATCGCTGTGATACGCGCCCCCCCGACGCCGTAAAATGCGGCCGAGGGGTTGGTTACCTCGATGAAACTCGCAAACCCGATTCCGCGATAGACGCCTTTTCCGCGCAACTTTTGCTGCTCGGCACGCAGACCCGCGTAATTCATCATCGAATCAAGATGAGCAAGTGCTTCGTGGTGCGAGAGCAGCTCGAACTTAAGTCCCGAGGCCGACTGTGTCGGATAGGCGTCGTCGGGGATGAGATTGCGGCGGCGCAGCTCGAGGGGGTCCATGCCAATCTTGGCGGCGGCGAGGTCAACCAAGCCTTCCGTTACCGCAACCGCGATCGGGTGGCCGACTGCGCGGTATTGGCACATGACATTCTTGTTCTGGAACACGACGCGCGCCTGCGCGCGGTAGTTGGGGCAGTTGTAAGGACCGCCGACCAGATTGACGATCTGGTTGGCCTCGATGCCGCTGGTGCGCGGATAGACGGAGTAGGGGCCAATTCCGGTCAGGTCGTCGATCTCGAAGGCCGTGATGGTGCCGTCTTTGCTGACGCCTATCTTGGCCTTGATGCGGTGGTCGCGGGCGTGGATGTCGGTGACGAAGCTTTCGATACGGTCAGCGACGAACTTCACCGGCCGTTTGAGAAGCTTGGACAATGCGACAGTGGCCATCTCGTCAGCGTAGGTGTGCACCTTGATGCCGAATGAACCGCCCACATCCTTGGTCAGCACGCGCACCTGATGCTCGGCGATCCCGAGATGTTTGGCGAACAGGTTCTGCATCATGTGCGGCGCTTGGGTACCGTGATAGACGGTCATGCGCTGCTCGCCTTCGTTCCAGTCCGCGACGACCGCTCTCGGCTCGGTCGTGACGCCGGTATGGCGGCCGAATCGGAAAGTCGCCTCAACAACCGCATCGGATTCGGCGAAGGCCTTGTCGACGGCTCCGACGTCGAGCTTCCTTTCGAAGCAAAGATTGTCGCCAAGCGAGGCATGGATCACCGGCGTTTTAGCATCGAGAGCAATTTCGGGGTCGGTGACCGCCGGCAATTCCTCGTAACGTACCTCGACCAATTCGCAAGCATCCTCGGCCTCCGCGCGCGTTCGCGCGACCACGGCGCAGACCGCTTCGCCTTGCCAGCACGCGCGTTCGACCGCGAGAGGAGCCTGCGGCGCCGATTTGAGGCCCTTGAGATGGGTAAGGACGCCAACCCAAGGGGTCATTACCTTGGCAAGTTCAGCACCGATAACTGCGGCAATCACACCCGGTGTCTTCTTTGCGGCCTCGGTAACGATATTGACGATGCGCGCATGCGCGTGCGGTGAGCGCACGTAAGCCACGTGTGCCATGCGCGGTAAAGTGACGTCGCTGACATACAGTCCTCGCCCTTGTGTCAGCCGCTGCAAATTCGGCCGCGGCACCGAGCGTCCGATGTAGGAGTTTGGCCGATCGAGTGCAGTCAGCACTGGCGGGGAGTCGTCGGTGATTTTCATTTCCTGGCCCCCGCTCGTGCCTGCGCAACAGCTTCCACAGCGTCGACGATCGCGTGATACCCGGTGCATCGGCAGTAATTGCCCGACAAATGCTCGCGGATTTCATCTCGGCTTGGGACCTTTTTTGAACGCCTGAGTAGGTCTTGGGCGGCCGTGATCATTCCGGGTGTGCAATAACCGCATTGCAGGGCATTGCGCTGTTCGAAAGCCGCTTGCAGGTCGGAAACTTCGCCCGAATCCGATAGGCCTTCGATAGTTTCCACCGCTGCGCCATCGCACTGCACTGCCAGCATTAGGCAACCGCGCACGATTTCACCATTCACGCGCACGGTGCAGGCGCCGCATACGCCATGCTCGCATCCGACGTGACTGCCTGTGAGGGCGAGGTCTTCACGCAGGAAGTCGACCAAAGTCTTCCTCGCCTCGACACGGTCCTGTACGCGCGCGCCATTGACTGTCAGCGAAATATCGAGCGTGCGATCGTTCATGGCCGCGTCTCCAACAGTTGTGCAGCCACGCGACGAAGCAATACGCCGGCGAGGTGTTTTTTCAGTTTCGCTGTCGCTTGAACATCGTCGTGCGGTTCAAGATCCAGCGCACTAACAGCCGCATCGATGTTGCCGTCGGCCAACGCGGCCTCGGCTGTTTTCACGCGGATCGGCGTATCGCCAACGCCGAAATAGGCGAGCCGGACATCGGTAAGTCCTTTGCCGTTAGCGCGCGCGCTGGCAGCCAGTCCGACCATGGCGTAGTCGCCGTGCCGACGCGCCAGTTCGGCGAAGCCGACGCGCGTATTTTTGTCAGCAACCGGGATACGAATGGCCGTTACGAGCTCATGAGGCCGCAGCGCGGTCTCGAACAGGCCCTTGAAGAAAGCGTCGGCTTTTACCTTGCGCTTACCCTTCGCACTTGCGATATCGACCTCGCCGCCCAGCGCCAACAAACAGGCCGGCAACTCCGCTGCCGGATCAGCAAAGGCAATTGAGCCGCCAAAGCTGCCCCTGTTGCGGATGGCAGGATGCCCGATATGCGGCATCGCAAGCGCAATCAGCGGTGCGTACCGAGCAATGACGTCGGACCTTTCAACTTGCGCATGACGCGCGAGCGCACCGACCTCGACAAATTTGCCTTTCTTTGTGATGCCGTCGAGCCCCCTGATGCCATTGATGTCGATCAGCAAGGCTGGCGCCGAAAGGCGCATGTTGAGGGTCGCAATCAGGCTTTGTCCCCCCGCCAGCAGCCGCGCGTTGTCCTTGTGCTTGGCAAGGAGCGCTACCGCTTCCTTAAGCGTCCGCACCTTTTTGTATGCAAATGGCGCCGGTTTCACTTATCCTCCCCGCTGTTGGCGCGCGTTTTTGACCGAGCGCCGTCTTTTTTCTTATTGTGACCGCGAACGCGAACAGGTCAATGAGGGCTTCCGCTCGCGATACGTCCGCGTGCCGCGAAATTCAGGCACTAATTCGCTTAACGATATCGATCGCGCGACGTAGCAGCGTTTCGGAAGCCTCCGGCGTGCGGAACGCCGCGTGCGCCGACAGCGTCACATTCTCGAGCTTCGCGATAGGATGATCTGCCGGGAGCGGCTCGTTGTGAAACACATCAAGCCCTGCGTGACGTATGTGGCCGCATTTCAGCGCGGCAATCAGTGCGGCCTCGTCCGCCAAGGCGCCGCGCGCAGTATTGACATATATGACCCCCTTCTTCATCCGGGCAATTCGGTCGGCGGAAAGGAAGCCGCGCGTCTCGTCGCCGAGAGTCAAATTCATCGATACGACGTCGGCGCGAGAGAGCAGCGTATCGATGTCGACCAACGGCACGTCAATCTCGCCTTGCTTGGTGCGATTCCAGCCGACAACGTTCATTCCCATGCCTTTGCCGATGCGCGCGACTTCGCGGCCGATACCGCCGAGCCCGATCACCCCCAACGTCTTGCCAAGAAGTTGCACTCCTTCATGCGGTGTCCAGACTCCGCTACGCACCTCTCGATCCATGCGTGCGAGATCGCGGGCACAGGCCCACAGCAGCGCAATCGTATGCTCGGCAACCGCGGTGTCTCCGTAACCCTTAATGATGTGAACCTTTATGCCACGCTCGTTTAACTCGCCGACATTCATGTAGCTGGCCGGCCCGGTGCCGAGGAAGACGATGTGCTTGAGCTCAGGGCATTGCGCTACGAGCGGTGTAGGCATGTAGGAATGGTCATCGATTGCGATCTCGTAGCCGCCGATAATTTTTGGCAGTTCGTCGCGCGCAAATGCCTTACGGTTGACATCAATCGGCGGATCGTCCGGGCGCACAACTCGCGCCCACACGGGTGCCAACTGGTCGTTGCAGTCCAGGAAAACAGCTTTCATGATCGTTCCAAAAGGCACAAAACGCCGCGGAAGTGGATAAACCGACAAACGTTGACGGGTCCCGCGGTCCGGACTAAATGCACCGGACGCCGCAACATAACGTAGTCGAGTAATGGGTAAAGAACAGAAAGCGGTTTGCGTCATTGCTTGGCCCGCGGGCCATTCGCGTTCCCCGCTCATCCACAACTACTGGATCAAGCAGCATAAACTCGATGCCGAATATCGGCGCGAGGCCGTGCCACCCGATAAATTCGCTGAGTTCGTCACTCACCTGCACGAGCACGGGTATATCGGCGCCAATATTACGGTGCCGCATAAAGAGCCGGCGCTAAAATTGTCCGAGCCGGACGAACGGGCGCGCGCGGTCGGCGCTGCCAACGCGCTCTGGTACAAGGATGGCAGGCTTCGCTCGACCAATACTGACGTCGAAGGCTTTCTAGCAAATCTCGATGCTGTTACCCCCGGCTGGGATCGTGGCCTCTCTACTGCGGTAGTGCTCGGGGCAGGTGGTGGAGCGCGCGCGGTTGTCTACGCGCTGGTTACACGCGAGGTCGGGCGAATCTACGTCATCAACCGAACGAAGGAAAAGGCCCAGGCCCTACGCAATAAATTCGGCTCGGCCGTGCAGGTTGCCGGCTGGGATGAAACGACGGGGCTGCTTGGGGACGCGGGACTGCTTGTCAATACGACGACGCTAGGCATGGTCGGTCAGCCACCGCTCGATTTTAATCTGCGCTGCCCTGCATCAATGGTAGTAGTAGATATTGTCTATGCGCCGCTGGTAACAGGACTGCTGGCCTCGGCCCGCGCGCGTGGACTGCGTTCGGCCGACGGACTCGGCATGTTATTGCACCAGGCGGTTCGTGGTTTTGAGCTCTGGTTCGGAATTAGACCAGAGGTAACGCCGGAACTGCGCGCGTTGGTCGAGGCCGATCTCCTCAAGAAAACGTGAGCGTACCGACGCGCGGAATAAGGCCACTATATCGGGGTTATCCGCCTGATTGAGGCCATCTTTTGTGCCGTAACCGGAAGCGGGGAGGAAATTATAATGTTCAACCTGAATATGACGTGGCGGGCGCTCGGTGCCGCCGTAATTGCTTTGCTCTTCACGACAGCTGTCTCCGCGCAACAGCCGGCTCGTATCCGCGGCCAGATCGAGAAGGCCGATGGCAGCACGCTCTCATTGAAGATGCGCGATGGCTCAATGCTCGACGTCAAGGTTGCCGACGATGCGCGGGTGGCCGCGCTGGTCAAAGCTTCGCTTGCTGACGTCAAGAACGATAGTTTTATCGGCGTTGCTGGCATGCCGCGGCCGGACGGAAGCATCGAGGCGTTTTCGGTTCACATCTTCTTACCCGCGCAGCGCGGCGTCGTCGCCGATCGCCACTTCGGTTGGGATGCAAAGCCCGGAAGCACGATGACGAACGCCTATGTCGAAAGCAATGTTACTGACAAAGACGGTCAGGCGATCATGGTGAGATATAAGGAAGGTGAAAAGAAAATTATCGTCACGCCGGCGACGGCGATCACCGCGGTTGCGCCGGGTAACAAAGATGAGCTCAAGCCGGGTGCTCAGATCATCATCATGGCGTCCGACAAGCAACCTGACGGCTCGATTCTTGCCAAGACGCTCTATGTTGGCCGCAGCCTGACGCCCGCGATGTGAGGTGCGTCGATATCGTTTTTCATTGTTACCGCGCCGCCGCCTGAGGCGGCGCAGTTGTTAGAAGAGGAGGAGTCGCGTGAAAGCACTGACGATAATTGGCGCGACATGCGCTGTTCTGTTGGCTCCTGCCACGGCATTTGCGCAGGACAAGCCGTTGCGTGTGCGTGGCACGATCGAGCAGATTGACGGAGCCATGATGTCCGTCAAATCGAGGGAAGGGGATACGCTGAAGATAAAACTGGCCGACGAAGGCAAGGTTGTCGCGCTTGTAAAAGCGTCGCTCGCCGACATCAAGCCGAATTCATTCGTCGGATCGACGGCTATGCCGCAGCCGGACGGCACCTGGAAGGCCGTCGAAGTTCACATTTTTCCAGAGGAAATGCGCGGGACCGGCGAAGGCGACAGGCCTTACGACTACAAACCGCAAAGCACGATGACGAATGGAACGGTCAATAGCATGGGAAAAAGTACCACGACCGGAACTGTTATGAGCGAGGAAGGCACGACCCTGACGCTCAACTACAAAGAAGGCTCCAAGAAAATCGATGTCACGCCTCAGACGGTGATCGTGAGCTACATGCCTGGCAATAGAGAAGAGCTGAAACCGGGCGCCAGCATCTATATTCCGGCGGCAACCCGACAGGCCGACGGCACCCTGATGACGGCGCGCGTCAATGTCGGACGCGGCGTGGCGCCGCCGATGTAGGTTGAGTCGTTTTCAGTTGATGCGCGCACGCCGCGCCGGCGCATGCGCCGAGCCGCGTGCGGAGACACCGAGATCCCCCGCAAGCTCAGGCATTTCGCGCATGAGCTGGACAAGACGGTTATGGCGGCCGCCGGCAATTCGCGCTTCACGTTGTTCTTCGATGGGCCGGCGCACTTCGTCGCAGCGAGCCAGTCCGTCAATGTCCGCGCCGTGTTCGGCCAGCCGCGCGAGAAAATGCGTGAGATCCTCCAGCTGGTCGGCGACGACATGGATGACACCGCTTTCCTCCTGCACAACACCGATAACCGCCACGTAACGCGCGCTCAGGACGATCGGCCGCAAGCGTTCAAATACTTTCGGCCATACGATCACGTTGGCGACCGCTGTTTCATCTTCGATCGTCATGAATACGACGCCATTGGCCGAGCCGGGCCTTTGCCGGCAGGTGACAAGCCCCGAAATGCGGGCGCGCATGCCTGAAGGGGTGCGGCGCAAGGCGTCATTTTGTTTGATGCCGCGGGCATCCAGGTCGGGCCGCAGGAATTGCGCCGGATGTGCGCGCAGCGACAAGTGTAGGAAACGGTAATCATTGATGACTTCTTCGCCGATCGGCATAGGTGGCAGGCGTACTTCGGGCTCTTGCGAGACAATGCGTGCCGGTGCGCCGCCGCGGCTGGTGAACAACGGCAGATCGTTGTCACGATCTCCGACACGGCCCAGCGCTTTGGCTGCCCAAAGTGCTTCACGGCGAGTAAGACCGAGCGAGCCGAAAGCATCCGCATCGGCCAGTCTTTCCAGAACGCGCAGAGAAAACCCGGTGCGCAACCAGACATCGCGCATGGAGTCGTAGGCGATGGAAATTTTCGACTCGTCCGACGATGATGATCGCATCCGCCGTTCAACGATCAATTTACCGTCTTCCTCGCTCAGCCCTTTGATCTCGCGCAGGCCAAGACGCACCGCGTGCATTGTGTGGATGTCGTCCCGCATCTCGCGATGCAGTTCATGCAGACGTTCGGCTGCACGGGGGCCCGGTTCGAGCGTCGAATCCCAGCACGAATGATTGATATCAGGCGGTCGCACTTCAACGCCATGTTCCCGCGCATCACGCACGATCTGTGCTGGGGCGTAAAAACCCATCGGCTGCGCGTTCAGCAGTGCCGCGGCAAAGGCATCCGGATAGCGGCATTTGAGCCAGGCCGAAGCATAAACTAGGAGCGCGAAGCTCGCCGCGTGGCTTTCCGGAAAACCGTATTCGCCGAAACCTTCGATCTGCTGGAAGCAGCGCTCCGCGAATTCGCGTTCGTAGCCATTGGCTAGCATCCCGTCGATCATCTTGCGCTGGAAAGTGCCGATGGTGCCGACACGCTTGAAGGTCGCCATGGCGCGGCGCAGCCGGTCGGCCTCCGATGGCGTGAAGCCTGCGGCGACAATGGCAATCTTCATCGCTTGCTCCTGGAACAGCGGTACACCCAGGGTCTTCGATAGAACAGCTTCCAATTCCTTTGACGGATAGGAGATCGGCTCCTGTCCGCGTCGGCGGCGTAAATAGGGATGCACCATGTCGCCCTGGATCGGTCCTGGTCGCACGATCGCCACTTCGATTACGAGGTCATAAAAACTTCTCGGCGCAAGTCGCGGCAACATGGTCATCTGCGCGCGGCTTTCCACCTGGAACACACCGAGCGAATCCGCGCGGCACAGCATGTGGTAAACGGCGGGGTCCTCGGGCGGGATGGTGGCAAGCGTGTAGCGCTCGCCATAGTGCTCATCCACCAGATCAAGCGCCTTGCGTAGGCAAGACAGCATGCCGAGACCGAGGACATCGATTTTCAGAATGCCAAGGGCATCGAGATCATCCTTGTCCCATTCGACGAAGGTACGGTCATCCATCGCCGCATTGCCGATCGGCATGACTTCGTCGAGTCGGCTGCGGGTCATGACAAAGCCACCGACATGTTGGGAGAGATGGCGTGGGAAGCCATTGATTTCCTTCGCGAGAGTGAGGATCTGGCGCATGCGTCGACTTTGCGGATCGAGACCGGTGCGGGTGACAGCATCTTTCGATACCGAACCGGCGCCGCCGCCCCAGATAGAAGACGACAATGCGCCGATAGTGTCCTCGGAAAGACCGAAGGCCTTGCCGACCTCGCGGATCGCCGAACGGCCGCGATAGGAAATCACGGTTGCGGCGATGCCGGCGCGTTCACGCC
>JANWKN010000162.1 GCA_025451355.1 Pseudolabrys sp. | reverse complement strand
AGACGCCGGGAATTTCTGGCTATCCTTGGCTGTGCGGCAGGGTGGCCGATTGCATCGAAGGCACAACCGACCGAGCGCGCACGCGTTGTGGGCATGCTCGACATCCTTGGGCCTGACGATCCTGAGGCGAAAACACGGGAAGCGGTCTTCGCGCAAACCCTTGAACAGTTGGGATGGGCGGTTGGCCGCAATGTCAAGATTGAAACTCGGAATGTTGGGCGCGATCTCGAGCACCTTCGCCGCTACGCGGCGGAATTGGTCGCGCTCACCCCCGACGTAATCGTAAGCGTCGGCAGCGTGACAGTTGCGCCGCTGCAACAAGCCACTCGTACCATCCCGATTGTGTTCGTGAACGTTCCAGATCCGGTTGGTGCGGGCTTTGTACAGAGCATGGCGCACCCAGCCGGCAACATCACCGGCTTCTTGAATTTCGAATATAGCATGAGTGGAAAATGGGCTGAATTGCTCAAGCAAATTGCTCCCAACGTCACACGAGCATTGGTGTTTCGCGACCCCACCACTGCGGCAGGCGTTGGGCAATTCGGCGCCATTCGATCGGTGGCGCAATCCCTTGGCATCGAACTCACGCCGTCGAATGTGCGCGATACAGATGAAATCGAGCGTGAGGTTGCGGCGTTCGCACGTTCGGGGAATGGCGGCGTGATCGTAACCCCGGGCGGCGCGGCGGCTCGTCGGGAGCTCATAATCAGTCTCGCCGCTCGCTATAAATTACGGTGTATCCCTACCGCTATTACGCCGTATACGGCGGCTTGATCTCATACGGGCCCAATTACCAACGATCCGCAACGGAGGGCTGCGGGGTATGTCGATCGCATCCTCAAGGGCGAAAAGCCCGCCGACATGCCGGTGAAGGCGCCGACAAAATTCGAGCTGGTCATCAATCTCAAGACCGCGAAGCGCTTGGCATCACCGTTCCGCAATCGGTGCTCGCACGCGCCGACGAGGTGATGGAATAGAGGCGCCAATGTCCTTGGACGATGTTGGACCTCGGTCCAATACGTCCGTTAGATTCAGACCTGTTACCCTCGGCTGATTGTTTTGTGGCTGTTTTCAGGACGTGCAGCATAGCGTCCACGCGCTTTGTTCTTCAGGACGGACCAAGAAGCATACGGGGCCCAATCATGACCGCACCAACGAATGCGGACACGGCCAACGAGATCGTGGCCTGGTACGCAATGCCCGTCGGCGAGGTCGTGCAGAGGCATGGCACCAGCATGGAGAAAGGTCTCGGTGCGTCTGAAGCATCGAGCCGGCTTGAAAAGTATGGTCCAAACCGTTTGCCGGAGGGAAAAAAGCGCGGGCCATTCATGCGCTTCCTCTCTCAATTCAACAATATTTTGGTTTTTGTTTTGCTTGGTGCCGGCTTTATCAAACTCATGCTGAATCTTTGGGTAGACGCCTCAATCATCTTTGGCGTCGTCATTCTCAACGCATTGTTGGGTTTCGTGCAGGAGGGCAAGGCCGAGAAGGCTCTGGATTCAATCCGAAATATGTTGTCGGCAGAGGCGCGAACCATCCGCGACGGTGAGACGCGGATAATCTCAGCCGAAGAGCTCGTGCCGGGGGATGTTGTGTTGCTTGAATCAGGTGACAAGGTGCCGGCCGATCTCCGCCTGGCGGACGCCAAAAACTTCCGGACGGAAGAGGCGGCCCTCACTGGCGAGTCTGTGCCGGCGGAAAAGAGCGCCGACGCTGTCTCGGCAAACGCAACGGTCGGCGATCGTGAAAGCATGGCCTTTTCCGGCACGATGGTCGTATCCGGTCGCGCGACAGGCCTGGTTGTTGCGACCGGAAGTGATACCGAGCTCGGCCGGATCAACCAGCTTCTCACCGGTGTCAGCGCGCTTGAAACTCCGCTTCTGCGCCAGATCAAAAAGTTTGGTTATGCCATCACCGCTGTCGTCGCGATCGTGGGCGTATTGGTGTTCGCATATGGCAAGTGGGTGAAGGGCATCGAATTCGTTGAGCTCTTTCAGGCTGTCGTCGGCATTGCTGTTTCAATGATTCCTGAAGGCTTGCCTGCGCTTATCACGATCACATTGGCAATCGGTGTGCAGCGAATGGCGCAGCGCCGTGCGATCATACGGCGGCTACCCGCCGTGGAAACGCTCGGCGCGGTATCTCGCATCTGCTCCGACAAAACCGGCACGCTGACGCTTATGGAGATGATGGTCGTCTCCGCCGTCACTGCGGAATCGACGTATCAGATAACCGGTAATGGCTATGCCCCGGAGGGCGAGATTAAAAAGGATGGGCAGCCGGTCAAAAAAGATTCTGTGCTCGGACTCATGGGTCAGGTCTCGATGCTCTGCAATGACGCGGAGCTCTTTCAACAAGAAGGCACGTGGAAAGTGGAGGGGGATCCGACGGAGGGCGCACTTTATCCATTCGCGGCCAAGCTCGGCATGGACCGAGAGACAGAGCGGGGCGCATCTCCGCGTATCGACGTCATTCCGTTCGAGTCGGAACACAAATTCATGGCCACGCTGCACAAGTCTGCCGCCGGCAAGGAAATGCTTCTGGTGAAGGGTGCGCCCGAAGTGATCCTGCAACACTGCGACCGCCAACAGACGTCGGACGGGACGCCCCCGTCGCTCGATCGTAACTACTTCATAGAGGCTTCGGACAAGCTTGCCTCTCAGGGTGAGCGCGTGCTGGCCCTGGCGTGGCTGGAAAATCCTGCTGTACAAAAAGGTCTCAGTGCCGCAGACCTACCCAAGACACTGGTCCTGATTGGCCTGATCGGATTGTTGGACCCACCCCGCAAGGAGGCTGTTGAAGCGGTCAAGGAATGCCACAGCGGCGGCATTCGCGTCACGATGATAACGGGCGATCATAAGATCACCGCCGCGGCAATTGCCAAGATGCTCGGGATTGGCGACGGCAAGACCGCGCTCACCGGGACCGAGATCGAAGAGATGAGCGCCGCAACGTTGCAGGAGAAAGTACGCGACGTCGACGTATTCGCTCGTGCAAGCCCGGAACATAAGCTCCGCCTGGTGAAAGCCATCCAGGCGAACAAGCAGATCGTGGCAATGACGGGTGACGGTGTAAACGACGCGCCAGCTTTGAAAAAGGCTGACATAGGCGTCGCCATGGGCATCAAAGGCACCGAGGTGACCAAGGAGGCCGCGGAGATGATCCTCGCGGACGACAACTTCGCCTCGATCACGGCCGCAGTAAAGGAAGGCCGCACGGTCTACAACAACATCGAAAAAGCGATCCTGTTTATGTTGCCGACCAACGTCGCCCAGGCCCTGGTTATTGCGGTAGCCATTTTCGTCGGCTTCACCATGCCGATCACGGCGCCGCAGGTTCTCTGGGTCAATATGGTGACTTCGGTCGCGCTTGGTCTCGTAATCTCTTTCGAGCCGCATGAGTTGGACGTCATGAATCGACCGCCGCGCAGTACGGACCGGCCGATCCTCACCGGTTTCGGAATCTGGCGCGTTATTTTCGTCGGACTGGCCCTGCTGGCATTTACGCTTTTGGCCTTCTTCTGGATGAAGTCGCAGCACGCTTCAGACGCACTCGCCCGCACAGTCGCGGTCAACGCCATTACGATTGGGCAGGTGTTCTATCTGCTGAACAGCCGCTACCTGCTCGACTCTTCACTTTCGTTGAAGGCTCATCTTGGCAACAAATACCTGCCGCTCGGTATCGGAGCGGTCGTCATCCTGCAGCTCTTGTTTACCTATGCGCCCCCATTGCAGCGTCTGTTCGACAATGAGGCGATCCCGCTTTGGATCTGGCCGTGGTTGCTGGCAGGTGGGCTGGTTTTCTTTCTCGTGGTGGAGATGGAAAAGCTCATCATCCGCTCAACGGGCCGGTTGCGAGGCGCCGTGACCGCGACAGAGGCTGGCGCATAGCTAATCACCGAGGCCCACGAGATGCGCCGCGGAACGCCAGGCGTGGTTCGTAAGCGCCTCGAGATTTCGCACGGTATCAACGCGAACGATTGCTTGATCCGCCGTCAATGTGCCTTTCGCTACATCGCTCAGTGTCGCGCTGCGATGCGTGCGGCGTAGCTCGCTCAATGTAGTGGCGCAGCGCTCAAGCTCGGCAATGGACTCCTGCGCCGTTGAATCGGGTGCGACATCGGTGCCGATCGCGCTGGCCAAGCCGTCTCGAATTCTGACCGGATGGGCCTCCGGCAAGACCGCAATTTTATGCGCAATCGACGATGCACGCTGCATTGCGTCTGCACATAACTGAGCCGCACGCGCATCATCTGACTCGGCGCTCGATTTTTCCAGTTCAAGGCCGCCGATGGCTGTGTCGGCGAGGCGTGAGGCATGGTCCAGTGCGTGCAAAGTGTTCGTCAGTCGACGCTGCTCGCCTTCTGAGTCCGGCGGCCCCTCAACATCCGACATGAATACCTGCGCTTTGCTCAGCGCATCGCGGGCCTCTTGGATCGGGGTGGCGTCCTTCTCCAGACGACCGGAGGCCTCTGCCCCTGTTAGTGACCCGCTTACCGAATTGCAGACGGTCTCGAGCGCTCGAGCCACCGTCCGTCGCACAGCTTCCACAGCAGCAATGGGTGAGGCGAGTGCCGAGGGATCAAGGCACCGCGTGAGCGGGGAGGTTCGTTCGGGCAGGATCCGCTCGACAAGCCGCGTGAATTTGTCGATCAGCGGCAACAATACTGCGACGCCGACGACGTTATACGCGGTGTGGTATCCGGCGAGCAGCGTCACACCGTCGATCGTCTTTGAGGCGCGAATGAGTAGAGGAGTGATGACAGGAAAGAGTGCCAAGGCGATGACTGCAGCGATCAACTTGAAGAAGACGTAGGCGACAGCCAGCCGTTTGGCTGTCGTACTCGCCCCGATCGCGGCCATCGCCGAACTTGTCGCCGTTCCGATGTTCTGACCAATGATGAGCGCGCAGGCCTGGTCCAGACCAACAGCACCGGCGTAGTGCGCGGACATGGTTATGGCGATGGCTGCGGTCGAAGATTGCATGACGGCTGTCATTGCAAGGCCGACGACCACCAAAGTGAGAACCCCGAGCATGCCCGAGAACCACCCGGCGCCGGGCGCCCCAAGAACCGCAGGCAAATCTGCGGGGTGCAGCCGTTCGGCCAGCCCTCCCATCCCTTGCTGAAGCGTTGTCAGCCCAAACAGCACCAGCCCAAATCCAGCGAGCGCCGCGCCGCAGCCTGACAAGCGTCCGCGGCCCAATAACTTGACCAAAGCCCCGACGAAAATCATCGGTAGTGCGGCTGCGGTCAGCGACACGCGGACGCCGATAAGTGCAACGAGCCAGCCGGTGCCGGTGGTGCCGACATTTGCCCCAAAAACAAGCCCGAGCCCTTGCGGAAATGTCAGGAGGCCAGCGCTCACCAAGCCGATGGTCGTCATCGTGGTTGCGCTGGAGGACTGCACGAGAAGAGTGGCAATAGCGCCCCAGAAAGCGCCACGCATCGGCGTTGCAGCCGCTTTCGCAAGGACCGTGCGCAGCGCGGAGCCGGCCAGCGCCTTCAGGCCGTCGGTCATCACGGTCATGCCGAGGAGAAAAAGACCTACGCCGCCGAGAATGGAAATTGTTGTCGACATTTTCGTACCTCAATATGGAATCTCTCGGCCGCTCGTAGCCTTACTTTGGAACAGCAGTATCAAACATTGCTGCTGATGATAGTTCTACGACTCGCGCGCAAGCGCAGCACGCGCGGCGGCCAACTCCTTCTTCTTTTTGTCATCGATTTTTGGAAAGGAGAGGTTTAGCTCTTCGACAGCGGTCACTATAGCCGCAGCAACAAAAAGCCGAGTGAACCATTTGTTGTCGGCCGGAACGACATACCAAGGTGCGTTTTTCGAAGCGGTAGCGCTGATCGCCTCTTCGAAAGCGTGCATATAGTCGGACCAGAATTGCCGTTCGTGGACATCGGACGCCGAAAATTTCCAGTGCTTATTCGGCTTGTCGAGTCGCTCCATGAAGCGCTTCTTTTGTTCTTTGCGCGACACGTTGAGAAAGAACTTTAGGACGACAGTTCCCTGACGCGTAAGGTAGTCCTCGAAATGCGCAATGTCGGCGAGGCGCTCATCCCAGATGCGTTTGCTCAAGAGTGTCGATGGTAGCTTTTGACGCCTGAGAATCTCCTCGTGTACGCGCACGACCAGGACTTCTTCATAGTAAGACCGGTTGAAGATACCGATCCGTCCCCGCTCTGGCAGGCACTTGGCGTAGCGCCACATAAAATCGTGGTCGAGGTCTTCAGGCGATGGCTGCTTGAACGAGAAGACCTGGCAGCCTTGTGGATTTACACCTGACATTACATGTTTGATCGTCCCATCCTTGCCGGCCGCATCCATCGCCTGGAAGATGAGCAACAGCGACCAGCGGTCTTGCGCGTAAAGCATTTCTTGCTCTTCGGCGACCCAAACGGTGCCGCGCTGCAGCAGCTTTTCTGCCTCGCCCTTGTCCATTTTCAGGCCGCAGGTGTCGCCAGGATCGAAATCTTTCAGTCGAAAATCTTTGCCTTTGGTAATCCGGAACGGTTTTACGTATTTCTCAATTTGATCGAGGATTTCTTGTCTCGCCATAGTGCAATCTCCCTCTACCGAACACGCAGTGTAGCGCGGCAACACAAAAAAGGGCCACTTCCCGAACCGCCGACCAATGTCCCTTTTGGGGTAAAGCGGACATCGTAATGGGCTTTGAGCGCCGTCTACCCTCGGGGTGGGGGATGTCTAGAAAAATGCACTCAGTGCGAGCGCGCCAAAATTTTGGCTGGAAATAACAAGACGAAGCCGGATCAGCCGTCTTAAGCAGCGGTCGAGGCTGAGACGCTCGCTCGTCAGGCCCAATATGATTAGGCTTCGCGTGCTGCGTCTGGTAAAGAAAGTCCCGATGTGCAAGCGACAACGGCGCGCCGACCGGCTAAGAAGAAAACTGCGAATCGGCTATCAATCCTGACCCAAGGCTACGGCCGGACACGGACATCATCTTGAGCATTGGACACAATACTGGTGTGGCGGTCGTCGACGCGCGCCGTTGGACACAGATTCTCGGCAATTATCGCAAGCCCAATCACGCGCGCAGCATTGTCGAACTGGCAATCACGTTCGTGCCGTTAGCGATGCTGTGGACCACAGCCTGGTTCACTTTCTCGTTGGGCTATGGCTGGGCCTCGCTCCTCATCGCAATTCCGGCCGCCGGCTTTCTCGTTCGCCTGTTTATGATCCAGCACGACTGCGGCCATGGCACTTTCTTCGCCAACCGTGAGGCGAACGACTGGATCGGCCGCGTTATCGGCACGCTCACGTTGACGCCTTATGATTTTTGGCGTCGCTCCCATGCCATCCACCATGCGACAGCCGGCAATCTCGACCGTCGCGGAATCGGCGATGTCGATACTTTGACCGTTCGCGAATATCTGGCTCGTTCACGTTGGGGGCGGCTCAAGTATCGGCTGTACCGCCACCCACTGGTCATGTTCGGAATCGGACCGGCCTACCTTTTTCTCATACAGCACCGCCTTCCTGTGGGTTTTATGCGAAATGGCTGGCAGCCTTGGGCCAGTACTATGCTCACCAATCTCGGGGTCGCCCTAATCGTCGCCGCGCTCGTGTGGCTGATCGGTATCAAGGCATTCTTGTTCGTGCATCTTCCGATCATGTTGCTTGCGGCCACGGCCGGCGTGTGGCTGTTCTATGTACAGCATCAATTTGAGCACACGGTGTGGGACCGCGACGGGAATTGGGGTCTGCACGATGCGGCCTTGCACGGCAGCTCGCATTATGACTTGCCAGCGGTTCTGCGATGGTTCACGGCGAATATCGGCGTCCATCACGTTCACCACCTTTGCAGCCGCATTCCATATTACCGGTTGCCGCGCGTGCTGCGTGACTACCCGGAGCTGCGCGAGGTCGGCCGTGTGACCCTGCTCGAAAGCTTTCGCTGCGTGCGGCTTGTGCTGTGGGACGAGGTGCAGCGTCGTCTGGTATCGTTCGGTGAAATCCAGGCGTCAGGCAGAGGTGCCAAAGCTGACATTGAGGTTGTTCGGTAAAAACCCATTGGACTTGTGTCCAACTCGATTTGGCCTCAGCAGCCGCGGACGCCCACCGTACGAAGTAATCGAATGAGGCCGAACATCTGGGCCTTTCATTCAAATTGCAGTGTTCGAACGGCTACATCATCTGCAGCGCCCAAAGCCCTCGGTTGGCTCACCCGCTGAGGGCTTTCTTTTTTTGTCCGCCATCGGCGCTAAGCGGAAACTCAAACGACGACTATTGATGTCAGCTTTCAGGGGGAGGGGACATCGCGCTACGTCATCACAATGTCCGCTTGCGACCCAGAGCGGGCGCCTAAACAAGACGTGGACTCTTGTCCGCGGTAATTCCGAAGCTCGGTAAAACCGGATAAACGTCAAGCAGTTCTTGTCGCGTTATTGATTCTGCCTTTCTTGCAGCTTGGAAAGAGATGCGCGGACGAATCTGCTCTGTACTGATGTTCCTTCTTTTACTTTCGGCGCAATCCCGCGCCGAAACGGGGTGCGTCGATCTCTCAAAACTGGCGCATTCGACCGTAGGTATCACGCGATTTTTCGATGAGGTGGAGCGCAACGCAAAGCAAAGCCCGACGTGGTCGGCATACATGGCACCGCGTGGTTCCAGTCCGCGACCAATGTCGTCACTGTCGGGCACGTCGCGACTGCTATGGGGCTCTCGACCGAGGACTGGAAGCCCCTCGATATCAAGGACGGCGCCGACAGCAAGCTGATCTCTGCTCGGATCCAGCGCTGGGTGGACGGCGATACGGAAAAATTGGTTGTGCTCGAATTGCAAACGGCGTTTCCCGCCGCACTCGTGAGTGGTCGGTTCGTGCAATATGCGACCGACGGCAGCTTCGCAGGCACAGCGCTGCTGGAAATGTACGAAGGAGATAATCGTTTTGCGGTAGACCACGGCGCCTCGGGCGCACCGGTGTTCGACTGCGAGTGTCGGATTGCAGCGGTTATTAGCACCGTGGTCACGCAAATTTTCCAAACGCCATTTGGCGTATTGCGAATTTCGACGGCATGGGGAACGCCCAATGTCGTGTCTGTGCCGGTGCAAAAACTGACGCAATTTTCCGAAGCCCGATGACCGCGTTGGCGCGCCGATTCCGGCGAGCCGGTGGCAAACCGTGTTGGGCCAGGGTCGGTGGCAGCCCTTTCGCGGGCCTTCCAATCTGATAAACTTTTAACGCTCAGAAATGGGGCGCGTTCATGCACTTCAAATTGATTGTTGCTGCCTTGGCAATCGCCGCCGTACCCGCATTGGCGCAGGCTCAAGCGCCTAACCCGCCAAAATCTTCCAAACCTGCAAAACCTGCAAAAGCTGCGCCGGCTGCCCCGGCGAGCAAAGCGGAGGCCGCGCAAAAGCTCGTTAAAACGATCAGCGCTGACAAGGCCAAGACGCAGACCTACTGCGATATCGGTAAACTCGGTGACCAGATTGAGGAGGCCGAGCAGAAAAAAGATCTGAAGAGAATCGATGAGCTGAATCGGAAAATGGACGAACTGGCTACGAAACTTGGTCCCGAATACGTTGCATTAATGGGTGACCTACAGGACATCGATCCGAGTTCGAAAGAAGCTCAGGATATTAGTTCGACGCTCGAGGGGCTCGACAAGCTATGTGCGAAGTAGCAACGAGCGACCTCGCAGCCGAAGCCACCGACCCCCGCGATCAAATCCAAGTATCCCGACATTTAACGCTGCTGGGGCGCCCGCTTTCAATCTCCCGAATTGACCGTGTAAGATGCCGCGTCTGAGCCTCCGGGGGGCTGCGATGAGGCGACGAGAATTCATTGGAGGCATTTTAGGTTCTGCGGCCACTTGGCCGCTCAGTACATATGCGCAACAGGCCGATCGCATGCGGTGCATCGGCGTCCTCATGGCCTATGCGGAGGATAATCCGGACGGGAAGCCCCGTCTCTCGGCATTTACGCAGGGCTTGCACGAGTTGGGTTGGACCGACGGTCGTAACATCCGCATTGAGTACCGCTGGAGCGCGGGCGATGCCGAACGCACGCGCAGATATGCAGCGGAATTGGTGGCACTCGCACCGGATGTCATTTTGGCCGGCAACACCTCTACCGTGGGGCCGTTGCAACAAGCAACCCAAACCGTGCCGATTGTATTCGCAGGTGTCGTCGATCCGGTCGGCGCAGGCTTCGTCGATAGTCTGGCGCGCCCGGGTGGACATACGACTGGGTTCACGCAGTTCGAATACGGCATGAGCGGCAAATGGCTAGAGTTGCTCAAAGCGATCGCTCCCCGCATGACGCGGGCTGCGGTGCTACGCGATGTGACGATAGCCGGAACCGGCGAATTTGCCGCAATCCAAGCCGGCGCGACGTCGGTCGGTGTGGAGGTGAGCCCACTCGGCTCCCGCGACGCCGGTGAGATCGAGCGCGGCATCGCCGATTTCGCGCGCTCGCCAAATGGCGGTCTAATTGTAGCGACGGGCGCATCGGCGGTCGGTCATCGCCAATTGATCACTGCGCTCGCAGCCCGCCACCGGTTGCCGGCGATTTATCCGTACCGCTTCTTCGTCGCCGTCGGCGGCCTGGTTTCCTATGGGCCCGATCGGGTCGACCCCTTTCGGCGCGCAGCAGCTTACGTCGATCGCATCCTTAAGGGCGAAAAGCCGGGCGATCTTCCTGTGCAGGCGCCTACCAAGTATGAACTGATTATCAATCTCAAGACCGCAAAAGCGCTTGGCCTGACCATTCCGCAGTCGCTGGTCGCCACAGCCGACGAGGTGATCGAGTAGGCGCGCTATCCGCTTCTGGCACTTAGCGGGCGCCGGAATGGCGTAGCCGCAACTGCGAGTGGGGGTAACCATGCGACGGCATAAAAAAAAGATGAAAGCGCTGGCGCCTAAATCAACTGCGGGAATACTGTTTTGTGCCTGCTTAGTGTTCAGCTTTTCTGCTGACGCATTCGACTTGAACGGCACCTAGACTACCATGATTCGAACTGCAACCGGGTATTCGTCAAAAAGAACAACAAAATTTCGCTGACCAGGAACGCCGACGTTTTTGGTGGCGGCTTTATCGTTGAAGGCAATCAAATCAGAGGACAAGCAAGAACGTGCAAAATAACAGCCGCAAGGAGGAAAGTGGCGTTCTGCATTTGATTGCTTCGTGTTCTACCGACATAGCGGTACTTGGTACTCAGGAACTCAGTACAAAACTAGATAATGACAATCGAATATCGAATTTTCCGTCGTTTCCTGAAATGGCAACTAGCTACTTTCGCTGCACACTTTGATCATCGCACTACGCGCAAACCGAACGATAGCTCATCGTGAGCAATGTCCGTTCTGGCACTCGGTGGATATCAAAATCCACGGGGGAGGGGCGGGTAAAGCGGACTCAACTTCGGCCCCCGAACCCAGTCGCCTTCGTCGAAATCGACCGTTTCAGTAAAAAACAAGTGCTGAAAACAGCAAGGGCTTTTCACCCCTGATGAATCGATCAACATCGCTCGTGGCTTGTCCCAAAGGGAACAATCTTGTTGTTGGTGTCATGCCCAATGTCAGCGCGTCCCAACCATGGAATCCCGGACCTCTGACACCAGTAACGGGCAATCTCTTCTTCGTTCATTCCGAAATCGGGTTCGTTCGGGATGATGCCGCTGCAACGGCCAAGCATGACGCCCGCCACCCGTCTGATTTCGGCGTTACTGGTAATGTGAAATAGCGACCTATCGATCCTGTACATTGCCTCCCCCACCTCTTCCAACATGAGCACATGTCCGTCGAGGTCAGGCTGTAGCGGCGTGCCAAGTAACTGGCTGAGGACCGTCATGTTAAATGCTGCTGTCAGCTTCAAACGGCTTACAGTGGGCTCCAATGCCTCCGGCGAGCGATCGACCATCCAAGCGAGCGCTCGCCCAACCGCTGCATCACCCCCGTCTCGGAGGATATCCTGCGCCACGGGGCCATGCGCTACGGTCTCGAACCCACTCCGGTACAAGGCAGCAAGCAGAACACCGGCATCACTGTAGCCTATGTAGGCTTTTCGTCTGGACGGCTCCGTCAACTTACACATAACCGCTTCCACCACGCGACAGGAACCGTACCCGCCGCGCGCGAACCACACCGCGTCGTAACTCTCGTCGTTGGCGATATCGAGGAAGGCCTGTGCGCGCGTTTCGTCATCGCCGGCAAAATGTCCGTGCGCTGCGAGGCACTGCGGGTGGAAAACGATCTCCAGCGTCCTGTCCGGATACAGCGATCTGGCTACGGCCGGCACTCTCTCGGCAACCTCCGGAGCCATGCGCGAAGCGGGCGCGACCACGCCGATCCTGCACCTCTCTTTTCTCATCCAATCGTCCAGCCCGCATTGCACCCCATCGGCAAGCCTTCTAGATTTCGCCAATGTCCCAACTTGGAGATTACTTTTTTTGCGGCGTCGGCGGTAGTGGCATGACCCCGCTCGCCTTGATCATCCAAGCCAAAGGTGGACTGGTTGAGGGTTCTGACCGAGCGCTCGACCAGGGGCGCAATGCCAAGAGATTTGATTTTCTGCGTGCACGCGGCGTGCTGCTTCATCCGCAGGATGGCAGTGGCGTTACGCGGGCCAGTCAGATCGTGGTGACGTCCACCGCTGTGGAGGAGACGGTCCCCGACGTGCAAGTCGCGCGTCGTATTGGTGCCACCGTCATGACTCGTGCGAGGCTTCTCGCCGAACTCTTCAACTCTGCCGTCTTGAGCGTCGGTGTCGCCGGCACGAGTGGTAAATCCACCACGGTCGGCATGCTCGGCTGGATTTTGCACCGTGCTGGAAAGAATCCAACGATCATGAACGGTGCGGACATGAAAAACTTCATTGATGAGGGCTCACCTTTTGCCAGTGCCAGGATCGGCGGGGGCGAGGTTTTCGTCAGTGAGTTGGACGAGAGCGATGGCTCGATTGCGCTTTACGAGCCTCGCGTTGCAATCGTGAACAACATCTCCTTAGACCATAAGTCGCTGGACGAGCTGCGCACCCTTTTCCGCGATTTCATAGCCAAGGCGCAGACGGTGGTGCTGAACCTCGACAACGCAGAAACCGCGGCACTATTGGCCGGTTTGCCGCCGGGGCAAGCGATCACCTACAGTCTAGATTCCGCGCAAGCAAACCTCCTAGCGTCTGCGCCGGTTCGATCGCCGGCTGGAATCGCGTTCCGCGTGAAGGCCCGTGAAACCGGTGAGGTCGTCGAAGTAAACCTGAAAGTTCCAGGGCTGCACAATGTCGCCAATGCACTCGCCGCTCTGAGTGCCGCGAAGATTTGCGGCGTGCCTCTCGCGGCGGCCGCGGCCAATCTCGACGAGTTCAGCGGCATCCGTCGGCGACTGGAAGTCGTGGGCACCGCAAATGAGATAACCGTGGTAGACGATTTTGCTCACAACCCCGACAAGATATCGGCCACGCTCGAAACCTTGCACGCGTTCCCCGGCCGCTTGCTGGTGATGTTCCAGCCGCATGGCTATGGCCCGATTCGTTTGATGAGGGATGGCTTGGTGAGCTGCTTTGCAAGCGGTTTGCGTGATGAGGATGTTCTGGTCATGCCCGAGCCCGTCTATTTCGGCGGCACGGTCGACTGCAGCGTCGGCAGCGGCGATATTGTTCGCGAAATCCAGCGGTGCGGCCGAAAGGCCTTTGCGTTTCCGGACCGTCGCGCCTGTGGCGACATGCTGGTCAGGTTGGCCAGTCGTGGTGACCGCATCGTCATCATGGGCGCGCGCGACGATTCGCTTTCGCAGTTCGCGCGTGAACTCCTTGGACGGCTTGCAGTGACAAAAGATGAAGGTTCGATTGCCGCCCGGTGATTGCAAGTCACCCAAGACGTCCGTTACCGGGGGT
>JANWKN010000161.1 GCA_025451355.1 Pseudolabrys sp. | reverse complement strand
TCGCTCTCTTGAGCCAGTCATCGACATTTGAGCCGGCCGGCTTTCCACCGGTCCAATACTGGTACTTCGCCTTCCCGGGCGGGTTGACGACGCCGGCGATGTGACCGGATCCAGCGAGTACATACTTGACCGGCCCGCCGAAGAATTGCGATCCGAACAGCACCGACTTTGCAGGCGCAATGTGATCTTCGCGGGTGGCGAGGTTGTAGACCGGTACCTTCACCTTTTTCAGGTCGAGCTTTGTCCCGCCAATCTCCATCTTGCCTTTGGAAAGTTTGTTGTCGAGATAGCAGTTGCGCAAATAGAACGAATGGTTTCCCGCGGGCATCCGGGTGGCATCGGAATTCCAGTACAGGATATCGAAAGGCATCGGCTTCTTGCCGCGCATGTAGTTGTTGACGATGTAGGGCCAGATCAGATCGTTGGATCGAAGCATGTTGAAGGTATTCGCCATTCGCGAGGCCTCGAGGTAGCCCTGTTCCTTCATGTGGGCTTCGAGTTGCTTTATGCGTTCTTCATCGACGAAGACCAGCAGGTCGCCGGCAAAGCTGAAATCGACCTGTGCTGCGAATAGCGTCGCTGATTTAACGCGGCTCTGTTTTTTCGCGGCAAGATAGGCGAGGGTGATCGAAAGCAGCGTGCCTCCCACGCAATAGCCGATGGCATGGACCTGCTTTTCTCCGGTAACCTTTGCGACCACGTCGAGAGCTGTAATGGCGCCTTCACGCATATATTCTTCGAAACTTTTTTTCGCGAGCCTCGCGTCGGGGTTGACCCATGACAAAACAAAAACCGTGATGCCCTCGTCGACGCACCATTTAATGAAAGATTTTTCCGGGGTCAGATCGAGAATGTAGAATTTGTTGATCCATGGCGGCACGATCAGCAGCGGGATTTTCAAAACCTGCTTAGTAGTCGCCTCGTACTGGATCAGTTGCATCAACTCATTCTGAAAGACCACCTTGCCGGGCGTGACGGCGAGGTTACGGCCAACATCGAACATCGAAGGATCGGATTGGCGAATCTTTAACGTGCCTTGCCCAGCCTTGATGTCCTCAGAAAGCATATGCATGCCGCGGACGAGATTTTCGCCATTCGAGGCAAGGGTCTCACGGAGCAATTCGGGATTGGTGAGAACGAAGTTCGATGGCGAGACCGCATTGGCGATTTGCTTGACGTAGAACTCGGCCTTCTTGCGGGTCGTCTCATCGATTCCGGCGGCGTCTTTGACGAGCCGGTCAGCCCATTGCGAGCCGAGCAAATAAGCCTGCTTCAGAAAATCGAAGAATTGATTCTGCGACCATTCGGGATCGGCGAACCGTTTGTCCCTAGGATCGGGTGCGGCAACCGGTTCGGTTTGCTCGCCGGCCATGCGCTTAACTGCGCTGGCCCACAGATCGAGATAAGCTCGACCCAAACTGGTCTGCACCTCAAGCGCGCGACGAGGGTCCGACATCCAGTATTCGGCCACGCGGCCAACCGACTTGACGACATCGGTGATATCTTCAGCGCTGTCGCCCTTGACCTTGCCTTCCTCGCGCGGCTTCAGGTATGCGGCGAGCGCCTTACCTCCTTCTTCGATGAGGCGGGCGACATTGCGCGATAAGGCCTCAACATCGACGTTGCCGACCTTGGCTGGTTCTGTGGTTGGCTTGTCCATACTCGTGCCCCTAATGACAGAAGTGGCCCGGACCGCGTCCTCCTGCAAGCAACGTTTCAGCGCATGGTTTCGCTTAGCTTATGCCTGGTGAGACCCCCAACCTTGCTGCGGCCATATTAGCCGGGTATCAGGATTATGTTATAATTCATTGAGTCTACATGGATTTCCGGTCCGGACTGGCAGGCCTTGGAGAGCATGGCGCGCGCGTTGAAGGGGATTTCTTGGGTTGCCCGCTTGGGCCTCGTGGCTGGGCTGGCCGGGTGCTCGCCCGGACCCATTGTCGACCGCTTGCCAGCCGATATGGGTTTGCCTGCGGGCGCACCAGCGCGCCCGGCGGCGCCTTACGAATACCCGGCAGTGCATGACATGCCGCCCGCCCGCGGCACGGTACCGATGACCGAGGAAGATCAGGTAAAGCTCGAAAAGGAACTAACCAACGTACGAGACCGTCAGGAAGGGCGTACGCAATCGTCCAAGAAACCTGCACCAGCGACGAAAAAGCCGCCAAATAACGCCGAAAGCGGGCAAACCGCTGGCGCCAAAGCGAACCCGTGATAAAAACCAGCCGGGTAAATTGCAGGCTGGATGGGGCAGCCGATCTTTAAGGTTTCAGCCGATGGATGAGTTTTACCGCATTCTCCGCTTGCCGCCGTATGTGTTCGAAGAGGTGAACAAGGCGAAGGCGCGAGCCCGCAACGCGGGAGCGGACATTATCGATCTCG
Organism: Pseudolabrys sp.; assembly: GCA_025451355.1. Lineage (GTDB taxonomy): Bacteria > Pseudomonadota > Alphaproteobacteria > Rhizobiales > Xanthobacteraceae > Pseudolabrys. Next base: position 5,776 of record JANWKN010000161.1, on the reverse strand, counting down.
GCATGGGCAACCCCGATTTGCCGGCGCCCGCGCACGTGATTGAAAAGCTCAAGGACACGTTGGGTAAACCGCGCACCGATCGTTATTCGGCCTCACGTGGCATTCCCGGCCTTCGGAAGGCGCAGGCGGCCTACTACGATCGCCGCTTCGGCGTGAAGCTCATTCCCGACACACAAATCGTTACCACGCTCGGGTCGAAGGAAGGCTTTGCCAATGTTGCCCAGGCGATTACGGCGCCCGGCGACGTGATTCTCGTTCCGAACCCGAGTTATCCCATCCATGCCTTCGGCTTTCTGATGGCCGGTGGCGCCATTCGTTCTGTTCCATCGGAACCAACGCCGAATTTTTTCCATACCCTCGAGCGTGCGGTCGTGCATTCGATTCCGAAACCGACCGCCGTTGTCGTGTGCTATCCAGCCAATCCGACGGCGTATGTCGCTACGCTCGACTTCTACAAGGAGCTGGTCGCTTTCGCCAGGAAGCACGAGATCCTGGTGTTGTCGGACCTCGCATATGCGGAAGTTTACTTTGACGACAGTCCGCCGCCGTCGCTGCTGCAGGTTCCCGGAGCGAACGATGTTGCGGTCGAATTTACTTCAATGTCGAAGACGTTCTCGATGCCGGGTTGGCGCATCGGGTTCGCCGTCGGCAACGAGCGGATCATCGCAGCGCTGGGTCGGGTGAAATCATATCTGGACTACGGCGCCTTTACGCCTGTACAGGTGGCGGCAACAGCCGCACTCAACGGTCCCGACGACTGCATCAAAGAGATGCGCACGACATACAGGCGTCGGCGCGACGTGCTGGTTGAAAGTTTCACTCGCGCCGGATGGCACGTACCGACGCCGCGGGCCTCGATGTTTGCCTGGGCGCCGATACCCGAGCCGTTCAAGGCACTCGGCAGCGTGGAATTTGCCAAGCTTCTTGTCGATAAAGCCGATATCGCGGTGTCGCCGGGCATTGGCTTCGGCGAATACGGCGAAGGCTTCGTGCGAATTGCACTGGTGGAAAATGAGCAGCGCATCCGTCAGGCCGGGCGCAATGTCCGCCGGTTTCTTGAACACGCGCCGGAACAGCTGCACAACGTCGTTCCGCTTGCTACGCGTCGCTGATAACGGGCAGGCACGTTTCATGGCGCAAGCCCGAGCGCATGATCCCGAAAAATGGGAACCGGCTTTCGGATAAGGTCATGCGCAACCCATCTCTAAAAGTCGGCGTCGCCGGATTGGGCACGGTCGGTGCTGCCCTGGTCTCTCAGATCGGGCGCCAACGCGAAGCGCTGACCGCACGTTGCGGCCGAGCCATCGAAGTTGTCGCGGTGTGTGCGCGCTCGCGTGCCAAGGATCGCGGCATCGACCTCAGGAAGATGAAATGGTTTGCCGACCCGCTCTCTCTCGCGCGCGAGCCGGACATTGACGTCTTCGTTGAACTGATCGGCGGCGCCGGGGATCCTGCCAAAGGCGCGGTCGAGGCGGCGCTTGCGTCGGGCAAGTCGGTCGTGACCGCAAACAAGGCGTTGCTCGCCCGGCATGGCGTCAAGCTTGCTGCGGTTGCTGAAAGCAAACACGTCGCGCTGAATTTTGAGGCGTCGGTCGGTGGCGCCATTCCCATCGTCAAAACGTTGCGGGAAGGTATGGCCGGCAATTCATTCGAGCGGATCTACGGCATCCTGAACGGGACCTGCAATTACATCCTCACGAGGATGGAACAAGAAAAAATGGCCTTCGAGGCGTGCCTGAAGGAAGCTCAACGGTTGGGTTATGCCGAGTCCGACCCTAGTTTTGATATTGAGGGACACGATACCGCACAGAAGCTTGCGATCCTGGCGAGCCTCGCATTCGGCACCAGGGTTGATCAAAGCGCGATCTACGTGGAAGGGATTTCCTCGATCACGCCAGCCGATCTTTCAGCTGCCGATGAGCTTGGCTACCGCGTGAAGCTGTTGGGCGTAGCTGTCAAAACACCGAAGGGTATAGAGCAGCGCGTACACCCGACGATGGTGCGCAAGGATTCTGCGATCGCTCAAGTGATGGGCGTGACCAACGCCGTCACGGTCGATGCTGTGGACATCAATCCACTTACTTTGGTCGGACCCGGAGCAGGCGGGGCTGCCACCGCGTCGGCGGTACTGTCTGACATCGGTGACATCGCGCGGGGTGTACGAACGGCGCCCTTTGGACGACCTACGGCGCGCCTTACGGATGTCCGGAAAGCGCCGATGCAGCGGCATGAAGGTGGCTATTACATCCGGCTGGTCGCTCGGGACAAGCCGGGTACGGCGGCCACAATCGCCAAACGTCTTGCGGAGCAGGAGATTTCACTCGAATCCATTGTACAGCGCCATGACCCGGCGCACCTTGGCCGTGACACCAAGGCAGGTTCCGTCCCCGTTATTCTCATTACTTATGCAACGAGCGAGGACGCGGTGCGGAAGGCCCTTGCAGCGGTGGGGCGCGATAGGGTGATCTCAGGACGACCACAGGTCATCCGGATCGAAAAAAACTGAGTGGGCCAGACAACGAGGCCAGCGTCTCTGAGGGGAGCGTCAAATGCCGAGCATTACCGTCCAGCCGGAATTTCTGCTGGAACGCGTTCTCAGCCTCGAGATCGTGCGCGTCACTGAACGGGCCGCGGTATCCTCGGCGCGCCTTCGCGGTCACGGTAAGGACAAGGCTTCCGATCAGGCCGCGGTCGATGCCATGCGCCGCGAACTCAACAAGCTGCCGATTGATGGCACCGTCGTAATCGGCGAGGGCGAGATTGATGAAGCGCCTATGCTTTTTATCGGCGAAAAGGTCGGCACAAAGAACGGACCTAAAGTCGATATTGCGGTTGATCCCCTCGAAGGCACGACGCTCTGCGCTAAAAACATGCCCGGGGCGATCGCCACGATCGCAATGGCTGAAGCCGGTACGCTGTTGCATGCGCCCGATTGCTACATGCAGAAGATTGCAATCGGCCCCGGCTATCCCAAGGGAACTATCGATCTCGACGCGCCGGCCGACGAAAATATTATGCGCCTGGCCAAGGCCAAGGGCGTCAAACCTTCTGAGATCACCGCCATTCTCCTCGATCGCCCGCGGCACGCCGACATTATTGCAGCAGTGCGCAAAACCGGTGCGGCGGTCAGCCTGATCAGTGACGGCGACGTCGCTGGCGTGATTCATTGCGCTGAACCGAAAACCGGTATCGACATTTATCTTGGCGTCGGCGGAGCCCCGGAAGGCGTTCTCGCGGCTGCGGCGCTTCGGTGTATCGGCGGTCAGATGCAGACGAGGCTGATCATCGATACAGAGCAACTGCGGGAACGCACCCGGCAAATGGGTATCAAAGATCCGCGACGCAAATACGAGATCGAAGACATGGTGAGGGGCGACTGTCTTTTCGCGGCCACCGGCGTTACCAGTGGCGCCATGTTGAGTGGGGTTAAATTCGGCAAGGATGTGATCGAGACTGAAACAGTTGTCATGCGCTCCGTTACCGGAACGGTACGACGGGTGATGGCTGAGCACCGGCAATTCGAGAAGTTTCATCTCGACTAGGCCAGTCCGTCCTCGCGGTCAAAGTTCAGTACTGCGTATTCGTGCGAACGCGTAACGACTCCCGACAATCGGCAGTCGAAGACGATGGTGATTCTGCTATGGCGGCCGTGCCCGCGGTGTCGTTGAAAAATCTGGACCGCAACTTTCTCGGCGTTGAACGCTCTTTGACCGGGCGTGCGTGGCGCGAACGACTTGATGAGCGTGGGTCGGCGCTAGCGCTGTCAATTGCGCAACGCCACGGCGTAGACGAATTGCTTGCGCGCGTTCTCGCTGGTCGGAATGTCGATGTGGATCAAGTTGAGAGCTTTCTGGATCCCACCATCAAACATTTGATGCCCGATCCGTATAAGTTGACCGATATGGAGGCGGCGTCCACGCGAATTGCCGACGCCGCTATCCGTGGCGAATCCATCGCCATATTCGGCGACTACGACGTCGACGGTGCCACCGCCTCGGCGCTGCTGTGCCGCTACTTGCGACATTGCGGATTGGACCCGATCGTTCATATTCCTGATCGCATCTTTGAAGGTTATGGCCCGAATATCGAGGCGGTTCGCTCTTTTGCCGAACGCGGTGTGAGGCTGCTGATAACGGTCGATTGCGGGGTCACGAGTATCGAGCCGCTTGCTGAGGCCAGAAAACACGGTGTCGAAACCGTGGTGATCGATCATCACCAAAGCGACGAAAAACTGCCCGAAGCGGTCGCCGTGGTCGATCCAAACCGGGCCGACGACCTTTCGGGCCTTGGGCACCTTGCCGCGGCAGGGTTGGTGTTCCTGACATTGGTCGCCGTCACTCGTGAGTTGCGGCGTCGAAATTTTTGGACTGGCCTGCGACCGGAGCCTGATCTTCTGTCACTCTTGCATCTTGTCGCACTTGGCACCGTTGCGGACGTCGTACCGCTGCACGGCCTCAATCGAGCATTTGTTGCCAAAGGCTTGATCGCGCTGAGGCGACGCGAGAACCCAGGCACTACTGCATTGATGGATGTGGCTCGCCTGAACGGCCCCCCAGAACCCTGGCATCTCGGGTTTCTTTTGGGCCCGCGCATCAATGCCGGGGGCCGGATCGGGAGGGCCGATCTCGGCGTACGTCTACTTTTGGAGGAAGATCCGATCGAAGCCGCCCGGATTGCCGCCGAGCTCGATCGGCTGAATCGTGAGCGTCAGCAGATCGAGCTCGCGACAGTTGCTCAGGCAGAGGCGGAAGCGCTCGCTGCCCTCGGACTGGAAGAGAAGGGTGCGGTGGTTGTTACTGCTGCGGAAGGTTGGCACCCGGGCGTGGTCGGTCTGGTTGCTGCGCGCCTGAAGGAACGGTTTGGCCGCCCGGCATTTGCGATCGCGCTTGAACCGGGTGGCACCGGCACTGGTTCGGGTCGGTCAATAGCTGGCGTCGACCTTGGCCTCGCCGTTCGACGTGCGGTGCAGGAAGGGCTGCTGCTCAAGGGCGGGGGTCACGCAATGGCCGCCGGGGTGACCCTGAAAAAGGATTTACTCGGGGGCTTCCGCGCATTCCTCGAAGATGCGCTGGGAGACGCGGTGGAATTGGCGCGGCGAGACAGCGCGCTGTTGTTCGATGGAGCGGTTGCTGCCGGCGCGTTCAATTTTTCACTGGCGGATCTGTTTGCACGGGCGGGACCATTCGGCGCAGGCAATCCAGAGCCACTGTTGGCGATCCCGGCGCACACGCTCGTCTACGCCGATCCTGTCGGCGAAAACCACATTCGGGCTCGCTTCCGATCCGGCGACGGAAAATTTGTAAACGCCGTTGCCTTTCGGGCGATGAGTCAACCGCTCGGCAGGACTTTGCTGGAGAACCGCGGTCGCGTTCTGCACGCGGCTGGTCACATCGCGGTTGACCGCTGGCAAGGTGAGGAGCGCGTCCAGCTGCGGTTGGTTGACGTCGCTGCGGTTTGAGCCACCCCGAACGGCCAAGCACAAAAAGGTGATAATCTTGTTGGTCAGGGCGATTCGTGCGCCTGGGTCAGCGTAGGCGTGTTTGCGCATCAATAGAGCGATGCCTATTCACGGGAGCGCCCATGCCACTGAATTTTCCTACGGCCGCTGCTGTCGAGAGGACCGAGCAAGCAGAAACCGGAGCGTATGCGGAGCGGCGTGAACAACTTTTCACGGTGGTTGCGGCTTCTCTGGCAGTACTGATCGTGGCGGCGATCGCTGTGCTGATTGGTATGGCCTAACACGGCACCACTTCGGTTCTGCAAGTCACATTCAAAT
>JANWKN010000160.1 GCA_025451355.1 Pseudolabrys sp. | reverse complement strand
CACCGTCAGACGGTCTATAATGGGGCCAAGAATTCCAGGGAGGCTTCATGTCGCAAGCGGCCGAGAAACGCGGTGGTATGCCCGCGATGCAGAAAGACGCAGCGTTCGTGTGGGAAGACCCGCTCGATCTTGAAGGCGAGCTTTCCGAAGAAGAGCGCATGGTGCGCAGCACCGCGCGCGGGTTTGCGGAAAGCTACCTGATGCCGCGCGTGGTCCAAGCGTTTCGCGACGAAAAATACGATGCCAGCCTGCTGCCCGAGATGGGCAAGCTCGGTCTGCTTGGGCCCACCATTCCGGAAGAGTATGGCGGCGCAGGTCTTGGTTACGTGTCGTATGGACTGATCACACGCGAGCTCGAACGCGTCGATTCCGGATACCGCTCTTCGATGTCGGTGCAGTCGTCGCTGGTGATGTATCCGATCTATGCCTATGGCACCGAGGCGCAGCGACGGAAATATCTGCCGAAGCTTGCGACCGGAGAGCTCGTCGGCTGTTTCGGACTAACGGAGCCCGATCACGGATCCGATCCCGGTTCGATGGTCACGCGCGCCGAGAGAGTTTCTGGCGGCTACAAGCTCAATGGTGCAAAGACCTGGATCTCCAACGCGCCGGTTGCCGATGTCGCGATCGTTTGGGCCAAGCTCGACAATGTCATTCGCGGCTTCCTCGTCGAGCGTGGCGCCAAAGGATTTTCCACGCCGAAGATCGAAGGCAAATTGTCTTTACGCGCATCCATCACCGGCGAGATCGTGCTGGAAGACTGCGTAGTACCGGAAGAAAATCTGATGCCGAACGTGAAAGGTCTGGCCGGACCGTTCGGTTGCCTCAACAACGCACGCTACGGCATTTCCTGGGGCGCCATGGGCGCGGCCGAATTCTGTTGGCACCGGGCACGCCAATATGTACTCGAGCGCAAGCAGTTCGGTCGTCCGCTCGCGGCCAATCAACTGGTGCAGAAAAAACTTGCCGATATGCAAACCGAAATTGCAATTGGCCTGCACGGCGCGTTGCGACTTGGGCGCATGCTCGAGGCGGGCAAGGCGGCGCCGCCGTCGATATCGCTGATGAAGCGCAACAATTGCGGCAAGGCGCTCGATGTCGCGCGACTTGCGCGCGATATGCACGGCGGCAACGGCATCTCCGAGGAATACCATGTGATGCGCGTGCTATCGAACCTTGAGACCGTGAATACCTACGAAGGCACGCACGATATTCACGCGTTGATCCTGGGTCGCGCGCAGACCGGAATCCAGGCCTTTTTCTGATCAGCTGAAGTCTGCGCCCAAAAGGCGGAATGGCCGGCGCAAACCGGCCAAGGCAACTGAAAATCCAAATTCTTCCATCCACATGGACATTCTTACGATCGCCTTTCTGGCCGGCGCCGGCGTCATTGCTGGAATCATCGCCGCAATGGTCGGAGGGGCCGCGGTCGTTATCTATCCGGCGCTGATCGCGACCGGCGTGCCGCCGCATCTCGCGGCCGTTTCCAATCTTGCTTCGATCATGCCAGCCACGATGCTCGCCGCATTGTCCGATCGCTCGCAGTTGCCTCCGTTCGATCGATCTTTCCTCGGCCTGATCGCTGCATCGATTGTCGGCGCCGGCATCGGTGCGGTGTGTCTGCTGCTGACGCCGGAGCGGATGTTCGCGCAAATCGTGCCGCTGCTGCTCGGCTTTGCCACGCTGTTGTTCGCCTATTCCGAGCGGATCAGCCGGTGGCTGCGTACGCGCGCGGAGGGTCGCGGACACCCCATCGCGTTCAACGTCGCCAGCCTAAAAGTCGTGCTGCCGGTTTCGTTCTACGGCGGTTATTTCGGCGCCGGGGTTGGTATCCTGATGCTTGGCGTGTTCTCGCTGGCGACCGGTGGCGACTATCGGTCGGCCAACGTGGCAAAAAATTTCGTGTCCAGCCTCAATGGACTGGCTGCCACTCTGGTCTTTGCTACGCACGGCGCGGTGTTGTGGCCGCAAACGCTGGCGCTTGCCGCCGGAACGATCGGAGGCGGACTGGTTGGAGCCTATGTGGCGCGCATCATCCCGCGAAATGTCATCCGTGTGCTGATCGTCGCGGTCGGAGCGGTGCTGACTATCGCCTTTGCGCAGCGCTACTGGTTTGGCGGTTAAAGCGCAAGATTATTGGTGCTCTGTGCCAACGCCGCGACGCGCGCGGTCATCGCACTGTTCGGATCGGTGAGCGGGTCAACAACCGTGAAGTGGTTCGTTTCGGCGATTTCCTCGTAGCGGGTGAGGGTAGGTCCGCGGCGCCAGGCTTCAGCGATCGACTTGCTCTGGCGCAGAAACTCGTCGGACTCCAGTGCGCCGACGACCGCATCAAGGCTCCGCCCGGCCGGAACGTTCCAGTGCAGCGGAGACACGCGACGCGCATCAGCTTCGTCGAGCCGCAGGTCTTGATTCATCGACACATGCACCAGCGGCATGAGTTCAAACACGCCCGAGATCGCGTACGTGGCAGGGACAAGATCGGCCGGCGCGTCGGAAGCGAACGCTTTCCAATCGGTCGCCGCCATGCAGGCGGCGAGATGGCCACCGGCCGAATGTCCGTAAACGAAAACGCGCTGCCGCCGTTTGCGCCAGAGCATCAGACACGCCGCGCGCATCTGCTCGATGATGTCGGCAATCGACACGCGCGGGCACAGATCATAGCCGGCAACCGCGACGGTCACGCCGCGCGCATTCGGGCCCGCCGCCATTTGAGAAAACATCGAAGGCTCGAGCGAGCGCCAGTAGCCGCCGTGGATGAACAGCGCCAGCGGCGCCTTGTCGTCATCTTTGGCTGGGAAGAGATCGATAGTCTGCCTTATCGACGGGCCGTATGTGAGCCCAAGTTTGGGATTAGACGCCGTCGCGCGGTACGCAGCGCCCTCGCGCTGCCAGCGCGCGAAGATCTCCGCATGCTCGGGCACCCGGGCCCGGTTGTTGTATTCAACCTCATAGTCGACATGCATGCTCACCCCCGGGTCCGGCTTTGCGTGGAGTTGGAAACAACGTTATCTCTTAGCCATGAAAATCGATGGCAGGCAAATGCGTACCATCTGGATCGAGCGTGACGGCGTGAGCGCCGGCATTATCGACCAAACGCAATTGCCCCACCGCTTTGTCACCGTGCGGCTTGCCACTCTCGAAGATGCCGCCCGGGCGATCAGGACCATGCAGGTGCGTGGTGCGCCGCTCATCGGCACCACCGCGGCATATGGCGTCTGGCTCGCCTCGCGTGCCGATGCATCGGACGAAGCACTGGAAAAGGCCTGTTCAACACTTGCCGCCACGCGCCCCACCGCGATCAATCTCAAATGGGCCCTCGACGAAATGGTGGCGGCCGTACGCAACCGGCCACGCAACGAGCGCCCGGACGCTGCATTCCTGCGTGCCGGTGAAATCGCCGATGAGGATGTCACCATCAACCGGGCCATCGGCGCGCACGGGCTGCAAATCATCGAGGACATTGCCGCGCAGAAGAAAAAGGGCGAGCCCGTCAATGTGCTCACCCATTGCAATGCCGGCTGGCTGGCGACCGTCGATTTGGGAACGGCGACCGCGCCGATCTATGCGGCGCACGATAAAGGGCTGCAAATCCATGTCTTCGCCGACGAGACGCGGCCGCGCAATCAGGGGGCGGCGCTGACGGCTTGGGAGTTGGGCCATCACGGCGTGCCGCACACCGTTATCCCGGACAATACCGGTGGACATCTGATGCAACACAAGATGGTCGACTTGGTGATCGTCGGCGCCGACCGCGTGACTGCGCAAGGCGACGTCTGCAACAAGATCGGCACTTATCTGAAGGCGCTTGCAGCCTACGACAACGCGGTGCCATTCTATGTCGCCGCACCGTCACCGTCGATCGATTTCGAAATTGCGGACGGTGCGGACATTCCCATCGAGCAGCGCGCCGCGCAGGAAGTCGCGACTATAACCGGCAAAACGAGTGACGGTCGTATCGAGACGGTGCAGATCGTGCCCGATGAGTCTCCGGTCGCAAACTTTGCTTTCGACGTCACGCCCGCGCGTCTCGTTACCGGCTTGATCACCGAGCGCGGCGTGATTACCGCAAACCGTGCCGCGCTCGCGCAGGCTTTTCCCGAACGCGCCGAAGTCCGGCCAAAATCTAATCGCATGGTTGGCTGATGGCCTTCGTATCGGACTCTCTCAAGTTGCCCGTCGACGGCCGTCAGTCGCAGACCGCGCTGGCGATCGCGCGTGGCACGGCGCGACTCCTGCATGCGCATGGACGATGCGTGGTGAGCGAATTGCCACTGCCTTCAGGTCGCCGCGCCGATCTTGTGGCGCTCGATCCGGGAGGCGAGTTGTGGATTGTCGAGGTCAAATCCTCGATCGCCGATTTTCGTGCTGACCAGAAGTGGCAAGATTATCGCGCGCATTGCGATCGTTTGTTTTTCGCGACGGCGATCGACGTGCCGTGCGAAATTTTCCCGCCAGATACCGGACTGATCGTGGCCGACGCTTTCGGTGCGGAATTCAAATGGGAGGCACCCGAGCACAAGTTGCCGGCGGCCACACGAAAGTCAATGATGTTGCTGTTCGCCAGGGCGGCTGCGATGCGTTTGCAATCGCTTGCCGATCCCACCGGGCCTTACTGGGACGCGGAGTGAGCCGGCTACCGCGGCGCGCGCTTGGCGAGAATCCGCTGCAGGGTCCGACGGTGCATGTTGAGCCGGCGCGCGGTTTCGGAAACGTTACGCCCGCAGAGTTCGTAGATGCGCTGGATGTGCTCCCACCGGACGCGGTCGGCCGACATCGGATTTTCCGGTGGCTCGATCTTGACGTTGTCCAATGCGAGCAGCGCAGCGACGACGTCGTCGGCGTCGACGGGTTTGGCGAGATAGTCGACGGCGCCCAGCTTCACGGCATTCACCGCAGTTGCGATATTGCCATAGCCGGTCAGAATGATTCCGCGCGCGTCCGGGCGGCGGCGCTTGAGCGCAGAAATTACATCGAGGCCGTTGCCGTCGCCGAGCCGCATGTCGACGACTGCGTAAGCCGGCGCGGATTTTTCCACTTGCATCAGGCCGTCGGAAACCGACTCGGCGGTGATTACGGAAAAGCCGCGTTGCTCGAGCGCCTTGGCGAGCCGTTGCAGGAAGGAAAAGTCGTCCTCGACGATCAACAGCGATCGTTCGCCGGAGATTTTCTCTTTTGTCGCCGGGGTTGCGGCCTCGCTCGTCAAAGCGTCCACGGTGTCACCATCATCTGCGCTGATCTTACCGCATATTAGCCTGCGCGGAGCATTTTTCGCACGCAATAAATAGTGATCGCGCGCCCGGGCCTCAAGCGGCCGCAAATGTTAACGGTCGCTCGAAATCACTGCGGCTCCAATGCAACCTGACAACGGCGCCACGCTCCGGAATTGCCCGATTTGCAAATGATAACGTGGCACCCGAGCGCTCGAGCAGCGTTTTGGCGATAAAGAAGCCCAGACCCAGCCCCGTAGGTTCTTCGCCGGTATCGTTCAGGTGATGCTGGCGGCTGGTGACATAAGGTTCACCAATTCGGGTCAGTATTTCCGGTGCGAATCCCGGACCATCGTCGCTGATCGTAACCGCAACAGAGTCCTCGTCCCACTTCGCATCAACCAAAACCCGGTCGTGCGCGAAATCGATCGCATTTTCCAACAGATTTCCAAGCCCGTAGAGAATGGCCGGATTTCGCGCGCCGACCGGTTCTGCGGCGCGATCGCTGGGTGTGATCACGTCGATCGTGACGCCGAAATTGCGATGAGGCGCCACCACCTCTTCGATGAGGGCGGTCAACCGCATGCGATCAAACGGCTCGCCGCCCGCCGACAGCTCTGTGAGCTTCGCGAGGATATCGCGGCAGCGCTTGGCCTGCTCGCGCAAGAGCCGCACGTCATCCCCATGCGGCGCATCCGCCGCAATCGCGCGCTCGAGCTCCCGGGCGATGACTGAGATCGTGGACAGCGGCGTGCCGAGCTCATGCGCGGCCGCCGCCGCCAATCCATCGAGCTGCGACAGATGCTGCTCGCGCGCGAGCACGAGCTCGGTTGCGGCGAGCGCGTCGGAGAGCTGGCGCGACTCCTCGGTGATCTGCCATGCATAGACGCCGATGAACCCGATCGCCAGCAGAATGCACATCCAGACGCCCATCATGTAGATCGGCGGCAATTGCAGTGGGTCCTCGCTGTCCCACGGCAGCGGATAATGCACGAACACCAGCACCGTCGCGCAGGCGACGGCAAATCCGCCAAGCATCAGAGTGAAGCGCGGCGGCAGCGCGGTCGCCGACAACAGCACCGGTCCGAGAAACAGGAATGCAAAAGGATTCTGCAATCCGCCGGTGAGAAACAGCAGCACGGCGAGTTCCGCAATATCGAAGGCGAGAAGCCAGGCCGCGCGGTCGGGTTCTAGGCGCTGCGTCATGTGGAAGCGCAGGCGCAGGGCGACGTTCAGCCAGGCCGCGAGGATGATCGCGGCAATGCACGCATAGATCGGCAGGTCGAAATCGAGCCCGTAGTAGACCACCAGCACCGCGGTCGACTGGCCGATGATGGCGAGCCAGCGCAGGCGCACCAATGTGTCGAGGCGCACATTGCGGTGGGGGTGGTGTTGGGCAAGCGCATTGGCCATGCCCGCAGTGTAGCGTGTACGAACGGCCGGCGTCGCGGGGCTTGCACTTCCCGCGGCACGGCGTCACATCTTTCGTCCTATGGACGCGCAGAACACTCCCGCCATCGCGGTCGATCAGCTGGTCAAACGCTACAAAGGCCTGGCCGCGGTCGATGGCATTACGTTCCGTCTGGCGCCCGGCTCGGTCACGGGCCTTCTCGGCGGCAATGGGGCCGGCAAAACCACGACGATTGCGATGATCATGGGGCTGGTGACGCCGACCTCCGGCACGGTCACCGTGCTCGGCGCCGAAATGCCGCGTCAGCGTTATCGCGTGCTGCACCGGATGAATTTCGAGAGCCCTTACGTCGACATGCCGATGCGCCTGACGGTACGGCAGAATCTGTCCGTCTTCGCGCAGCTTTATGCCGTGGCGGACATCGATCAACGCATCGAGCGGCTCGCAGCCGATCTCGACCTCACCGAATTTCTCGACCGACCGACCGGCAAGCTGTCGGCCGGACAGAAGACGCGCGTGTCGCTGTCCAAGGCGTTGCTCAATAAACCGGAAGTGTTGTTGCTCGACGAGCCGACGGCATCGCTCGATCCCGACACGGCCGACTGGGTGCGCTCGCGGCTCGAGCGCTATCGCGCCGAGGAGGGCGCGACGCTGCTGCTCGCGTCGCACAACATGGGTGAAGTCGAGCGCCTGTGCGAGCGCGTCATCATCATGAAGAAAGGCCGCATCGAGGACGACGACAAGCCGGCCCGCCTGCTCGCGCGTTACGGACGCGAGACGTTGGAAGAGGTGTTTCTCGACGTCGCGCGCGGACGGCGGCAGAGCGAGGTGGCGCAATGAGAACCAGAACGAAATCCCGCAATCGCATGAGCAGCATTACAGATACCGGCATGGACTTCTCGTTCAACCGCGTTGCCGCCATGGTGCGGCGTTACTGGTATCTCTTGCGCTCGTCGTGGCCGCGCATCCTCGACCTGATCTATTGGCCGGCCGTGCAGATGCTGATGTGGGGTTTTCTGCAGGTCTACGTTTCGCAGAACGCCGGGTTCTTCGCGCAGGCGGGCGGCGTGTTCATCGGTTCGGTGCTGCTGTGGGATATCCTGTTCCGCGGTCAGCTCGGGTTTTCCATTTCGTTTCTCGAGGAAATGTACGCGCGCAACCTCGGCAACATCATGATGTCGCCGCTGCGTCCGGCCGAATTTCTGCTCGCGTTGATGGTTATGAGCATCGTGCGCCTTTCGATCGGCATGATCCCGGTGTCACTGCTCGCGATTGCCTTCTTCGGGTTCAATCTCTGGGCGCTCGGTCTGGCGCTCGCCGCCTTCTTCGCCAATCTCATTCTGACCAGCTGGTCGGTCGGGATTTTCGTTGCCGGGCTGCTGTTGCGGAACGGTCTCGGCGCCGAGAGCATGGCCTGGACCATCATGTTCCTGTTCCTGCCGCTGACCTGCGTCTATTATCCGGTGGCGATTCTGCCGGTCTGGCTGCAGTACTTCGCCTGGGCCTTGCCGCCGACCTACGTTTTCGAAGGCATGCGTGCACTGGTGACCGACCATGTGTTTCGGGCCGATCTGATGGCCCAGGCTTTCGCGTTTAACGTTGTGCTGTTCGCGGCTGCATCATTCGCCTTTTTCAAGCTGCTGCAGAGCGCGCGGGTCCAAGGCTCGCTTTTGCAGACCAGCGAGTAGTCAGAAAAGCCTGTGTTTAATTGGACTTATCGCCTCGGTGCGCGTTGTAAACCGGGCACGAACGTCTTAGGTCTATGTTGACGCTATGACAGAAAAACGACAGTCTGCCGCACTGCAGCGAGGGTCGGGGGACTCAATGGCAATAGGTGAATTCGGCGGGGCGGCAACGCTTCCCGACGAGAGTGGGGCGTTGCTGTCAACGCCCATGTACTGGTTCTACGAGATGGGGCATGCCGCGCTCAATCCGGCGCGGGCTTTCGCAGACGCCACGCGGCTTTTCTTCAGGAATCCGGCCAATCCGCTGTCGCATACCGCGTACGGCAAATCAGTCGCGGCGACGATGGAATTGTTCGAGCGCTCAACGCGCCGCTACCGCAAGCCGGAATGGGGCATCGATTCGACCACCGTCGGCGGCGAAAAGGTCTCCGTAAACATCAAAAGCATCTGGGAGCGTCCTTTCTGCCGGCTGCTACACTTCGAGCGGGCCTTGGACCGCGCGCCGCGCCGCCCGCAGCCGAAGTTGCTGATCGTCGCGCCGATGTCGGGCCACTACCCGACGCTTCTGCGCGGCACGGTGGAAACCTTCCTTCCCAATCACGATGTCTACATCACCGAATGGGTCGATGCGCGCATGGTGCCGCTGGCCGAAGGGCGTTTCGATCTCGACGACTACATCGACTACATCATTTCCATTCTGCATCTGCTGGGCGGCGACGTGCACGTGATCGCGGTCTGCCAGCCTTCGGTGCCGGTGCTCGCCGCGGTCGCTTTGATGGAAGCGAACGGCGACCCCAACGTGCCGCATTCCATGATCTTGATGGGCGGTCCAATCGACACGCGGATCAATCCCAATGACGTCAACAATCTGGCCGAGCGGCGGGGGCTCCACTGGTTCCGCAACCACGTGATCACCAAGGTGCCGTTCCCGCATCCCGGCGTGATGCGCGATGTCTATCCGGGCTTTTTGCAGTTGCACGGCTTCATGAGCATGAACCTCGATCGCCATATCGAGGCGCATCACAATCTGTTTCTGCACCTCGTCAAAGGCGACGGCGATTCGGCGCAAAAACACCGCGAATTCTACGACGAATATCTGGCGGTGATGGATCTCGCGGCCGAATTCTATCTGCAGACCGTGGATACGGTGTTCATCCGTCATGCATTGCCGAAAGGCGAGATGACGCATCGTGGCCGTCGGGTGAATCCAACAGCAATCAGGCGCGTTGCATTGATGACGGTCGAAGGCGAGAACGACGATATATCGAGCGTCGGGCAGACCGAGGCCGCGCACGCGTTGTGTGTGAACATTCCTCAGGAGCACAAAGTGCACTATGTGCAGCCTGCTGTCGGACACTACGGCGTTTTCAACGGCTCACGCTTCCGTGCCGAGATCGCGCCGCGCATTGCCGATTTTGTCCTGTCGCGCAACGGCGCGCGCACCGTGCGCACGGCCGTGCTGAAAGTTGTCGGTCAGCGTTGATCCCGTGTTCTCACGCGTGATGACACACCGCGGACCCGCAAACTGATGCTGTCCTTACCCTTCCGCGCCTTGCTCTATCGCCGCAACCGAGAACCGTCGGCGATTTCCGTCGATTTCGATGGTGAGATCCATCCCGTTCGCGTGCGCCGGCATCGGCAGGCGCGCCGCTACACGCTGCGCATCCATGCGGT
>JANWKN010000159.1 GCA_025451355.1 Pseudolabrys sp. | reverse complement strand
TACCGATGAGATGATCCATCGGGTAGTTGTTCTTCACCGCCTCTTTCACGGCGGTCGGATTCATCGTGCCGAAGCCCTGGATGTATATCCAGTCCGGGCGATCGCGGCGGATGTTGAGCCACTGCGAAGACTGGTTCTGCATTTCGGCCGCTGGAACCGGATAGAGCTTGAGCTCGAAGCCGTAGTCCTTCGCGAGCGCTTCGAGCAGCGGGATCGGCTCCTTGCCATAGGGGGCGTCGAGGTAGATTAGTCCGATTTTTTTGCCTTTCAGCTTGTCGAGACCACCCTCCTTGCCCCCGATGTAACGGATGAACATCGAAGCGCCGTCCCAGTAAGTCGCCGGCGGATTGAAGATCCATGGGAAGGTCGTGCCGTCTGCGGAAGCGGAGAGGCCGTAGGCCATCGACAGGATCGGAATCTTGTCGACCGCTGCTTTCGGAATGATTTGCAGAGTGATGCCGGTCGAATACGGATTGATCACGACCGGATTCTTCGATTTCACCTGCTCATAGCATTCGACGCCTTTCTTGGTGTCGTAGCCGGTCTCGCATTCTTCGACGAGAATCTTCACCCCGCCGATGCCACCGTCACGTTCGTTGAGCATGTTAAGATAGTCGGCCATGCCGTTCATGATCGGCGCGCCCGAAACCGCGAACGGTCCGGTGCGATACGACAGCAATGGAACGAAAATACTGTCTTCGGCGCTCGCCGTAACCGGCGCGAACGACAGCCCGGCGATAACCGCAACAGCGGTTCCGAGCAGGCCACGGTACAATCGCATCTTGTCTTCCTCCCTCTCGTTTATCGAGGCGGCCGTGCCGCCTGTTGTTCCTCGGCCAGTGGCTTGGCGCCGCGGCCGTCCCCGTATTCCGGGGTGTTGGGCGTGATTGTGCCTCTTCAGTATGGGAAAGGCCACACCCTCAATTTCTGCTTGCCAATCTGCCACAACCGGGCAAGTCCCGCCGGCTCCGCGATCAGAAAGAGTATGATCAGCGCACCAATGACCATGTATTGGATGTGCTCAACTGTCGCAGGGTGAATTGGAATTCCGAGCTTGGGCGGGAAATACCGCAGGACGATCGGCATGATGAAGATCAGGGCGGCGCCAAAGAACGAACCGGTCAGGCTGCCGAGACCGCCGATAATAACCATGAAGAGGATGAAAAAGCTCAGGTTGACATCGAACACCGCAGGCTCGGCGCCGCCGTACCAGAGGAAAACAAGAAGCGCGCCCGCAACGCCGCAGTAAAACGACGACGTCGCGAAGGCCAGAAGCTTGGTCGGCAGAAGACGGATGCCGGTCAACTCGGCCGCGAGATCCATGTCGCGCACCGCCATCCACATCCGTCCAATGCGGCCGTGCACGAGATTTGATGCAGCCCACGTCATGACGACGACAAACCCGAGCACGACGAAATAGCGCGTCGTATCGGTTGCCGTCGCGCCGGTGATCGGCACGCCGAACAGCGAGCGCGTCGGCACCTCGATCGCGCCGGATACATTGTAATTGTAAAACCAGGGCTGCCTGATGAAACACCAGGACAGGAAGAACTGCGCCGCCAGCGTCGCCACCGCCAGATAGAATCCCTTGATCCTCAGCGAGGGCAATCCGAACAGAACGCCGATCGCCGCCGAGAAGAAGCCTGACGCGGCGATCCAGATGATGATGTTCACGTTGGGGAAATAAGTCGTGAGCTTGTAACAGGCATAGGCGCCGACACCCATGAAGGCGCCCGTTCCGAGTGACAGCAGCCCCGTATAGCCGGTCAGCAGGTTCAGTCCGATGGCCGCGAGCGAGAAAATCAGGAACGGGATCATCACCGCCTGGATCAGGAACGAACTGCCGAACCAGGGAATGATCACCGCGGCAATAAACAGGATGATCCCCAGCCCAATGCGGTCCTGCAGGATCGGAAAGACGGCAACGTCGGCCGCGTAGTTCGTCTTGAATTGACCGGCCTCGCGGTAAAACATGATCAGATCCGCTCGATAATCCGCTCGCCGAACAGGCCTTGCGGACGAAACAGGAGAAAGATGAGCGCGATGACGTAGGCGAACCAGGATTCGATGCCGCTTCCCATCAGCGGGCCCCAGTAAAATTCACCCAGCTTCTCGCCAATGCCGATGATCAGCCCGCCGACTATGGCGCCCGGAATCGACGTCAGTCCTCCGAGAATGAGCACCGGCAGCGCTTTGAGCGCAATCACATCGAGCGCAAACGAAACGTCGGATCGCGCGCCCCACATGATGCCGGTGGTCAGGGCCACGAGGCCTGCGGCGAACCAGACAATGACCCAGATCTGCTCGAGCGAAATTCCTACCGACAGCGCGGCCCGGTGGCTGTCGGCAACTGCGCGCAGCGCACGGCCGATACGCGTTCGCTGGAAGAATATCGCCAGACCCGCAACCATCAGCGACGCGATGACCGCCGCCGCGATATCGATTTTCTGAATCGATACGAAACCACCAGCCAATTTGACGTCGATGGCGCCACGCGGCAGCCCCAGCTGATTGGCGATCATGATCTTCGTCTCGCCGCCGAATATCAGCTCGCCAAACCCGATGAGGAAATAGGTCAGGCCGAACGTCGCCATGAATAGGATAATGTCAGGCTGATTGACGAGCGGCCGGAGGATCAGCCGTTCGACGGCGAAGGCGAGGCCGAGCATCACCAGAATCGTCAGCGCGAGCGCCAGGTAGGCCGGAACACCGTGCTCGTGCAGGCCCACAAGGGTGAGCGCGGCGAACACGACCATAATGCCTTGCGCAAAATTGAACACCCCGGAGGCTTTGAAGATCAGGACGAAACCGAGGGCAATAAGCGAATAGAGAACACCGGCGACGAGCCCTTCCCAGAGAGTCTGCACGAGCAGGTCGGGCGCCGTGCCCATCTGCACGAAGGGATCGAGGAAGATTTTGTAAAGCAGATCCATGCGTCCTCAATGCGCCACGCCGAGATAGGCGTCGATCACCGCCTGATTGCGTTTGACCTCGTCGGGCGTTCCGTCCGCGATCTTGATGCCGTGATCAAGCACCACAACGCGATCCGACAGATCCATCACCACACCCATATCGTGTTCGATCAGCGCAATCGTGGTGCCATAGTGGTCGTTCACGTCGAGCACGAAACGCGACATGTCCTCTTTTTCTTCGAGGTTCATCCCGGCCATCGGCTCGTCGAGCAAGAGCAGCTCGGGCTCCATGGCGAGCGCGCGACCGAGTTCCACCCGCTTCTGCAGACCATAGGGGAGCCGGCCGACCGGTACGCGACGGATCTCCTGGATTTTCAGGAAATCGATGATTTCCTCGACACGTTTTCGGTGCTCTACCTCTTCGCGCAGCGCCGGGCCATAACGGAGCAATTGCCAGAAGAAATTGGCATGCATCTTCAGTGTGCGACCTGCCATGATGTTGTCGAGCGCGGTCATGCCGCGGAACAGCGCCACGTTCTGGAACGTGCGTGCGATACCGCCATAAGCGGCGTCGTGGGGGCGCATTCTCGACCGCGTCTCGCCCTTGAACGTGATCCGGCCTTTTTGCGGATGATAGAAGCCGTTGATGACATTGAGCATCGAGGTCTTGCCGGCACCGTTCGGCCCGATGATCGCGCGGATTTCCCCTTTGCGAATGTCGAAGGACACGCCGCTGACGGCCCTCACACCGCCGAAGGAAAGCGACACGTCCTCCACTGACAAAAGCACATCACCGACCGAAACATCCGGACCGCCCGCGGCTCTCATGCCGCCTTCCCCATGGCGGGAATGGGTTCGGTCTTCATGCCGCGGATTTTCACGCGCGCACTGATGGTGCCCTTGCGGCCGTCCTCGAAGGTTACCTCGGTCGAAATGTCGGCCTCGTTCGACCCGTCGTAGAGCGCGTTAATCAACGGCGCATAACGGTCCGCGATGAACCCGCGCCGAACCTTCAGGGTGCGTGTGATCTCGCCGTCGTCCGGGTCGAGTTCCTTGTGCAGGATCAAGAATCTCTTGACCTGTGCACCGGCCATCACCTTGTCCGCGGCGAGCGAGCGGTTCACCTCGGCAACATGTTTTTCCAGAATGTCGTAGACGAGCGGATGGCCGGCGAGCTCTTGGTATGAGCCATAGACGACGTTGTTGCGCTCGGCCCAGCTTCCAACCGCGGTGAGATCGATATTGAGCATCACCGTCACGAAGTCGTGTTTGTCGCCAAGCGCCACCGCTTCGCGGATGTTGGGATAAAACTTGAGCTTGTTCTCAATGTATTTCGGCGGGAACATCGTCCCGTCGTTGAGTTTCCCAACGTCCTTGGTGCGATCGATGATCTTCAGGTGGCCGGTCTTTTCGTCAAAGAAGCCGGCATCGCCGGTTTTGACATAGCCGTCCGGCGTCATCACCTCTGCCGTCTTGGCGGCGTCCTTGAAGTAGCACGAGAACATGCCCGGCGATTTGAACTGCACCTCGCCATTTTCGGAAATGCGAATGTCCACGTTGGGACAGGCCGGCCCGACCGTATCGGAATAGATTTCTCCGTCCGGCTGGGCTGTCAGATAGAGAAAGGCTTCGGTCTGCCCATAGAGCTGCTTAAGGTTCAGGCCGATCGATCGATAGAAACTGAACAGATCCGGTCCGACCGCCTCGCCGGCGGTGTAGGCGACGCGCACGCGCGAGAAGCCGAGCACATTCTTGAGCGGTCCATAAACGAGGACATTGCCGATCGCGTACAGCAGACGCCCGCTCAGCGGGACATGCTCGCCATTGAGGATATGCTCGCCATGGCGGCGCGCCACGTCGATGAAATAGTGAAACAATTTCCGCTTCATCAGACCCGCGTCTTCCATGCGGATCATCACGCGCGTGAGCAGCAGTTCAAGCGTGCGCGGCGGCGCGAAATAGAAACTTGGCCCGATTTCGCGCAGGTCGGCCATGGCCGTGTCCGGGCTTTCTGGACAGGCCGTGCAAAATCCTGAAACCAAACCTTGTGCGTAATTGAGGTAGTGGTCGCCGACCCAAGCGAGCGGCAGATAGGCAAGCGCCACGTCCGTTTCCGTCAGCTTGTCGAAGGCCACCGTATCTGACGCGGCATTGATCGAACCTTCGCCGGTGAGGACGACACCTTTGGAGGTGCCGGTCGTGCCCGACGTATAGAGAATGATCGATGGGTCGGAACCCTTTGCAGATTCAATCTCTTTGTCGAGCCAGGCGGCTACCGCGGGGTCTGCGAGGGCTTTGCGGCCATCCGCGATGACGTCATCCATCGCGCGCAGTTTGCTGTGATCATAATCGCGCAGCCCACGCTTTTCGTCATAGAACATCATTTCGAGCTTGGGGACGCGATTCATCACCGACTGAATTTTGTCGACCTGCTCCTGGTCCTCGACCGCGGCAAAACGCACATCGGCGTGGGCGAGCACAAAGGCCAGTTCGTCGGCTACCGCGTCGGCGTAGACGGGCACGGGAATCGCGCCCAGCACCTGCGCGGCCATCACCGACCAATAGAGCTTCGGCCGGTTGCCGCCGACGATGGCGATGGTCTCCCCGCGCTTGACGCCAAGGTTGTGCAGGCCGACGGCATAGGCGCGCACGACCTCGTGCACCTCGCGCCACGTCCAGGTCTGCCAGATGCCGAGGTCCTTGTGCCGCATGGCCGGCCGCGCCCCATAGAGGTGGGCATTGCGGATCAGCAACTTGGGGAACGTGTCCGCACCAGCGGCGGCATTCGGCGCCACAGCCCAGTCCTCCCGTGCGGCCACGCCCAGGCGAGCGTGGCAGAAACCCCTCGCCGTCTTTCTTTGACGACCTTGTTATCTCGATATGAAAACACCACCCGAAGGCGGTCAAGTATCCGATGACATCTAATTGGTTATAACGGCGCCGCCGGGCGCTATTCGGCGGCCCTGAGTAAGGTCGTTGCACCGGCGCGGAATTGCTCCAGGAGCGTCGCTTCTTCCGCTTTTGCAGCGGCCAGATGCCGCTGTTTGACCGGCCCGAACCCCCGGATCTTTTCCGGGATCATCGCCAACGCCACCGCAAGCTGATGGTTATTGGGGGTCAGGTGTTCGGTGAGTTCGCCCAGAAGCTTTTCATAGTCAGTGATGAGGCGCCGTTCAGTTTGCCGCTCGGCCGTGTAGCCGAAAGCATCGAAGGCCGTCCCGCGCAGGAATTTGAATTTCGCCAGCGCCGCGAAGACCTTCAATATCGACGGGCCGAATGACATTTTCTTCGGCTCGCCCGTTACGGGGTCGCGCCGCGCCAGCAAGGGCGGCGCCAGATGAAATTCATAGCGCAGCTTTTCGCCGTCGAAGGTCGACCTCACGCGGTCCAGAAACGATGTATCGGTATAGAGGCGCGCGACTTCGTATTCATCTTTGTACGCCATCAGCTTGAAAAGGTACCGAGCGACCGATTCGGCAAGGCCACAACGGCCCGGCGCTTTTTGCGCTTCGACTGTCCGGATCTTCTCGACCCAGTTGCGATAACGCCGTGCATAGGCGGCGTTCTGATAGGCGGTCAGGAATTCGATGCGACGGTCGACGGTCTCGGCGAACGATTGCGATAGCGTGAGCGCGTCGTTAACCGCTTCCGGCTTTGGTTTTATCAGCGCATTGATCGCGGCCGGATCGGCGGCCGCGCGGCGGCCATAACGAAAGGCCGCCAGATTCATCGCCACTTCCTCGCCGTTCAATTCGATCGCCTTCTCGATCGACTCCGCCGACAATGGCAGCGCGCCGATCTGATAGCAGTAACCGATCATCAGCATGTTGCCGCCGATCGACTTGCCGAGAAGTTCGGTTGCGATCTTGGTCGCATTCAAGACATGGCGAAGATCGTGTCCGGCGGCTGTCGCGATCGCGCGCTTGATGCGTTCAAGCGGCAGGGAGAAATCGGCATTGCGCGTGAAATCGCCGGGCATGTATTCGAAGCTGTTGATGACGACGTTTGTGCCCGGCTTGAAGGCGCTGAGGACCTTTTTGGTCCCCGCCACAACCACGTCGCCACCGATGACGAGATCGGCGCCGCCGGCAGCCACGCGGATGGCGTGAATGTCTTCCGGCTTGTTTGCAATACGGATGTGGCTGTAGACCGCCCCGCCTTTCTGCGCGAGGCCGGCCATATCGATGACGCCGACACCCTTCCCTTCAAGATGCGCGGCCATCCCAAGGATTCCGCCGATGGTGACAACGCCGGTTCCGCCGATGCCGGTGACAATGATGCTGTAGGGATGATTGATCAAAGGCACCGTCGGCGCCGGCAAGGCCCGCCAGGTGTCCGGTTCGGCTGTCACCTGGCCTGCCTTCAGCCGCGCCCCGTGCACCGTGACAAATGATGGGCAGAACCCGTTCAGACAGGAGTAGTCCTTGTTGCAGCTCGATTGGTCGATGGTGCGCTTGCGGCCCCACTCGGTCTCCAGCGGCTGCACCGATACGCAATTCGATTTCACGCCGCAGTCGCCGCAGCCCTCGCAGACGAGATCGTTGATGACGACGCGCTTTTCCGGATCCGGAAACGTGCCGCGCTTGCGGCGGCGCCGCTTCTCGGCAGCGCAGGTCTGATCGTAAATGAGCACGCTCACGCCCGGGACCGTCGCCAGTTCGCGCTGAACGGTGTCGAGCTCGTCGCGGTGATGCACGGTCAGTCCGCGCGGCCACTCGATATTGCCCGGGTATTTCCAGGGTTCGTCGGTCACGACGACGACTCGCTTTGCCCCTTCGGCGGCGACCTGCGCGGCAATTTGCGGCACCGTCAGCCCGCCGTCATTCGCCTGGCCGCCGGTCATCGCGACTGCGTCGTTGAACAGGATCTTGTAGGTCATCGTCACCCCGGCGGCGATCGCCGCGCGGATCGCCAGATAACCGGAGTGGTTGTAGGTGCCGTCGCCGAGATTCTGGAAAACATGATCGCGATTTGAGAACGGCGCTTCACCGATCCAGTTGGCGCCTTCGCCGCCCATTTGCGTGTAGCCCAGCGTCTTGCGGTCCATCCACTGCGCCATGTAGTGGCAGCCGATGCCGGCATAGGCGCGGCTGCCTTCGGGCACACGGGTCGATGTGTTATGCGGGCAACCCGAGCAGAAATAAGGAATGCGCTGGGCGACGTCGGTCGTTTCCGACAGCGCGCGTTGCGCGGACTTCAGGCGTGCAACATTGGCCGCAAGCTCATCGTTGCTTCCATAACGCAGCAGTCTCTCGCCGATACAGATCGCGATGTCATTGGGGTCAAGCGCACCTTTGACGGGGAACAGCCAATTGCCCTGCTCGTCTTTCTTGCCGATGCAGACCGGCTGATTGGCCGTGCCGTAGAGCTCTTCACGCACCTGTACTTCGATCAGCGAACGCTTTTCTTCGACAACGATAATGAGATCGAGGCCCTGCGCGAACTCGGCAAGCTCCTGACGGCCGATCGGCCACACGCAGGCAATCTTGAACACGCGCAGGCCGAGATCGTTGCACTTGATTTCGTCGATCCCGAGCTCGTCGAAGGCCTGCCTCACGTCGAGATAGGCCTTGCCGGTCGTAATGACACCGATCTTCGGCGCCCGGCCACCCGTCGTGATGATCTTGTTGAGCTTGTTGGCGCGCACGAAGGCGAGCATGGCGTCGCGTTTGAAATCGTGCAGGCGCGCTTCCTGGCCGAGAAAGGTGTCGGTCAGCCGGATGTTCAGGCCGCCCGGCGGCATGCGGAAGTCTTCCGGTGTGATGATGTTGATGCGATCAAGACTCGCGTCGACCACCCCGGTCGATTCCACCGTCTCGTGCATGCACTTGAGTGCCGCCCAAGCGCCGCTGAAACGCGACATCGCCCAGCCATACAATGCATAGTCGGCGAATTCCTGCACGCCGGCGGGATTGAGAATCGGCATCATCACGTCGACGAAATGGAACTCCGACTGATGCGCGGTGGTCGAGGACTCCGCGGTATGGTCGTCGCCCATCAACGCGATGACGCCGCCGTGCTTAGATGAGCCGGCGAGATTTGCGTGGCGGAAGGCATCGCCGGTGCGATCGACGCCGGGGCCCTTGCCGTACCACATGCCGAACACGCCATTGAACTTGCCTTCGCCGCGCAGTTCGGCCTGCTGGGTTCCCCACAGCGCCGTAGCAGCGAGTTCTTCGTTGATGCCCGGCTGAAATTTGATGTCGGCGGCCGCAAGGCGGCGCGCGGCGCGGATAAATTGCTGGTCGAGACCACCAAGCGGCGATCCGCGGTACCCCGTGACAAAGCCTGCGGTATTCAGACCGGCGCGCCGATCGAGCTCCTTCTGCATCAGGCAGGCACGGATCAGCGCCTGGTACCCGGTCACGAATATATGCGACTGGGTGAGGTCGTATTTGTCCTCGAGGCTGATCGGTCGAAGCGGCATGGATCGCCTTGTTGCGCGGCGCCCAGGGCGCCAGTCCCACTCATATAGGCTCGCTCCGCACGACGCAAAGCGTCGATTTATCGATAAAGGGTATACCGAAGGGGCTTCTGGTCAATTTCGTAGTTGGCGCGGGATCTAAAAGGAAATTTCCGCGAAAGCCGCCCGCGCGCATTTTGGCGCAATGCAACAGACAGAGCAGACCCACACCGATGTGGGTGGTCAAATTCTGTGCGGGCTGCCAGAAGAGTGAGCGCCGGAACTTTATAATGCTGCAATCCCCGCCTTCCTCGATCGAGACCAAAGCCTCGTGGGCTGTCGCCACCGCGGCGCTCGTCACGATGTTGATGGCATTCGGCGCCGCGTGGATCACGGCCGTTGCGCTCAAGGACATTGCTGCCGAGGTGGATGGCGTGCGCTCGATCCCGGCGCTCGCCAGCGCGCTCGCCTGGCTGGGCTCGGGCGTCGGCGGCATCCTGATGGGACGGATCGCCGAGAAGGTCGGCACCCGATGGACCGTCATTTTCGGCTCGCTGATGATCGCCGTTGGTCTCGCGATCTCGACGCTGGGACCGCCCTGGCCACTCTGGATCGGCCACGGGATTTTCATCGGGCTGATCGGCCTCGGCGGCATCAATGCGCCGATGTACATCTACGTGAGCCGGTGGTTCGACCGCCGCCGCGGCTCCGCTTTGGCCTTGATCTCGAGCGGCAGTTACCTCGCCGGTGCGATGTGGCCACCAATGTTCGAGCGTGCCATTGCAAACTTTGGCTGGCGCGAGACGATGCTTTGGTACGCGCTCGCCGAGGTCGTCGTAATCATTCCGCTGGCGGTGATTTATTTCCGTGCGCCGCCGGAACTCATTCTCCCGGCAGCGCCGCACGATTCCGCCGCCGGAAAGGCACGCGTGCTCGGGTGGCCGCCGAATCTGGTATTCGGCGTGATTTGTGCCGCTGCGGTTCTGTGCTGCGTGCCGATGGCGATGCCGCAAGGCCATCTGGTCGCTTTCTGCAGCGACCTCGGGATCAGCCGCTCGGCTGGGGCGCTTATGCTCTCGGTGCTGCTCGGGACTGCGTTCCTGAGCCGGCAGATCTGGGGCGCCATCTCCGACCGGATCGGCGGCATTGCTACCGTTTTGATCGGCTCCGCATGGCAGTCGGCATCGATGACCGCCTTCCTGTTGACCCAGAATGAAGTCGGCCTGTTCACCGTAGCCGCCGCCTTCGGGCTCGGGTTTTCCGGAATCATCCCTGCCTACGTGCTCGCATTGCGCGAATTATTTCCCGCATCCGAAGCGTCGTGGCGAATTCCCACTTTGCTTCTGTTCAGCGGAGCCGGAATGGCGCTCGGCGGTTGGCTCGCCGGTTTGCTGTACGACCACTTCGCCTATTATGCGCCAGCGTTCGCGACGGGCGTCGGCGCTAATATTCTCAATTTGCTTCTGATCGGAATTCTGGTCGCACGGCAGCGCTTGCGCTTTAAGACCGCGATGGGCTGATCAGCCAGATGGCACCGAGAACGCCAAAGGCGATCGCCGCGGTGCCGAGTGCAGCCCAGGACGCTGAAGCCGCCAATGCCGTCGTTGCCGCCCAGGCAATCGAGGAAAACGCCTCGGCGAACGTCGCAAGACGCGACGACGTCTGTCTGCGGCGAAATTGGCTGCGGCGCGATACGGAAGCAAAGCTGGATCGCAGTCGCCGCCGCAGCCGCCGACAGAATCCCGAGTCCGCAAACAACGCGGCAAAAACCGCATCGAGCGTCAGCACCGCCACGATCGGGGTGAACCCAAACGCGATCATGCCGATCACGGCCTCTACTTTGGCCTAAAGGATTCGACGCGAAGTGATCGGCGCGGTCGCGACAAGATCGGGAGCGTCCTCACCGGAGATCGACAGCCTGGCAAGCCGGCCGGCCAGTTGGCCCGCCGCGTGGACCTTCGCCTTCTTAGCGTCCCGCGCTGTGTAGGTCTTTGCGGAATGTTCGCGCTAGGGCCGTTCCAGCAACCGAACATTGATCGCCTGTTGCCTTTCTGGCTTCCGCTTGTCCAGCGCTCTAAAAACTGAGTAAACAGCCGGGTCAAACCGGACGCGTCCCTCGTACCGTCCGAACGATCCAAATCAGCAAACATGCGCCGACGAATCCGGAAATTAGGTAGCCGAGCCATCCTCCTAGGTTGAACCCAAAGAAGCTAAAAATGGC
>JANWKN010000158.1 GCA_025451355.1 Pseudolabrys sp. | reverse complement strand
GTCGAGCGTCCCGGTATCCGCAAGCGGCGTACCTTCCACCCGCACCAGCATGTTGATCGGTACGCTTTCCGGATGCGTCGCCAGACTGGCGAGCGTTGCGATCATGCCGACACGATCTTCAAGCTTTTCACCCATGCCGACAATGCCGCCGCAGCACACATTGATCCCCGCCGCGCGGACATGCTCGAGGGTGTCGAGCCGGTCCTGATAGGCGCGCGTGGTGATGATTTCGCCGTAGAATTCCGGCGATGTATCAAGGTTGTGGTTGTAGTAATCGAGACCGCAGGTCTTTAGCTGTCGCGCCTGCTCGCCTGTCAACATGCCGAGCGTGACGCAGGTCTCCATACCAAGCGCTTTCACACCCTCGACCATATCGCAGACTTTATCGAGGTCGCGGTCTTTGGGTGAGCGCCAGGCCGCGCCCATGCAAAAGCGCGATGCTCCGCCAGCCTTAGCGGCGCGGGCTTCTGCGAGCACCGTCTCCAGATCCATCAGCTTTTCAGCCTTCACGCCGGTTTCGAACTTCGCCGATTGCGGGCAATATGCGCAATCTTCCGGACAGCCACCGGTTTTAATCGACAGCAAAGTGGAAATCTGAACTTCAGAAGGATCGAAATTTTCGCGGTGGATCTGTGCCGCGCGAAAGATCAGTTCGGGAAAGGGCAACGCAAAGAGTGAGCGCACTTCCTCGCGCGTCCAGTCGTTGCGCGGCAGACTCGAAGCCACAGGTGGCGGAATCTGGTGCGACAGCGACATACCTTTAGACCTCCAGCGGTATCTGCTCCGGCCTTATATACCAAGCCCGACAATCTATTGTGCAAGATTTCATCGCAATTGAGCCGCATCCAACGGCATGATAGCCTTGGCTAAAATGCCGGGATGATCGCCATGAAAAAACTCGTCGCAACTGCCTTTATGCTCGGAATAGTGACAGCGCCTGCGTTCGCCCAGGGAAAAGAAAGCGAACCATTAGAAATTTTGGACCGGGATAAAAAACTGCAGGCCGAAGCACTCGACAAGCAGTACAAGCGCATGATGGAGCGGAACCGCAAAGAGGGGGAGACACAACGGGCCGATCCCTGGTCCAATATGCGGGCGCCAAACGAAGGCAAAGGAAAGTGACGGCCGAAGCCGGATCGTGACGCTATTGTCGCTCAGACCGATATAAAGCCTATCACCACCAGCGCCGGCGCCAGCCCCAATAGGGCCGATAGTAGGGCCCACCGTAATAGACGACGGCCGGCGGCGGCGCTCCATAGTAGACCGGTCCGTCGACGACGTCGGGGCCTTCTACGACTTGAGGACCCCTCGGCCCTTGCGGCCCTTGCAGACCTTGGCGATAGGCCGGAGCCGGAGGCGCGGCGGCGCGCTGCTGCGGTACACGTCCGCTCAGGTCGAGCGCGCTCTGGATGACAAACCCTTTCTTTTCCTGCCAGGTGACTTCGCACCATCCTTCATCGCAACCGCCCGTATCGACCAAACTTCCTCCCGGAATCTTGGCGACGATGTCGCTGCCGGTGCCCGGCGCAGCGCGCAGGTTGAGCGTGGATGGGACAAAGGCGGGCTTCGCCAGCGCGGGCATGGCAATGCTTGCAACGACGAGCCCCAACACATGCGAACTAAATTTCATGGCTACCCTCCGTCGACGTCGCCCCGTCAAAGGCACCGAAACCTTCCGCCGCGAAAACGGCGGGAAATAGGCGAATGCGGCGCACTTGTGCATTCCGCCCGCCGGCCGGCCTTAAGGCCTTGACGGCTAAAGCGCTTCAACGAACGAAACCATCTTCGCCCGCTCCTTTTCGTCCGGCAGACGACCGCGCATTGCACCGATATTGTCGATCATGTGCTTCGGATCTCCGGTGCCCGGAATGACCGCCGTAACCCGCGGGTCACCTAGCAGATACTTCAGGAAGAATTGCCCCCAACTCTCGGCAAATCCGCTTGCCCAGTCGGGCACCGTCTGGCCGTGCACCGCGCTGAACAGACGGCCACGGCCAAACGGCAGGGCCGTCAGCACACCTGCTTTGACGTCCGCCGCCGCCGGGAGAATGTGCTTTTCGGCGTCGCGAACATCGAGCGAATAGTCGATCTGTACGAAATCGGGTTTCTCTCGCCGAAGCACCGCCTCGACAGCCGGAAAATCGCGATGAAAGGTCGATGTGATGCCGACATAGCGGCATATCCCCTGCGCCTTCCACTCCTTGAATCTGGCCAGCGATTGATTGCGTTTCTCTACGTTGTGCAATTGCAGCAAGTCGACCTTTGTGGTCTTCAGGCGAGTCAGTGAACGCTTGAGCTCGGCAGCGTCGGGACTCTCGAGCTTGGTCGCGATGAAAATCTTGTCGCGCAGACCGGCGTTCGCCATTTCTACGCCCACCACGAGTTCCGCATCCCCATAAGTTGACGCGGTGTCGACAATCCTGCCGCCGTTTGCGACCAAAGCCTGGATGACAGCGGCCGCCTTGCCACGTGTCGTCTCATCGTCCCTGTCGAAAATTCTGGCAGTACCGAGGCCGACGGCAGGAACGCGCTCACCGCTGCTGGGAATCGAGCGCATAAGGAGCGGTTCCGTTTGCGCCAGCGCGGAAGGTGCCACCAGACTTGCACCCGCAAGGGCGACCAATTCACGCCGTGTCAAACCGGTATTCACGCTTGCCCTCCGTCACAGGTACGACCTCGTGTTGCGTAGACCGTTTTTCCTGCACGCGTCCCAGCGCCAGCGAGAGCACCGCCCACCCCGCCACAACCGGCAGGGAGCAGAGCGCAATGGTGCCGAGCTTCAGACCCAATCCTTGCAGGCTGTCGAAGATCCAACCGGATAACGCGTCGGAGCCGCGATAGACGACGACGTCAATGAGATTCTTTGCCTTGTATTTCTCCTCCCGCGTTACGACTGTGAAGAAGAGTTGGCGCGCGGGATTCGCGATCGCAAAGTTCATCCAGCGTTGCACGACCTGAACGGTCACCACGACGATAAGTGTCGGCATTAACGCCAACGCGGCGAAGCCGACAATATAGACCGCTGGGAGGGCCGCTGCCGCTATGCCGGTGCCCACGCGTTTGAGAACCTGCCCGGTGATCAACAACTGCGTGACCAGCGTAAGCAGGCTCACGGCGAGGTCGATACTGGCGAAAATCCGGGTCTGAAGGCCCGCACTCTTGACTGCTTCCGAAACGATGTGCGCCTGCTCGAAATAAATGATGGTCGCGGCATATGACAGCAGCGCGACCCAGGCCCCGATGCCCAGAATGTACGGCGAGCGCACAAGCTCTGGGATGGCCGCGAATGCGCTGCCGCCGATCTTTTCCGTTGGCGTTTTCGGACCCGCAAGCACGACCGCAGTACGTTCGAGGCGGTATATGCAAAAAATCGCCAGCTCGAGGAATATCGCCGCCGCGATCATGAGGTTTATCGGTCCCAGCGGGACAGACAGCCAAATCGTGATGATCGGACCCAGCAACGCGCCGGCCGTTCCGCCCGCGCCGATGAACCCGAAAAGCCGCGTGCCTTGTTCGGAGTTGAACAGGTCGGCCATGAACGACCAGAACACGGCCACCGCAAAAAGGTTGAACACGCTGACCCAGACGAAAAACACCCGCGCGACGACGGCGGTTTCTACGCCGAACGTCAGCAGCGCCCAGAACACCAAAAGATTGACGACAAAGAAGTGACAGACGATTGGAATGAACCGCGCACGCGGGAGCCTCGAAACTAAGGCGCCGTAAAGAGGCTGCGCAACAAGCAGCGTGACAAACGTCGCGGTGAACAACCACGGCAGGTTCTTGACCCCGCCGGCTATTCCCATCTGATCGCGCAATGGCCGCAGGACGTAATACCCGGCAAGAAGTGCAAAAAAATAGGCGAAAGACCACAGCGCCGCCGCGCGCTCCTGCGGCGTCGCCGGCATGACGCGCGCCAGCCAGCGTTCCAACATCGTCATGGCAATGAGAGTTTCTGCTTCAGCTCAGCGGCCGTGACTTGCTGTCCATATCCCGCTTGACCGCGCTGAAAGCGCCGCGCATCGGCAAGCGTTCCCACGGTAACCGGATCGAAACCGGCGTCGCGCACGAGCGAAGCCGCAATCTGCAGGGCCTGCGGGTCGTCCCCGGCAATTGGTATCGCAAGTTTCGGATCGGGTCGGTTCGCCTCGCGTGCAAAGACCATGTAAGACATTGTGTTGAATGCACGCACGATGCGTACGCCCGGGAAATACTTCTGCGTGGTCACGCCAATCCCGTTTCGCTCGACTTCGTCCGCAATGGCGCCATCGCGCGAAGACACTGCATTGCAGGCGTCGAGCATCACCTTTCCCTTCATCGCCGCAGAATAGTCTTTGCCGATCTGGGGGATGGCGCCATACGGCACGGCAATGAACAAAACGTCGCCGAACGCAACCGCCTGCTCCACCGTCCCGGCCTGCGCAAGGCTGCCGAGTTTCGCCACCATGTCCTTTAACTCGTCGGGATGGCGCGACGAAAAGAATACGGAATGTCCTTTCTTGACCCACAGGCCGCCGATCGTTCCGCCGATATTGCCTGACCCAATTATGCCGATCCGTGTCGGCGAACTGCCTTGAGCGAACAAACGAGTCGGCTGCAAAATCGTGGTTATCGCCGCAAAGCTTGCGGCGCCCAAAAGAACACGGCGGTCGACCAGCATTGAACTTCGTCCACGCATTTATCACTCCCGTAAGGTGATCGTTTGGCATCTTTGCAGGGGATTGCGTCAGAGGCTCCTCACGGTTGCGTGAGGCTGACACCTTCACATGGCTGCCAAGCGTTGAGGTGGAAGCGAAACATTTCATATCCCGCCAGATGAACTTTCGGTGGACCAGTGAATGGTCTTGTAGTCGAAACCCAATTCGATCGTGGGCTTGATCACGGCAAAGTATGGAGAAATGTCAAAGTCGCGCGGGCAATAAAGCGAGCTGTCTCGAATGCGATAGATTTCCCGTCGCGCCTTTGCGCTTTCGACGTGTTCGATCGCCGGCAGTATCGGATAGCCGATGGCAGCGAAAGCCTGCGCGATGAGCGCCGAGCAGATGAGTTTGGTCGGATCACCGGAGCCCAGCGCGATCATGCGGCGCCGGAAGCGCTGCGGTACGGGCAACGGCACCAGATAGCGGCCAAGATCGACGATATTCTTCAGGTCGTATTGCAGCCCGATGCGCTCGATCGCGTAGTCGCAGACGGCCTGACGGTCTTCTGGAGACAGACCAACCGGACGGCAGATGCGCGTATGGTAGTCAAAATACGTGGATAGCGGGACGGAGATGATGCCCGCTTCCATATTGGATTCCACCAGGTCGCAAGGCTCACCGCTCGACGTCATTTGACCATCGACCGGCCCGACGTAAAGCGCGGCATGCGACCAAGTAGACTGGGTCAAATATTTGATCACACCGGCGATGTGAGTACGGCCTTCGATCAACAAGATGTCGCCGGGCTTAATCAAGGCCTGCAGTGCTTTTGGATCCGCTGGCGTAAACGGCTCGTAGCCGG
>JANWKN010000157.1 GCA_025451355.1 Pseudolabrys sp. | reverse complement strand
GCGCCAGAGTGGCCCGGGACTTTGTCAGTCGCACCGACCCCCAGTGCATGACGAGCGTCAAGTCGACCGCCGATGGAAAGATCGTGCATTCGGTTTCTTTCATCATCGTCGACAAGGGAGAGGACGTATTCCTCGATTGCGCCTATCACGAACTGCTGCACGCGCTGGGTCTTTCGAACCACGATCAGCACAACCCTTGGACAACCCTCAATCAGAACCGCATGGTCGGCTATTTCACTGTCTACGACCGCGATCTGCTCACCTTGCTTTACGATCCGCGCATCAAGCCGGGAATGACCGCTCGTCGGGTTCGCGGTGTCCTGCCCGGTGTCATCGTGGAGCAGGGTCTCGTTTCCTCCAATCGGGGGAGATAAGTCAGTGTCGCTGATCCACTTTGCCTGTATTTGCGGCGGCTGCCTGTGGGTAGAGCAATAACCCCGCTTAAACTTTAGTGCACCCCTCGTTAGCTTGTGCAACCGAGCCTGCACGGCCGAGGCCAGGCGGCTTTTGTTTTCACGGCACCCTGGCTCCTGGGGCCGTTTCGTTTTGCGGGGGCAAGACAACTCATGAAGATGGTCATCGCTATCATCAAGCCGTTCAAACTCGACGAGGTGCGCGAAGCGCTCACACGCGTCGGCATTCACGGCATGACCGTGGGCGAGGTCAAAGGCTACGGGCGGCAGAAGGGCCATACGGAAATCTATCGCGGCGCTGAATACGCGGTGAATTTTCTTCCCAAGCTGCGCCTCGAGATTGCGATCGCAAGCGAACAACTCAGTCGAGTCATGGAAGCGCTCGCGACCTCGGCCCGCACCGGACAAATCGGCGACGGCAAGATCTTTGTCTTGCCGGTTGAACAAGCCGTGCGCATCCGGACCGGCGAGACGGACGTCGACGCACTCTAACAACATGCAATTGCAATTTTGGGGGATGACATGACACGGGCGTTTCTGCGCCTCGCTCCGGCCACCACCATCGCGGCGTTCCTCGCGTCACCCGCCTTCGCACAGGACGCAAAGATCGATGGCGCCGACACCGCCTGGATGATCGGTGCGACCGGTCTCGTGCTGATGATGACCATCCCGGGTCTTGCATTGTTTTACGCCGGCATGGTGCGCAAGAAGAACGTGCTCGCAACGATGGCGCAAAGTCTCGCCGCGACGTTTCTGGTTTCCATCCTGTGGGCGGTCGTGGGTTACAGCCTCGCGTTCACCGGCGACGGCGCGGCCATCGGGACGCTCGACCGAATTTTTCTCAAAGGAATGAGGATGGACGACATCTCACCCCTTGCAAAGACCATTCCCGAAAGCCTTTTCATGATCTACCAGATGACATTCGCCATTATCACTGTGGCGCTTGTCGCGGGTTCGGTTGCCGATCGTCTGCGCTTCTCGGCATTTCTGTTGTTCTGTGTGTTCTGGCTTCTGCTGGTCTATGTACCGATCGCGCACTGGGTGTGGGGCGGCGGTTTCCTCGGTACCGCTGGCGTGATCGATTTCGCCGGCGGCACGGTGGTGCACCTGAACGCCGGCGTCGCCGGACTGGCTGCAGCTTACGTGCTCGGTGCGCGGCGTGGCTATGGCAGCGACAATCTGGCGCCGTACGATCTCACTCTGGCGGTGATCGGCACCGGTCTCCTGTGGGTCGGCTGGTTCGGATTCAACGGCGGCTCGGCATTGGGCGCAAACTCGCGCGCCGCGATGGCGATCGTGTCCACGCATCTCGCCGCGAGCGCCGGCGCGTTCACCTGGATGGCGCTCGAATGGTGGACGCGCGGCAAACCGTCCGTGCTCGGAATGATCTCCGGCGCGGTCGCCGGACTTGGAACGATCACGCCGGCATCGGGATTTGTTTTGCCGATGCAGGGGCTCCTGATCGGAATCATCGCCGGGGCGATCTGCTTCTGGGCCTGCACCTGGCTGAAGCTCAAGCTCGGCTATGACGACTCGCTCGACGTCTTCGGCGTGCATGGTGTCGGTGGATTTACCGGCACCTTGCTAGCCGGCGTGTTTGCCGTCGGCGCGATCTCGGCGAGCCCGGAGATGCCGGGCGGCCTGCAGGGTCTACTCGAAGGCAATCCGCAACAGGTGGTGACGCAGCTTTATGGCATCGCGGTCACGCTGGTGTGGTCGGGAGCGATGACTTTCATCATCCTCAAAGTCATTGGCGCGCTGGTGGGCTTACGCGTGCGTCAGGAGGACGAGGTCATGGGTCTCGACGTCAGCCTGCATGGCGAAGCCCTCCAATAAGGGCTGACTATTTTTTGAGCAGCCCCTAGGGCGATTGGCGCGTCTTTAAGCGCCGGCGGTAATGCGGACCTCACTCGGTAGGAGGACGTCCGGGTTCCTCATGCTGGATCAACAACATAAGGGCAATGCCGGCATTTGGCACGGTGTTTGATTCTATCCCTGTGGCTGTGCCTGCGAAGCGACCTTTGCGGGCGATGGCTCAGTGAACCCGCCCGCACTGCGTGACGTAACAAAACGGGCTCAAGCGGGGATCGAATCCATGAAGATCGTCATGGCCGTTATTAAACCCTTCAAGCTCGACGAGGTCCGTGACGCTCTGACCTCCATCGGCGTGCAAGGGCTCACAGTTACCGAGGTCAAAGGTTATGGGCGTCAAAAAGGGCACACGGAAATCTACCGTGGGGCCGAGTATGCGGTGAGCTTCCTGCCGAAGATCAAGATCGAAGTGGCGGTAGACACCAAGCAAGTCGACAAAGTCATCGGCGCAATCACCGGCGCCGCGAAGACCGGACAGATCGGCGACGGAAAAATCTTCGTCTTCAATCTGGAAAACGCCGTGCGTATTCGCACCGGCGAGACCGATACCGCGGCGCTCTAGTACCCGCACCGCTAACAATACGGACAGGAGTAAGACCATGACGTTTAAGAAATCGTCCCGTGCGGGGCTCTTTGCTCTCGCCTTCGGGATTTTGATCGGCCTCTTTCTGAGCGTGGCTACTTATGAAGCTTCCTACGCTCAGGCGCAGGCTCCGGCGGCCGCGCCAGCCGCGGCACCGCCCGCACCGGCGGCTCCTCCGCCGGCTTGCGCAGCCGACCCAGACCCGAAAAAAGCCGTAACTGAAAAGTGCACGCCCAATTCCGGCGACACGGCCTGGATGCTCACTTCAGTTGCGCTCGTTCTGATGATGACCATCCCGGGCCTCGGGCTGTTCTACGGAGGCATGGTGCGAAAGAAGAACGTCGGCGACACGGTGATGACGAGCTTCGCCGTCACGTGTCTCGTGACGATCATCTATTCAGTCATCACCTACAGCTTGGCCTTCACTCCAGGCGGGCCATTTATCGGTGGGACGAGCCGCGCATTCCTGCAAGGCATCCTGAGCGATATCTCGACCGGCACTGGCAACCCAAATGGCCTGGCGCTGACCATTCCTGAGTCGGTCTATCTCTGCTTCCAGATGACCTTCGCGATCATCACGCCGGCGCTGATTGCCGGCGCTTTCGCTGAGCGCATGAAGTTCTCCGCCATGCTCTGGTTCATCGGCCTGTGGTCAATTCTCGTCTACGCACCGATCGCGCATTGGGTCTGGGGATCGGACGGCTTCATGTCCAACGGCAATTCGGACGCCTGGTTCAAGGTGCTCGACTTCGCCGGCGGCACGGTGGTGCATATCAATGCGGGCGTTGCTGGCCTGATGTGCGCAATCTGCCTCGGCAAACGCAAGGATAGCGGCCCGGGCCACAACATGGTGCTCACCATGATCGGCGCCTCGCTGCTGTGGGTCGGCTGGTTCGGGTTCAACGCCGGCTCGGCCGTCACCGCCGGCATGCAGGCGGGCATGGCGATGACCGTAACCCAGATCGCCACTGCTGTTGCGGCCTTCACCTGGATGCTCGTTGAATGGGCTGCCCGCGGCAAACCCACTGTCATCGGCATGTGCTCGGGCGCGGTTGCCGGCCTCGTCGCCATCACTCCTGCGTCGGGTTTTGTCGGCCCGGTCGGCTCTATGGCGATCGGCGTCGCGGCGGGTGTGCTCTGCTACTGGGGCGTGACCGGATTGAAGCGCATGCTTGGTGTGGATGACGCACTCGACTGCTTCGGTGTCCACGCGGTCGGCGGCATCGTCGGCGCGCTGCTCACCGGCGTATTCGCTATCGAGCAATATGGCGGCACCGCCGGCCTGATCGAGGGCAATGCTGCCCAGATGGTCAACCAGATCCAGGGCATTGTGATTGTATTCGTCTACGATGCCATCGTCTCGCTGATCATCCTCAAGATCCTTGATGCGATCATCGGCCTGCGCGTGTCCGACGAAGTGGAGCGCGAAGGTCTCGATCTCGCACTGCATGGCGAGACTGTGCAGTAGAGCGATCAAACTAGCGGTAGGGGCGGAAACCCGGCACTGTCCCTTCCGTCGAGACCCCGGTTCGCAAGGACCGGGGTCTCTCTTTTTTGGCCGTCTTTTCGGCCTGCCGTGAGCGAAAAGTGCCCGATTTCCGATGGTTAATCGGGTCTTAACCTCGCCCTCTTTATTGTGTCGAAACCCTGTGCCGCGGGCTCGGCCCGCTGTGTTGACGCATGTCCATGATGACCGCCCAGCGCGACGCCACGTCCCCTACTGCTCCGGCGGTCGATTCCCGCTCACCTTTCGTGCGACTGACCGAACTGATTGCCGGTATCGAACCTGGCAAGCCCGTCATCAATCTCTCAGTGGGTGAACCACAGCACCCGATTCCGAATTTCGTCGGCCCAACGCTTGATGCGCATCTCGCCGACTTCGGTCGTTATCCCGCCAACAAAGGCATCGAACCGTTTCGTCGCGCGGTCGCCTCCTGGCTCGGCAGGCGTTACAGCCTTGCGCGTCCGATTGACCCCGAGAGCGAAGTGCTGGTCCTGAATGGGACCCGCGAGGGACTGTTTCTGGCAGCGATCGCTGCAAAGCGTTGGGTGACTCGCCACGCCGGCAAGCCGGCGGTTCTCATTCCAAATCCGTTTTATGCCGCCTATGCCGCGGGCGCGCTGGCCGCGGACTGCGAGCCGGTCTATTTGCCGACAACCCGGGAAAGCGGTTTCCTGCCTGATCTCGACGCACTCGACGAGGCGCTGCTCGCGCGCACGGTCGCCTGCTATATCGCATCGCCGTCGAACCCGCAGGGCGCCGTTGCCGATAGCGCCTATCTCGACAGACTCGCAAATCTCGCACGGTGTTTTGGCTTCCTCATCTTCGCGGACGAATGTTATTGCGAGATCTACAGCGGTAATGCTCCGGCTGGAATGTTGGAAGCTGCCGGACCCGATTTCGCCAATGTGGTCGTATTTCATTCGCTGTCGAAGCGTTCGAACCTGCCGGGTTTGCGTGTCGGCTTCGCCGCCGGCGACCGACGATTTCTTGCCCCCTACCTCGAATTGCGTAACGTCGCGGCACCGCAAGTGCCGACGCCGGCCCAATATGTGGCGATCGCCGCCTACGGCGACGAAGCGCATGTGCAAGAGAACCGCAAACTCTATTCCGCAAAATTCGATCTCGCCGATCAGATTGTCGGCGGTCGCTATGGATATGAGCGTCCCGCCGGTGGATTTTTTCTCTGGCTGGACATTTCGAAGCACGGCAGCAGCGAGATGGTCACCAAGAAATTGTGGTCCGGGGCCGGCGTGCGCGTCGTGCCGGGACGTTACCTCGCGCGCGAGCAAAACGACGGCAGCAATCCCGGCGAGGGCTATATCCGGGTCGCCATGGTTCAGGACAAGGCAGCTACGGCGGAGGCGCTGCATCGCCTCGTCGCCGTGTTGAGTTAGGGATGTAACCATATGCGGGCAGCAGATCGCAGCCTCGACATCATCGCTTTCGTTTCAGAGCATTTTCGCGACATCATCCGGCGTCGGCTGAGCGAGCTTGCCGGCCTCGCGCTGATCTCGCTGGCGCTGCTCGGCGCAATCGCGCTGGCCACTTGGTCCATCCAGGACCCCTCTCTTAGTCATGCCACGCAGAAGCCCATCCACAACCTCCTCGGCTTCCCGGGCGCGATCTTCTCCGACCTGGCGATGCAGCTGCTTGGGCTCGCTTCGATCCTGCTTCTGGTGCCCGAGGTGGTTCTCGGCTGGCGGCTGGTGTCACACAGGCCAATGGGCGAAAAATGGCGCAGCCTGCTGTGGATCGTTGCCACGTTCCTCGCGGCCGCATTCGCATCGGCCTTGCCGCATATCGTTTCGTGGCCGCTTCCGACGGGGCTTGGCGGCGTTGCCGGCGACGTCGTTTTGCGCGTGCCCGCATGGATTTTCGGTTCGCCGCTCGGGGGCTTCACGCGTTTCATCCTGTGCATCCTGTTCGGTCTGGCGACGGTGGTAACGCTGCTGCTCGCTGCACGCATCCCCGATCGCGCGGAAAAATCGGCCGCGCGTGAGGTCGACAGCGACGAAGTCGAAAGAGACGAAGCCGACGGCGATCACGCTTCGGCGTGGCTCGGCATGATCGTGCACGCACTTCTAAGTTGGAAGGCGCGTATCGGGCGCATGATCCGCGGCGACGTGCGCGCGCGCACACCGATGCCGGTAGCACAAAGCCCGCGCCACGAACCGCGTTTCGACGGCGAAGATTCCGAGTACGAGGACGAGGAAGAAGACGATGAGGAAGCTCCGGCACCGCGCCGGCGCGCCGCGGCGCGCGCGCCCTCACGTCACGGCACCAACG
>JANWKN010000156.1 GCA_025451355.1 Pseudolabrys sp. | reverse complement strand
CTGATCTGCCGCCGCAACTGTTCGACCACTTGCTTGCAACAGCATCCGAGAAGGTTCGCGCCAAACTTCAATCCGAACGCGAATATGCAAGATCAGAAATCGACACGGTCGTCGGTGAAGTTGCGGGCAAGATCCACACGGCCGCCGCGACGCAGCCAATCAGCTATGCCGCTGCGCAGGTGTTGGTGGAATCAATACATCGGGCGGCCTACTGACCGCCGGCAAATTGCAGGAATTCGCGGTGGCTGGCCGATTTGAAGAAATGGTTGCGGCACTTTCGCTCATGTCGAACGTGCCGACGGCGGTCATCGAACAAAATATGCGCGACACGCAGGCGGAATCGCTGCTCGTATTTGCCAAGGCGATAGGTCTGTCGTGGGAAACGACACGCAGCATCATGGTGCTGGCGGCAAAACGGCACCGTCGTTCGCCGGCGGCGGTCGATCAGGCGATGCCCGCGTTTCATCGTCTGCGACAGTCAACCGCGCAACAAATCCTCGACTTTCATCGCATGCCGAGCCGGCCTGCCCCGCGGCACTAAGGCATTTCGCCTAGCCTTTCATTGGCGGGTAGTCGCGCGAGAACACGGGCCGGGCAAGGAACTCCTTGGGGTCCTTGGTCCAGAATTGGCTGACCTTGTTGTAGGTCTTGACGGTCTTGTTGACCATTTTAACGCCCTGTTTCTCAGTCCGACGCACGTAGACGTCAATGATGGCATTGCCGTAGTTATCAAAGCTGAGCGGACCGCGCGGCGTATCGGCGAGCGTGACAGCGCGCAGTGCCTTGACGAACTCATCGGCGTTGTCGGATTTGCCCCCGGTCCTGGCGAGCGACGCCTCGATCACCTGGCCGTTCGCATAAAAACAGGCGGCGTAGTGACCGATGCGGACGTCGTCGCCATAGTTCTTTTTCATGACGGCAATGAAACGCTTATTTGCCTCAGTGTCGCGATCGAGCGAATAGGGATTAGTATTGATCAGGCCATCGGCGCTCTCGTCGTGCGCGCCGATGATGGTATCGTCCGCGACGGTCGCGCCCCCGACCAGCGGCTGCTTCATCCCGAGACCTCGCGCCTGTTTCGTGAACTTCAGTGGGTTTGACCCAGCGAGCACCTCGCAAACAACGTCACATTCCGGAACCTGGGCGACATAGGGCGCATAGTCCGCAGTGTTGAGCGGCGACCACAGTTTTTTTACGACCTGTCCGCCATGATCCTCCAGGACACGCTGGAAGCCGCCGACCTGCTCGTAGCCGAAAGCGAAATCGTCGCCCATGCTTGCAGCGCGCTTTAGTTTCATTTCGTTGAGAACATAGTCGGCGAGCGGATAGAGACATTGCGCCGATGTATACGATGTGCGGGTCAGGTAAGGGCCCGCTTTTCGTTGCGTTACATCTTCGGCGCCGGCAAACGCAAGCGTCGGCATTTTCGCCTGTGCCAGATAGTCGACGGTAGCCAGCAGTTCGAATGCCGCGAAAG
Organism: Pseudolabrys sp.; assembly: GCA_025451355.1. GTDB lineage: Bacteria > Pseudomonadota > Alphaproteobacteria > Rhizobiales > Xanthobacteraceae > Pseudolabrys. Next base: position 3,628 of record JANWKN010000156.1, on the reverse strand, counting down.
GTCCAAGCACGATGTCGACCTTTTCGCGCTCGACCACTTCCTGTGCCTTGGTCTTGGCACCCGCGGGATTACCCCCGGTATCGGCGACGATCAGATCGATCTTGCGCCCGGACAAGGTGAAATTCTTATCCTTGAGAAAGGAGCTGATGCCCTCCTCGAAGTGAATGCCGCCAGCCGCGAGTGGCCCTGTTTTCACCGTGAGCAGGCCGATCTTGAGCGGAGCGCCCTGTGCAATCGAGGGCGTGGGAAACGCGGTGGCGCCGGCGGATGCCGTCGCGCCGGCAAGAAAGCGACGCCGGGTGGTCTTGTGGGTCATGACATCCTCCCCGAGTTTCGGCCATTCTGATGCAGCCGGAATTTAGACGCGGTGCGAGCGTGCGGAATTCAATCACAACACGCCGTAGAAGCGAACCTCAAATCAGTTCCGTGCAGCTTCCACGAGCGCCCCGAAAATCGCAAACACCAGAGGCTTCCGTTCGAGATTATAAGCTTCGGCCTCCCGCGCGGCATGATTGACCTTCTCCCAGGTCTCGGCCACGCGCGCCATTTGAGCCTTGCCTTGGGAGCCCTCTACAAGCCGCGCCGACAGCCAGCCATTGACCAGATCCATGAAGGCTTCGAGTGTTTTGGGATCGGTCCCGCCAATGGCATCGCCAAGGGCGTGGAGCGCGAGGGGGTCAGGATTGGGCAGTTGGGCAAACAGATTGAGAATACGCTGGCGCAGTGCCAGAGTTGAGCCGTCAAGCAAGGCAACCGCCCGGCCGACGCTGCCTTCGGCTGCCTCCGCGGCCTCGCGCACTTCAGCTTCATTCCCACTCCTGCCGGCGGCCTCCGCGAGAGCTCGCGCCACGTTGTCGGGGGCCAGCGGTCGCAGCAGCAGGCGGCGGCATCGCGAGCGGACGGTGGGCAATTCACGGCCTGGGGAGTGGCTGACGAGGAGCAGCAGGGAGTGCCGTGGCGGCTCTTCCAGCACCTTCAACAATGCGTTGGCCCCCTCACGCTGAAGATCGTCGATGGCGTTGACGATCGCGATCCGCCAGCCCCCCTCGCCTGCTGTTGATCCAAAAAACGACACCGTGCGCCGCACGTCGTCGACGCGTATCACTGTATATAGCTTGCCTGTCTGTTCGTTGAGACCGCGTTCGAGAACAAGAAGATCGCCTTGCGCCTGTGTTGCGATCCGTCGCGCCACAGGATGCGAGGGGTCAATTGCAAGCGAAGTTGCCTTCTGCACCACTGCCGCTTTCGGGTCGGGATGCGCGAACATGAACCTGGCCAAACGAAATGCGAGCGTGGCTTTTCCGATTCCCGGCGCTCCGCCGATCAGCCAAGCATGGGGAATACGACCGCTCTTATAGGCATCGAGAAGCGCGCGCTCGGCCTCTTCATGTCCAAACAGTGCAGTGGTTTCGCGGGGCAGCCTGCTGTCCCGGTCGTCCGACTCTTCGTCACTCACGTGCCGGTGGCCTCCGCGATTCCAGCCGTGTCAGGGTGCAGCCGCTCGCGCACGGTCGACCAGATTTTCTCCGCCACAACGTCACGCGGAGCGCGGCCATCGATCAAAACGCAGCGTGCCGGCTCTTCGCCGGCAAGAGCCCGGTAAGCCTGACGCAACTTTTCGTGAAACTCCATCGATTCAGCTTCGAACCTGTCGGCAGCGTCCTGCCCTCGCCGGCTCTTTGCGCGGGCCAACCCTACTTGAGCAGGGACATCCAGAATGAAAGTCAGTTCGGGAACCGCAGGTCCGACGGTCACCCGCTCGAGGCTCCGGATCAGTCGTTGGTCGACGTTCCCAAGGATGCCTTGATAGACGCGTGTTGAATCGATGAAGCGATCGCAAATCACCCAGTGGCCAGCATCCAGCGCCGGCAAGATGGTTGAACGCACGTGGTCATCGCGGGCGGCAGCGAAAAGGATTGCCTCGGTCTCCGCGCCGAGCGGCTTCGCAATCCCGGACAGCAGAATATGGCGTATGATCTCGGCGCCGGTCGAGCCGCCCGGCTCCCGCGTGAGAACAACTTCCAGGTCGAGCGATTTGAGGCGTTGCGCAAGTGCTGCCGCGTGGGTCGATTTTCCGCTGCCTTCGCCTCCTTCGAACGTAATGAAATGTCCGCGCAAGCGAGCCAGCCTTTTCAATCAACGCAGCCGTGCTGCGTCACCATGTATCATAGCCGCTCGGCTCCAGCACGGAACAGCGCGATGATCATCTCCGTCACCGCATCGAAAGCACGTTGCGGCATGTTGCCTTTGCCGACGCCCTCGGATGCCTTCAGCGGGGTCGACAGGATCAGATTGTCGTTGCGCCAGACCTTGAGATTACCGATCGGCGTGCCTTCCGTCACCGGCGCCGGCACGGGACCTTTGTAGACGATTCGCGCGATGAGCTTTTCGCCGCCCGCCTTCGGCAACAGCACCCGCACGGCGCCTTCCGACGCCACCAGCGACACGCGCCCGATGGACCCGCCAAAAACCTTGGCCGTGCCGATCGTTTGCCCCTCGGCAAATAGGATGCGCTGCTCAAAGGTTCTGAATCCCCACTCCAGCAGCTTTTTGGCTTCGTCGGCGCGATCCTTTGGCGTGTTGACGCCATTTACAACGACAATCAAACGCTGCCCGTTCTGGACCGCCGAACCGACCAGGCCATAGCCCGCTTCCTTCGTGAACCCGGTTTTAAGTCCGTCGGCCCCGGTCATGGCACCGAGAAGCGGATTGCGGTTCTGCTGACGGATCTTGTTCCAAGTATAATCCGCTTGGCTGAAAATCGGATAGAAATCCGGATAAGTGCGAATGATGTGACGCGCCAGCAAACCGAGTTCACGTGTCGTAACTTGTTCCGCGGGGTCCGGTAGCCCGTTCGAGTTTGTGAAAATCGATTTTTCCAGGCCGATTGCACGCGCCCTTTCGGTTAGCTTCTCGGCGAAGGCGGCTTCACTGCCTGCGAGCCCCTCGGCGAGGATAATACAAGCATCATTCGCCGACTGAATGATCATCGCGTGGATCAGGTCGTCGACGGGCACCTTGCTGTAGATCGCCGCGAACATGGTCGAGCCATGCGATGGTGCGCCGCCTTTGCGCCAGGCATTTTCGCTCACCATGAATTCGTCGGTGAGTTTCAGGCGCCCTTCCTTGATCTCGTTGAAGACATATTCCGCGGTCATCAGCTTGGCGAGGCTGGCCGGGAAAATCAGACGATCGGCATCGCGTTCAAAGAGCACCCCTCCGTTTTCACCATCAATGAGAATGGCGTGCGGGGCGCTGATATTCGGCTCGTCTTTTTTCTGTGGGTCCTTCTTCGGCGCGTCCTTCTTTTGCGCGCTCGCCGGCGCCGGCGCATGCTTTGCCGTGGGGGCCGCAACGACGGCCGTACACAGGCTCGCCGTCACGGCAATTGCCGTGAACCAGCGTCCGAACGCGAAATCCCGCATTGGCATCACCGAAGCTCTTCCACCGGCAACGTTGAGAGGTTAGGCCGCAAGCCCGCGGACCTCTGGGCACCAATTGCGGCTCAGTAAAGGCCGCGCCCATTCATGAAGCCGGTACCGCTATCATAGCGGGTCGGCCCATAGGCCGAAACCGGGGGTGCGACGGATTCGGTGGAACGGTACGGCGCTTCGGCAGCGCTGAGTCG
>JANWKN010000155.1 GCA_025451355.1 Pseudolabrys sp. | reverse complement strand
TTTTATGTGAACACTTAGCCCGAGGTGTTTGTACCGCTGGCAAATCCCCCTGTGGTTGTATTTCGGCAACACACTCACAGCTTCGACGGGGGTCGCGGCCATTGTTTGCTTTGGTACGTGGAGGCCCCTGCGTATTCAGATCGCGCCGAGACAAGCTACCCGCGGTTTACGGCAATCGGGCCAACGTCAGCGGCGGCGGCCCTTTTTAGCCCAACAAGAAGTAGGGGCGTTTTACAGCACCCTCGCCAAATCTCGGCACCTGCACCGCATGCGCAATTTCATCCGCTGTATGTCGGCGCTATCACCGGAGCAGGCCGCACCATTGTGGCGAGCCGTATATTAGCGGGCCGTCTATCAGGCAGGGGTCGAAAGCGTTTTTTTGTGATGACGGACACATCGCCAAAGCTGGGTCTGCCCTAGTGTAGTGAGATGGCCCACATCCCCGCAGCAAACACGCTGGCGACGACAATTAAAGCAATTATTGGTACGCCGCCTGGGGGCCCATTAGTTTTTCTGATCGGCGTAGCGTTTCCGATTATCGTTCTTCTAGTTATTTTTTGGCAGCTATTTTGAGAGCGACGAATGCCGCTCTAATTCGCTAAAGACTCCCCGCTCTAGTTAAGGCTAGTCTACCGGCGCATCCGAAGTCGGGGGGCTTCAATGTTTCAAATGTTGGGCGGTAGTGCTCTCATCGCGGCAGCGATGACTCTTGCAGTTGCTGCCTCCACCGCAAACGCAGCTGAACATTTCGGTTTCACGCTGGGTATGAGCCAAGGTGACGCGCTCGCCCTAGCGAAACGCAACGGATACGAATTTGAGCCGACTCCGGGATCACCAGACTCATATTTTCAGGTGGGTCACGGGGGTCCCGATTTCTTAAGTTTTTGTGGAAGCAGGCTCTTTGCCGTCGGGCAAACATTTGATGGTGATTTCCCAGCGTTCATAGGACTTGTTCGGGAACGGCAAGCTCGCTTGGGTGAGCCAATTTGGAAGGTCGAACAGAGTTATGCGAGCGGCGTGCAGCCATTACAACAGTTTTCAATTCTGAAAGCACAATGGGACGATACGGTAGGGCGATTTCGGCCTGAGGTATCGCTGATGTCTGACGGTAAAGGTTTGCGGATTACCGCGTCGTACAACGCTCACAAATACCTGTGCAATGGGCCGTAAGCGCCGTGTAGAAATTAACGACCATCGCGCCCGCACTTCTCACAACTGACGCGTCAGATCGAGCTTGCCGGTGAGACCGCTGAAGATGATTGCGTCATAGCGGCAAAGTCTAGCTAGATTCGGGGGTCAATGGGGTCGCGCGGATCGCCTCCCGCGCATTCAATTTCTTTGTCTTTGAAATTGACCTCCGGGTCAGTGCAGATTGTGTTGTCACCATACGTCACCGTCCAGCCTTCAAGGGTCGGGGTATTGCCGACTATTGTGGCCGCGTACGAAGTGACGCAAATCCCAATGAACAATCCGAGAGTCAAACCGGCGAAGAATTTGGTCATCGATTTCCTCCAAACGACCAAGCGGATTCTGTAGCCCGCTTCCAGAACGAGCGCATTATCTGGGGCGGTCATACGGCTAATACAGATTGAGGCCGAACAATTCCACCCAATCATCCTGCGATTCTCCGAATCGCAACCAGTCATTCATGTTGCGGGCAATCTTCTTTGGGCACTCGGCTGTAAGTTCATCGAGCCAATCAATGAGCTTGGCATCACAACCACGCTTCTCAATGAGACCATTCAGCCGATAACTGCCATCCCGCCCGCATTTCTCACAACTCACGAGCAACACATCGAGCTCGGGGCAATACGGCTCAGAATGTCGCGCTCGGCGTCTCGATCAAACGCGACAATCGCGCCAGATCAAAACTCAAAGTGGGCGTCGATATTCCCACTCCCGACGAGATCAAGCGCATTGTCCATGCCGCAACTGGCCGGGTTCGCCCGTTCCTTGTCACGGTGATATTCACCGGCCTGCGTAGTTCAGAACTATGCGGGTTACGCTGGTCCGATGTCGATCTTAAGAATGGCGAACTGCATGTTCGCCAACGTGCCGATCGCTATAACGAGATCGGCAAGCCTAAATCCGAGTCCGGCGAGCGCGTCATCCCGGTGGGGCCACTCGTCGTGAACACGCTGAAGGAATGGCGGCTGGCCTGTCCGAAGGGCGAACTGGGTTTAGTATTCCCGAATACTCTGGGTCACGCCGACATCGTGAGCCGTTACGTGTGGCCTACGATGGTTGCGGCGGGTGTTGTGGACGATAAGGGCGAAGCGAAATACACCGGCCTGCATGCCTTGCGGCATTTCTATGCCTCATGGCTCATCAACCGGAAAGCTGATGGCGGGTTAGAGTTGCCATTGAAGAGGATCGGCTCGGACACTCATCGGTCCTCATGACCTCGGATGTCTATGGCCACTTATTTCCACGCACTGACGACGGGCGTGAAATGGCGGAAGCGGAAAAGCTGCTGCTGGCGTGAAAATACATTGGGGCTAGTGGTCCTGTTGTCGTGTCTTAAGTTATTGATCGGCTGAGGGTGCTAGTAACGCGACATACACGCGACATGAGGGGCAATTATCCAATGAAAACAATGATAGTCACTAGATAATCGATCCTGTAGAAGCCCCGCATCACCAGTCCCGGGCCCGTCCATGACCGCCATCACCGACATTATCGGCCGTGAAATCCTCGACAGCCGGGGCAATCCGACTGTGGAGGTCGACGTCATCCTCCAAGACGGCTCCAGGGGCCGCGCCGCTGTTCCGTCGGGAGCCTCGACCGGAGCGCACGAAGCGGTCGAGCTGCGCGACGGCGACAAGGCACGATATGGCGGCAAGGGGGTGGACAAGGCCATCGATGCGGTCAACGGCGAGATCTACGACGCGGTTGGCGGAATGGACGCCGAGGCGCAGCCCAAGATCGACCAAACCCTGGTTACTCTTGATGGCACGTCAAACAAAAGCCGGCTGGGCGCCAACGCAATCCTCGGGGTATCGCTCGCCGTTGCGAAGGCTGCGGCCGCCGCCAACAAGGCGCCGCTCTATCGATACGTCGGAGGCACGGCTGCGCGCACGCTGCCGGTGCCGATGATGAATATCGTCAATGGCGGGGTGCACGCCGACAACCCGATCGACTTCCAGGAATTCATGATCATGCCGGTCGGGGCACCGACATTTGCCGAGGCCCTGCGGGCCGGTGCCGAGATTTTCCACACCCTCAAGGCGCAGCTCCATGCGGCCAAGCTCAACACCAATGTTGGTGACGAAGGCGGGTTCGCTCCGAACCTCAAATCGGCGGAGGCCGCGCTCGATTTCGTCATGCAGGCGATCGACAAGGCGGGCTACAAGGCCGGAGACGATGTGATGCTGGCACTCGACTGCGCCACGACAGAATTTTTCAAGGATGGAACCTACGTCTACGAAGGCGAAGGCAAGAAGCGCTCGCGCCAGGATCAGGCGAAATATCTTGCTGGCCTGATCGAACGCTATCCTATTGTCTCGATCGAAGACGGAATGTCTGAAGACGACTGGGAAGGTTGGAAAATTCTGACCGATCTCGTCGGGAAAAAGTGCCAGCTCGTAGGCGACGATTTGTTCGTTACCAACGTCACGCGATTGGCCAAAGGGGTAAAGGACGGCATCGCCAATTCCATCCTGGTGAAGGTCAACCAGATCGGCACGCTCACCGAAACGCTCGCCGCCGTCGAAATGGCACACAAAGCTGGCTACACGGCCGTGATGTCACACCGCTCAGGTGAGACTGAAGATTCCACTATTGCCGATCTGGCCGTCGCCACGAATTGCGGCCAAATCAAAACCGGATCGCTTGCCCGATCTGACAGAACGGCCAAGTACAATCAATTGCTGCGGATCGAGGGGGAACTCGGTTCGCAGGCGAAGTATGCCGGACGCGAGGTCTTGAGATCGCGACGGTAATTGCGGCGTTTGCGACCTTGCCTTTGGCCGCCATTTCGCCGCAAATTGTTCTCGAAACGCAAACTTGAGTTACCGTGATGGACCAGACTACGACGCTTTCAGCTTACGACCGTCGCCGGGCCGCCGAGCGCCTGGCCAATTTCATCGTGGCGTCGATTGATGGAGCGCAGGCGGTTGAAAAACCATTCTTCCATCTGGAATTCGACCGCGTGTTTCCCGACGATGTGTATGCGCAGATTCTGACTCTAATGCCCGAGTCCGGCGACTATCGCCCGATGCATGGCCGAAGCAAAGGACACGATCTCAAGGATGGCACCCACACCCGCGTGAAGATCGATCTGTTTCCGGAATACATTCGAAACCTGCCGCCCGAAAAGCGCGGTCTATGGGACGTGGTCGGGCGCGCGTTGTGCTCCGAGCCCGTCAAGCAGGCGTTCATTCGGCGTCTTGCGCCGGGTTTATCGAAACGCTTCGGTGTGCAATTCGCCAAAGTCGGCATGTATCCGATCCCGATCCTGACCCGAGACATTCCCGGCTACCTCATCACGCCGCATACTGACACGCATTGGAAAGGCATCACGGTCCAGCTTTATCTCCCGAAGGACGATGCCAACACCGATATCGGCACGATCTTTCACGAAAGATTGGCAGACGGTTCAATGCCGAAGAAAGCGCAGATGCGATTTGCGCCCAACTCCGGCTATGCCTTTGCGGTTGCCAACGACACCTGGCATTCCGCCGACCCGGTTCATGACCGGGTGAAAACGCGTGACTCGATTCTGCTGACCTATTTTGTCGATCAGGGCGCGCTGAAAGTTCTCCGTAACCGCGGCAAGCGCTTGGGCAATTTCGTGCTCAACGAACTTCGTTACAGGATCTGACGCAGCTAATACGGACGGGCACGACGGGAGCGCTGAGGGGCGGCGACAAAATACGGATTCGGATTGCAGAAGCCGCGGTTGCCCGCAAGGATGGTTGACCGGCACTCCTCGATGGACCGGTACATGCATTCCCAGTGAACATCCCCGGCTCCGAGCGAAATCACGGCGCACCAGGGGGCCGAAGCGTAATACTGCGCTACTGCCGGCGTCGGAACGAGTTGCAACGAAACGAAAACGGCAGCTACGGCAAAAATCGTGCGGGACATGGTCGGCCTCCATG
>JANWKN010000154.1 GCA_025451355.1 Pseudolabrys sp. | reverse complement strand
TTCCTCGGGACGCGCACCGGCGGCGGCAAGCCGATCGAGATATGCCACGTTGAGCATGTGCCAGAAGGGGCGCCCCGGTTTGACTTTGTTGTTGCCGCAACACGAGTCGATCAGGATTTTCTTGCCGCCGACCTGCAGCAACCAACTGTGAACGGCGAGCCTGATCCGGCCTGTCTCAGCCTCGTAGTGATGGGGCGCAAGCCATGCCCTGTGCTCGGCCAAATGTGCATCGGTGAATTCCGGAAAGATTTCCCGCAGCGGATAAGTCGGAAGGTTGGTTTCCTCGACGCGGACAATTATGGCATCGCCTACGTTGAACAACATCGCGGCCCTCGCCTGTCAGCCCAACTTACGCAGCAGTTTGGTGATTTGTCGCTGCTCCTCAGCGGTCAGCGGCCCCAAGGTGGCTGCCGTTATATCAGCTGCGACCACCATGGCGGCCTCTGTCACCTGTCGTCCGCGATCGGTCAGCGCGACGGCGCGACGACGTCGATCCTTCGGATCGTTAAGGGCGGTCACAAAGCCCCGTAAATGCAGCCGATCGACCACTCCTTTGATCGTTGTAGCGTCGAGGTAGATCAGTCGGCCAAGATAGTTCTGCGAGCAAGGGCCGACCTCGCGCAGCTTGGCCAAGGCGGCAAACTGGGTTTGCGTCAGCCCCGCGATCATGCGCGAGGTAAAAATCGAGGTATGACGCTGCATGGCGATCCGCATCAGGAAGCCGGCCTGGTCATCGAGCACATAGCGCCCTTCCGGCACGCCGGTGTCGGCCACGACCTTGAGCTTTTCTCGACGCAATGTCCTCATGCAGGCACCATGCTACACCGTCAGGTAGGTCCGTTGAACCTCCGGGTTGCCGTCGAGCTGTGCGACAGAACCCTGCCAGTGGATCTGGCCCTTTTCCAATACATAGACACGGTCCGACACGAGGCGGGCGAAGTGGATATTCTGCTCGGACAACAAAATCGACAGGCCCTGCTTCTTTAGTGCGAGAATAGTGTGCGCCATCTGTTCGACGATCAAGGGTGCCACGCCTTCGGACGGTTCGTCGAGTAGGACCAGCAGTGGATTTCCCATAAGCGTGCGCGCCACAGTGAGCATTTGCTGTTCGCCGCCGCTCATGCGCCCACCGGGCCTATCCGGCATTTCTGCGAGATTGGGGAAAAGTGCAAACAGCTGCTCCGGCGTCCATGACGGAGCCGGCGTGCCATCGGCGAAAGAACGTGGCGGCTGACGGCCGATGTCGAGATTCTCCATGACCGTCAGATCGACAAAAATGCGGCGGTCTTCCGGCGTGAAGCCCAGACCGCGACGCGCAATCTCGAACGGTTTTCGGTCTGAAATATTTTCGCCATTAAAGCGCACCAGCCCTCTTCGCTTGGCGAGAAGCCCCATGACGGCCTTCATTGTGGTTGACTTGCCGGCGCCATTGCGCCCCATCAGTGCCACCACTTCGCCGCGACCAACATCGAAGCTCAAGTCGTACAGAATCTGCGCAGCGCCGTACCAAGCGCTGAGCGATTCGACTTTCAGCATCGCTTCGCTCACTGGGGCACTCCCGCGAACGTCTTGCCGGTGCCGAAGTACACCTCACGCACTTGCACGTTGTTCCGGATCGCCGCGGGATCGCCGTCGGCGATCAGACGCCCTCGCGCTAGAACTATGACCCGGTCAGCGAATGCGAAGACCACATCCATTGAATGCTCTGTAAACAGAACGGACGTGCCACGCTCCACCACCAACTGTTTGACCAGTGCGATGAGGTCATTGCGCTCGCGCGGTGCCATGCCCGCGGTGGGCTCATCCATCAGCAGAAGCCGCGGCTGGTTTGCGAGCGCTATGGCGAGTTCAATGCGCTTGATGTCGCCATAAGCAAGCTCACGGCTTGGACGATCGGCGGCCTCGCGCATCCCGACCTGCGACAGGAGATCGAGTGCGCGGTCGCGGTGCAATTCGGCTGCGGCGCGCCAAAGCTCGTATGTCTCTCCGGCGTGAGAAATCAGCGCCATTTGTACGTTTTCGATGACCGTCATCGAACTGAAGGTCGCGGCAACCTGGAATGTGCGTCCGACCCCGAACCGCCAGATCGCCCGCGGCTCAAGCCCGGCGATATCACTGCCCTCGAAAAGAATTTGCCCGGAATCCGGTTTGAGTTGACCGTTGATCATATTGAAGCAGGTCGATTTGCCGGCTCCATTCGGGCCGATCATGGCGAGAAACTCGCCCCGCTCGATCTCGAAAGTGACGTCATTGACCGCGCGGACGCCCCCGAATGCCTTCGATAACGAACGAATCGCGAGCACGCTCATGGCTTCGCCCCTGCTCGGCGCCATAAAGAGGAAAATGCACCAACAATTCCCTGCGGGAAGGCCATCACCAGAAGCAGGATGATGACGCCGAGCAATGCCCGCCAATATTCCGTCTGCCGCATGACGGTATCCTGCAGCGTGGCGAATACCGAAGCCCCGACGATCGGTCCGGTGAGAGTCTGGATCCCGCCCAGCAACACCATCACCAAACCGTCAATTGAACGACTGACATGGATCGTTTCCGGGGAGATCGAGCCCTTGGCAAAGGCAAACAATCCGCCGGCCACCCCGCAAATGGCTCCGGCGATGGCGAAGCCAAGCCAGTGCACGCGCTTCACATCGATGCCGATAGCCTCAGCGCGCAGCGCGGAATCGCGACCCGCGCGCATGCTGTAACCGAAGGGCGCAAACAGGAAGCGCCGCAACAACAACACTGCGATTACCGCCAACACCAACGTCAGCAAAAAATAGACCGAGGCTTTATCGAAAGGCTTCGGCGGCCAAACGCCGATCACGCCGTTTGACCCGCCGGTCAGCGTCTCCCACTGAAACACAAGCGCCCAGACGATCTGCGCGAAAGCGAGCGTCAGCATTGCGAGATAGACACCGGAGAGCCGCACGGCGAACCAGCCAAACAACAATGCACCGGCGAGGGCAACGAGCGGCGCGGCCGTTAACGCCACGCCCATCGGCAGCGCGAGCCATTTCACGAGAAGTGCTGCGCCGTAGGCTCCGAGGCCGAAGTAAGCCGCATGCCCAAACGAATGCATGCCGCCAGGTCCCATGATGAAATGCAGTGAGGTCGCGAAAATGATCGCAATCAAAACGTCGATGCCGAGAATGAGCAGATACGGCGAACTCTGCGCAACCAGCGGCAGACACAACAGAAACATGAGTGTCACGATGCCGAGCGCTTTCAAGGCCGGCGTCGCCGGCCGGATCGGGTCCTCTGGCTCCGCGACCGAACGAACCTGTCCTTGCGGACGGCCAAGCAACCCGTACGGCCGCACGATAAGCACGATCGCCATCACCAAGAATTCCGCAACAAGCGTGAGTTTGGAAAAGTTGACGGTGCCAAAACCAAAATCGACCACTCCGATGCCAATGCAGATCGCCTTCACCTCGGCGATGATCACGGCAGCTAGATAGGCACCGGTGATCGAGCCCATCCCGCCAACCACCACAACAACGAAGGCATCACCAATTGCGATCAGGTCGGTGGCAAGGTTCGCGGGCTCACGCGCAACCTGCAGCGCGCCGCCGAAACCGGCGAGCGCGGCGCCAAGAGCGAAAACGGATGTAAACAGGACCGCCTGGTTGACACCCAGCGCGCTCACCATTTCGCGATCCTGCGTTGCGGCCCGCACCAGTCGGCCGAAGCGCGTTCGCGCGAGCGTGAAATGTAGGGCAACCAGGACGAGTGGGCCAATAACGATCAGAAACAAATCGTAAGTCGGCAGATGACGGCCAAGAACCTCAATCGATCCGCGCAGGCCCGGCGCGCGCGGCCCAAGCAGATCTTCCGGGCCCCACAGCCACAGCACGGCGTCGTTGATCACGAGAACCAGGGCGAAGGTTGCAAGCAGCTGGAAAAGTTCGGGTGCGCGATACACGCGCCGCAGCAGCAAAACCTCGATGAGCGCTCCTATGGCACCGACGATGAGAGTAGTGGCGACTATTCCGCCCCAGAAACCTAGCGCCCCACCGATGCGAGTTGCGAATGAGTAGGCAATATAGGTCCCGAGCATATAGAGGGACCCGTGCGCGATATTGATGATGCGGGAAACACCAAAGATCAGCGATAGCCCAACCGCAATGAAAAACAGGCCGGTCGCGGTTGAAAGGCCATTGAGCGCCTGAAACAGGAATGCGCTGAAAGTCATGAGGCTGACGCTGCAAGCTCCTTGACCCTCTCCCCTTGTGCGAGAGGGCGGCTCGCGTCGAGCGATAGCCAAAACGAGCCGGGTAAGGAGTTACGTAAAGTCAGGCTACACCCCTCACCCACCTTCGCTGGCTTCGACCTGCGCCCACGTACCCCCCAATGCGAGGGCCGTTGGCGCGGGTCGAGATCACATCAATTCGATTCCGTGGGCCGGAGCTTGATGACTTCAGCGTCCGATGGAAGCACGGTCGCCCCGTCGACATATTGGAAGTCCGCCATGGTCCCCTTGCCGCCCTCAAGACCGATCTTGCCAACATATGCGCCCATAGTCGCCTGGTGATCGCTTGCGCGATACCGGAACGGTCCGAACGGACTGTCGACTTTAAGGTCCTTGAAGGCCTCCACCAACTTCTCCGTATCCGTCGATTTTGCTTTGGCGATACCGGCGGCGAGAGATGTCATCGTCACGTAGCCGACGATCGACCCGAGTCGCGGATAATCATTGTATTTCTTCTTGTAGGCATCGACGAAGGCGAGATGATCCTTGGTCTTGATCTTGTCCCAGGGATAGCCGGTAACTACCCAGCCGACCGGAGCTTCGTCTTTCAGGGGATCGAGATACTCTGGTTCGCCTGAAAGCAGGCTCACCACAGTACGATTCTTGAATACGCCTCGCGTATTGCCCTCACGCACGAACTTCGCGAGATCGCCGCCGAACAACACATTGAAGATGGCATCAGGTTTCGCATCGTCGATCGCCTGCGCTACCGCACCGGCGTCTATTTTGCCAAGCGGTGGCGCCTGTTCGGTGACGAATTCTACGTCAGGCTGCGCTTTCTTCATCAGCGTCTTGAAGTTCTCGGCAGCTGACTGACCGTATTCGAAATTCGGATACACCAGTGCCCATCTTTTTTTCTTGGCGGCAATTGCCGCCGGCATCAGCATCGCCGTCTGCATGTAAGTCGTCGCGCGCAGGCGATACGTGTATTTGTTGCCGTTCTGCCAGGTGATCTTGTCGGTCAGCGGCTCGGCGGCAAGAAAGAACACTTTCTTTTGGCCCGCGAAATTCGTGACCGCGAGGCCAATGTGCGAAAGGAAGGTGCCGGCGATCATGGCGACGCCTTCGCGCGTGACCAGTTCTTCGGCCACCCGTACGGCCTCACCTGGGTTCGCGCCATCGTCGCGAGAGATCACCTCAAGCTTCTTGCCGAGTACGCCGCCCTTCGCATTGATTTCCTCAATCGCCATCTCCCAACCCTTCTTGTAGGGATCGAGAAAAGCGGGTTGCGCTTTGTAACTGTTAAGCTCGCCGATCTTGATGGTGCCCTGCGCCGATGCCGGCGACATGAGGCCGGCGAAGAGGCCAGCGACCGCGAAATATTGCACATGACGCTTGATCATGACTTCCCTCCTTACGTCGCCTCCGGCCGGCGAACTCGTTTGTGCACAAATAGTCCGACCGTCGGCCCGAGGTGTCAAGCCACGCGCCTTGCGCGAGTGGCGTCAGCCTCCCGGTTTGTCGCGGAAGCGATCCATCAACGGCTTGTCCTGTCCGCCGTCGATTTCGATCATCGTGCCGTTGACCATCTCCATCAGCGGCGAAGCGAGCATAACCACGAGGTTCGCGACCTCATCGACCTCCGCAATGCGACCCATGGGAATCGAGGCGGGCGCCAGTTTGTCCGCCTGCTCATAGGAAATCTTCATATCGCGGGACATTGCTTTGACCAGTCCCGCCCAGCGCTCGGTGCGTACCGGCCCCGGATTGACCGCAACAAAACTGATGCCGTTCTTGCCGTACTGCCCGGCGAGCGAAAGCGTGAGATTCTGACCGGCTGCATTGGCGGCACCTGGGCAGATTTCCCAATACGACGGCTTCACGCCGTCATTGCCAATCAAATTGACTACGCGCCCGCCGCCCTGCTTGACCATGATCGGCAACACGTAGCGTAAGCAGCGCACATAGCCCATGAATTTGAGCTGAAGGCCTTTTTCCCAGTCGTCCTCAGTCAAATGTTCAATGACGCCGCCGGCCGCCGACCCCGCATTGTTGACCATGATGTCGACACGACCGAGAGCCTTTGCGCCCTGCTCAATGAAACTCCTGGCATCGGAATCCTTGCGCAGATCCGCCGATATCGCCACGATCTTGCGTCCCGTTTCCTCGGCGATTTCATTCGCTGCGGCTTCGAGTGGTTCCTTGCGTCGCGCGCAGATCGCGACATCGACGCCTTCCCGAGCCAGCGTTCGGGCTATGCATTTGCCGATGCCTTCGCTTCCTCCGGTGACCAATGCGGTCTTGCCCTTAAGCTTGAGGTCCATCGCTTCCTCCAAAATTTATTTCGGTGGTTTGTGCGCGAGCCAGCGGCCGGCTTCAGCTGCTGCAAATAGATCGGCGAGCGCCGCGTTGAACGCAGACGGCTCCTCCGTGGGAATATTGTGGCCAGAGCGCGGGATCACCAGTAGACCAGCGGTCGATACCGTGCGTTTGAGGAAAACGCTGCCATCGATACAAGGCTCATCTTCGTCGCCGAGGATGACGAGCAGTGGTACAGAAAATTTCTTTAGTGCCGCCTCCATCTCCCAAAGCGTTGGACGCTTGAGCTGGAGATTGAACATGGTCTGCGCGTGACCTTCAGCTGAATGCTCTGCCAGCATGCGCGCAAATTCAGCATATCCGCGCGGATCCTTGTTCTTCTGCGCCTGACGCATTGGCGCGTCCGCATATTTTGCCGCCGCAGACGCAATGCCCTCCTCGGCGAACATCTTTCCGGTATCGGCGGCGAGTGTCTTCATTTCTTCACGCTTCTTTACATCCGGACTCGAGCCCCAGCCGCACCCCGCAGCAACGACCGAAATACACCGCGCCGGAGCATGGATACCGACGTGCAACGCAGTGTAGCCGCCCATGGAATGACCGACGACGTGGGCTTTGTCGATTTTCAACGTATCCATCACCGCGATCACATCGTCGCGGGCGATATCCTGACTGTATTTCGCGCCGTCTTGCGGCACATCAGAAGGCGGATAACCGCGCTGGCTGAAGGTGACGCAGCGATGGGCGCGGGAGAAGTGCCGCATCTGCATCTCCCACGTGCGGTAGTCGCCGGCATATTCATGGACAAAAATAACCGGCGTCCCCACGCCCGCTTCTTCATAGTAAAGCCGGATACCGTCCAGTGCGGCGATGTGCGGCATCGCGCCCTCCGCTGCTCAGGCGCGATTATTTGCACGCAAACGAAAGCGGAGTAAAGTCGCGGTCGCCTTCAGGCCACGTGACACGCAAGATCACGGACTGAGTGACCACGAGGGGAAGTGTCCATGTCGAACCTGTCTCGTCGCGGCCTTGCCGCGCTTACGGTTGCTTTTGCGATGGCAGCCGTCGTCACTACGTCAGTGCCGACGCATGCGCAGCAAAAGCCAGTGATCAAAGTTTCGAGCCTAACGCTGCCGGTGTTCAATCCTCTGGTCTGGAACATCATGAAGGCGCGTGGTTTCGACACAAAAAATGGCTTCGAGCTTGATGCCAAGCCCTATCCCTCGATTTCAGCCTTCTATGCGGCTTTCGCCACAGGCGAGACCGATGTCCTCATCGGCGGCCCGACAATCCTCCAGAAACTTTATCAGGAAGGTGTACCGGTCCGGATTATCGGCACCGGCTTTACACTCGCCGACCTCGTCATTTTCACCAAAAACGACAAGATCAAATCTCTAGCTGATCTAAAGGGCAAACAGCTTGCCGTCGACATGGGCGGATCGCAGTTCCAGGTTACAAAAATGTATACGGCAGCCAAAGGCCTCGACCTCGGCAGGGACATCATTGTTGTCAATGCCAATTTCGCAGTCGCGCGCGCACAGCTGGAAGCTGACCGCGTAGACGCGGCTCTGGTGATCGAACCGCTGGCGAGCATCATCCTCAAGCAAAACCCGGACTGGAAGGTCATCTTCAACGGCGCTGAGGGCTGGAAGGAAATTACCGGCCAGGAAGGCTGGGAGATCGTCACTGCGATGCGCGCGGACGCGATTGCGAAATATCCGGACGCACCGAAGATGCTGATCGCGGCCCTGCAGGACGTCGCCCAATTCCTGAAAAGCGATACCGCGGAAGCTGACAAGATTGCCAACGAGACACTCAAGCTTCCGCCTGGCATCCTGACGGCCGCACTGGAAAGCAACCGCCTGCAAATGGTGATTCAACCTGCCTGGAATCCTGTCATCCGCAAATCCATCACCGACATGATGGAACGCGCGGTGAAGGCGGGCTTCTACGAAAAAATGCCGGATGAAAAGATCATCTATTCTCCGTGAGCGAGTCAGCGTGCATTCCCGATGACTGAGGGTTACCGCGAGTCTGTCCCGGTTCTGACTTTTCCGCGCCAGACTTTGGTCTCCCTTCTGGTTTTCGCGCTCGTCTGGGAGGCGCTGTCGTATCTGGCGCCTTATTTGGGAATTCCGCCATTCGCGATTCCGAGCTTTGCTCGCATTGCGAAAAGCATCGCCACAATCACGCCCGTCGATATCGTCGTCACCTTGGCGCGCGTGATCGTCGCTCTCATCGTTTCATTTCTGCTCGGCGTGGCACTGGCGATGGCAATGTACCGTTCGCACACGCTCAACAATTATTTGCATCCGATGGTCCGTCTGCTCATGGCAGTGCCGGTGGTGTCATGGATCTTGTTCGCAGTGCTGTGGTTTCCCGGAGTCGAGTTCCGTATTTGCTTCGTGCTGGTGGTGGTTTGTGGCCCTGTTTTTCTGATCGATACGCTTGACGCCATGCATGGCGTGCCGCGTGAGTTGCGCCACATGATGCAATCTTTCCGGCCCACCACTTGGCAATATTTCTTCAAGCTGATGCTGCCGGCGATCGTGCCGACCATTTTCACCAGCTGGAAAGTGAATATCAGCCTGGCGATTCGCGTCGTGACCATCGCGGAACTTGTCGGGGCCGTAACCGGCATTGGACACCAACTATCGGTAGCTCAGGAACTGTTTTCCGTTGCCGATGTATTCGCGTGGACCCTCGTGCTGGTGGCTTTGCTGTTCCTGCTTGAAGCAATTGTCGCGCGGGTCGAAGCCCGCATATTGCGGTGGCGCGCATGAGCGGCCCGCCGCCCATTGAAGTACGCGGCCTGCGCAAGGTTTTCCGCCAGACCGCCACTGGGCAATCCGTAATCGCGATCGATCGGCTCGACCTCGAAATTTCCCCGAGGGAGGTGGTCGCGATCGTCGGGCAGACAGGTTGTGGGAAATCGACTTTCTTCGATCTGATGATCGGCCTCGAAGCGCCTACCGAGGGCTCGATCCGGATCGGAGACAAGAGCCCGCATTCCGACTTCGATCATTTCCGCGGAAGAATCGCGACAGTGTTTCAGCAAGACCGCCTGCTGCCGTGGCGTTCGGCCCTCGACAATGCGCGACTCCCGCTCGAGTTGATCGGTTTACCGGAGCCTGAACAGCGCGACCGCGCCCTCACCTGGCTTCAGCGACTTGGGCTCGAGAGTTTCACCGATGCCTATCCGCACGAACTGTCCGGCGGCATGCGCCAGCGTGTTGCGATTGCGCGCGCCTTCGCGGTCGAGCCCGATATCCTTCTCGCGGACGAAGCTTTCGGTCACCTTGACGAGGTGACGGCAGCGGAATTGCGCGACACATTTCTCAAGCTGGCGCGCGAGTGCGGCTCGACTGCTATCCTCATTACACATCAGCTGGAAGAAGCGATCAGCGTCGGCGACCGCATTGTGGTCTTCGGAAAATCCGCGAAATTACTCGCCGATATTCACGTCAATCGGTGGGA
>JANWKN010000153.1 GCA_025451355.1 Pseudolabrys sp. | reverse complement strand
GTCCCCCCGTGGTTGGGCCCGCTTCCGGCGGGCTCACAAGTAAAACAAGCAAGATCGATGTTGCGCAACCCAAAAATTCACCGGACCCGGGGTCCAACTAGCTGTTGTGGCTTCGCTGCCCCCGTATCATCCGGCGCCTACGCTTTGTCGGTCGCATGTCTGCTTTGGGTCATAAGCGGACATTTGCACCGCAAAACGGCATGTCCGCTCTTACTCCAAAAGCGGACATGTGCGGTGCACTAGCCCATGTCCGCTTTGTGCCAGAGGCGGACATTGGCCCGGCTTATTCGATCACTTCGTCCGCGCACGTGAGCACGGAAGGCGGCATGTAAACGTGAAGCCATCCTTGTCATATCGAGCAAATCGTCCGGCAAGCGGATGCGGCTACACATCATTGCAGACGGATCACAGCGTATTGATTACGCTCACAATCGTGGTCTGGGAGGAGCGTGTTACGATTGCAGCGTGATTAGACGAACCGAGAGTAGCTGATCGCTGCTCCGGCATCGGGGCACAGAAGAGTACTTCCATGGAAATGCACCAGGTCCGCTATTTTCTCGCGGTTGCCGATGAGCTCAACTTCACGCGCGCGGCGGAGAAGTGCAATGTGTCTCAGCCCTCATTGTCCCGTGCCATAAAAATGCTCGAGTTCGAATTCGGCGGCGATCTGTTTCGGCGGGAGCACAGTCGCACGCATTTGTCGGATCTTGGCCAAATGATCCGCCCGCACCTTGAAACGCTCCACCAAGCGGCCGCAAAAGCAAAGCTAGTATCCAATGACCTCACGCAAATGAAGAAGGTACCGCCGCTTAAACTTGGCATTATGAGCACCATCTCACCGGACGAAATCGTTGATCTTATTGCCCCGCTCGAAACGCAACACAAGGGTTTGGAGCTGCGACTCTGCGATGCAAGCGCCCGCGAACTGCACGACCGTTTGCTCAACGGCGACCTCGAGGTCGTCATCTATGCGTTGCCTGGCAAAAAATTTGATGATCGCACCCATGTCATGCCACTTTTCAAAGAGCGAATGGTGATCGCGGTCAATCGAGCGCACAGGCTTGCGAATCAGGTCGGATTTCCGGTGAAAGAAATGGACGGCGAACGCTATATCCATCGGGTTAATTGCGAGTTTGCCGGTTATGCGGATCACATTCTCAAGGAGAAAGGCGTCACCTGCACGCCGAGCTATTGGAGCGAACGCGACGATTGGACGTTGGCCATGGTCGCTGCCGGGCTAGGCTTCGCGTTCATGCCAAAAAATGCGATCAAACATCCCGATGTGATCGGAGTCCCAATTGTGGATCCGGAGTTTTGGCGTGAGGTCAATCTTGTGACCGTCAGGGGTCGTCCCTATTCACCCGGCGTCGGCGCGCTGGTCCGAGAAGCGATGCGAAAGAAATGGTTCGGCCAACACGCAATTGCCGCTCGTTCCGTGGAGGAAAAATACCGTCACGGCTGACCTCATAAAGTCTGTAGACCATTACAAGCGGGTGTAGTGCCCTTCACCAAGTACATTTCTCTTGGCTGACTCTCGGCAAACGGTGCCGGTTGAGCGCCGTTCTGTTTTTCTGGAACGCGTCGGCGCGATGCTGCGAATGCGCGGTTATGGTCATTTCACCGACAGCGACGTTAGCGACGTGGCGCGGCTGGCATCGTGCAACACCGATCCGGCCTAAATATCCCGCGTTTGGTACATGCCTAGTACACGGCATTAGCACAAACTCAGAGCGAATTGGCGAATTGTTAAAGGTGCTTGTCTTACAGTGACTTTCTGGTGAGCCGGGATGGGATCGAACCATCGACCACTTGATTAAAAGTCAAGTGCTCTACCACTGAGCTACCGGCCCATTCTCCAGAAATTTCTTCGCCTAATGTGCGACCAGCGCAGCAGGTCGGTCCGGCAAAAAGGAGTATGCGCGGAGGCCGGTGTAGGGGCGCTTCGTGGTCCGGTCAATAGGCGCCCCCAGCCTTCTTGAACTTCAGCGCTCGGGATTTGCTAGACTGACGGTGCGGCCCGTACCGCCCGGAGAATACCATGCCAGTCGTCAACCGCGTCGCTGACTTGCACAATGACATCACCGCCTGGAGGCGCGACCTGCACGCACATCCGGAGCTGCTGTTTGATGTTCAACGTACGGCCGGCACGGTTGCCGAAAAGCTCAAGGATTTCGGCTGTGACGAAGTTGTGACGGGTCTCGGCCGCACCGGCGTTGTCGGCGTGATCCATGGACGCAAGGGCTCCACCGGCAAGACGATCGGGCTGCGTGCGGACATGGATGCGCTGCCGATCGAAGAGGCAAGCGACCTTCCGTACAAATCAACTGTGCCCGGAAAAATGCACGCCTGCGGTCATGATGGCCACACGGCCATGCTCCTTGGCGCTGCGCGTTACCTGACCGAAACACGCAACTTTGCCGGCACGGCCGTGGTGATTTTTCAGCCCGCGGAAGAGGGCGGCGGCGGTGGCAGGGAGATGGTCGACGATGGCCTGATGGATCGCTTCGGCATTGGCGAGGTTTATGGCATGCACAATTATCCCGGCATGCCGCTCGGTACGTTTGGCATCCGGCCCGGCCGGATGATGGCGGCGGCGGATGCTCTGACCATCGACATCGAGGGGGTCGGCGCGCATGCGGCACGACCGCATTTCGGAATCGATACGGTTCTGATCGGCGCACAAATCATTAACGCCATTCAGTCGGTCGTTTCGCGCAATATCGACCCTTTGAAGTCTGCCGTGGTGTCGATCTGCATGTTCCGCGCCGGCAATGCCGATAATGTCATTCCGCAGACCGTTCAATTGCGTGGCACGGCTCGTAGCCTTGCTCCCGACGTGCGCGACCTTCTCGAGAAACGGTTGCATGTGCTGGTGGAGAGCACGGGGGCGGCCTATGGCGCCAAGGCCAAGCTCACCTATAAGCGTGGCTACCCGGTGCTGGTCAACCACGAAAACCAGACGGAGTTCGCGGCCTCGGTCGCAAGCCAGATTGCCGGCCAGGACAAGGTCGACACATCATTGCCACCAATGATGGGCGCAGAGGACTTCTCTTATATGCTGAATGCGCGGCCCGGCGCGTTTATCTGGATTGGCAATGGCGACAGCGCAGGCTTGCACCACCCCTCGTACAACTTCAGCGACGACGCTATTCCATTCGGGACGTCATATTGGGTGAGATTGGTCGAGACGGCCTTGCCAGCGTGATCGGTTCTTACTGAACAAGTTCACCGGGTTTCGGCGCCGGTGCAGTCCGCGTGGCTTCCGCCACGGTTGCGTTCCGCCGCATGATCGGCAGCAATTCGGCCACCTGCGCTTCGAGACTGCGCCAATATGCAAACTCATTGAGCCGTGTGCGCTCGATGACGGCCAATCCGACCGCGGCGACGAACGGCAGACTCTGGATCAGGAGCACGACCGCAAAAATATTGATCTCGCGGATTTCCTTGTAGTTCGTGGAAACCAGGATGACCGAACCGCAGATCAGCAATCCCGCCAGCACGGCTTCCCAGAAGGCATGGAAATCGGTCGAATGTCGCATTCCGCCTTTCGAAGTTCGAACGAAGGGTAGGTGGTCCTTGACGACGCCGAAGCCCACTGCGCGCGCGACAGTCCACTGCACAGACATTGCCGCCAACACCGAGCCGAGCAGTTGACCAGCGCGAGGCCGCACGCGCAACCGGTAAAGCGTCACGAAATGCGCGACTGACACGATAAAGCTGACGAAGATCGGCGCGGTCAGGATGCGGTCAGGCACGGCAATATCAAGGAAGGCCACAACAGGTACCCATACGATATTGAGTATGGCCACCGCGACGCCAATGCTTTCCGCGCCCAGCCAGTTGAGCCAGCCGAGCGTAAATTCACGCTTCTGCTCGCGCGTCAGCCGGCTGCCGCCGGGCAGAAAACGACGCCAGTGTTTCTTGAGGATCTGGAACCCACCATAAGCCCAGCGATGTCTTTGCTTCTTGTAGGCATCGAAACTATCGGGCAGCAGGCCATGCCCATAGCGCGTGTTGGTGTAGTGGGCTTGCCAGCCAAGTTCGAGCAGAGTCAGACCGAGATCAGTGTCCTCGCAAATTGTATCGCTCGACCAGCCGCCCGCGACTTCGATCGCGGCGCGTCGAATCAGGCACATCGTGCCGTGGACGATGATCGCGTTGGCCTCGTTCCTCTGCACCATGCCGATGTCGAAGAACCCGGCATATTCGCCGTTCATCGCATGGTGCATGACGCTACGCTCGCTGTCGCGGTGATCCTGGGGCGCCTGCACCAGGCCAACCGTCGGATCGCGGAACAGGGGCACAAGGTCTTTCAGCCAGTCCTGGTGCACCACATAGTCGGCATCGAGGACCCCAATCACCTCCGCGTCGGCAGCCGTATGGACCAGAGCAAGGCGCAGCGCGCCCGCTTTGAAACCGGCGAGGTTGTCGGCACGTACGAATTTGAAACGCTCACCGAGCGTACGGCAATGTTCCTCGATCGGCAGCCACAGCGCCGGATCGGGCGTGTTGTTGATAACGACGATGCATTCGTAATTCTGGTAGTCGAGGCGGGCGATTGCATCGAGCGTCTGCTTCAGCATTTCCGGCGGTTCATTGTAAGCCGGAAGGTGAATCGAGACTTTCGGTGCGTAGACGTCGGGAGCAAGCGGCGGGCTAGCAACCAGCCGAAGCGGCTTGCGGCCGAAAGCGATCGCCGCGATTTCTTCGATGCGCGCGAGCGCAATGACGATCAGCGGCACGAGGAGTACGATTCCGAGTCCGAGCGCGAAAGCAGCGCCCGGGACAAAATAGTGGCCGTTCCAGTAGCCGAACACGGCGGCAAACCAGGCACCGACGAAATTGGCCGAGGCCGCCAACATCACGGCTTGCCAGACGGTGACGGCGCTCATCGCCAGGAGAGGCAGCGACAACAGAATGCTGACCAGGAGCGCGATCGCCGCAAGTCGCCAGTGATCCGGATCCGTGATCGGTCCGGTCCATTCGAACTTCGGATGACGCGCGGCGTCGAAAATTCCCCAATAGGGGCCGACGCCACCTTCGAAGATCTTCCATGGTTGGTCGATCGCTTCGACAATGTTGTAATCGATGCCATACGCCTCGGCGCGCGTGACGAAATCGCGCAACACGACAGCCTGATCGATGCGACCCGGGTTGGCGTTCTTGTAATTGTAGCCAGCGCTCGGCCAGCCGAACTCGGCGATGACGATGCGCTTGCCCGGATATGCCTTGCGAAGCTTGTCGTAAATCACGACGGCCTGATCAACAGCCTGCGTTTCCGAGAATCCTTCCCAGTAGGGAAGAATGTGGGCGGCGATATAATCGACGGCGGAAACAAGCTCGGGATGCTCGATCCACACGTGCCAGATTTCGCCCGTCGTCACCGGAACGTTGGTAGAGCGCTTGACGCGCTGAATCATTCCGATGAGATCGCTGACCTTCTGCTCGCCGCGGAAGATGGTCTCGTTCCCGACGATGACGCCGTTGATATTGCTGTGGCGCTTGGTCTGCTCGATCACCGAACGAATTTCACGCTCGTTGCGATCCCGGTTTTTGTCGATCCACGCGCCCGCGGTGACTCGCAGTCCGAATTCCGTCGCGATGCCAGGCACGAGCTCAACGCCACCCGTTGCGGAATATGTACGGATGGCACGAGTCAGCGGAGCCAGCAGTTTGAGGTCGGCACGGATTTGCGCAGCGCGGGCGAAAGCGCCTGAGTCCGGATGTGCCGAACCCTCAAAGGGTGCGTAAGAAACGCTGGCCAACTGGCCGCCGAAGTTGGGCGCGCGAGCATCATCGCGGAGCAATACCCACATCCCAGCATGCACGCACGCCACAAGGGCGACGACGGCAGCGACGGTGCGCATGGTACTCAAAACCAAGTGGGGCAGGATGGCAGACCCTTGAGCCCGTCCCCTGGGCTCAGCCGAAACTTCGTCTGCAAGGGTGCAGCGTAGCTCGGCGTAAGGTGGAGATTCAAGTAACTAGGCGACATGGCAAATCCTTGGCACGCGCATGGCGTCCTAATGAATTTCCTTAATGGAAACGCAAATTAACGCTGAGTTGTTCCGCCCGAAGTTGAAGCCGGAGGCTGGACGGCGGCTTCCGCGGGCGCCGGCTCCAGCCCAGGGTTAAGCCAGCAGGCGTGGACGCGCCCGTTTAGCGTTTCCTGGGCCTTGGGATCGATGTTTCCCTGCCGGACAAGGCAACGGAACGTGGCCTGGATATGGGCGCTTGGGCAGCCGAAGCGGTCGTAAAGGTCGAGGTGGCGAAAGGCCGTATCGAGGTCGTCGCGCCAAAGCAGGTTAACGACGCGGCGGCCAAGCCAGACGCATTCCGGATTGCCGGCCGGGCCATTCAGGACCCGCGTCGCTTCGGCAATTTCATCGATCTTTTTCTGGGTTTCCTTAACCGCGTCGGCGGCCGGTTTTTGCGGTTCGGGTGGTTTGCCATTCCCGCCGCTCTGCGCGTAGGCGACCGGAATGGTAAGGCCTATGCCGGCTACACAACACAGCACGGCAGAAAACTGACGCAACTTGAGAGAAAACCGCATTGTCCCCGTCGGATGTTGCTCTTGGAGCGTGCGCTCGTCCTAAGATGTGCGACGCGATTGGGACGCTAATACGGCGGTGGGTGACCGACTGCGCCTTTGGGTCCTGTCGCGTCTTTAACTGTATTTTCTAAACGCAAGACTTGCCCTCAACCTGCGAATTTTGTCCAGAGTAACCACGTTCCTTGCTTAAGACGGTCAAACTTGGCAGGGGCGGCGGTGCACGATAAGCCGGTTGCCAGCCTAGCGACGTTCCTAACCAGGTATCCGATGCGCCATGCCTTAGCCTTCCTGGTCCTCACGGCCGCAGCCGTTGCCGGTGTCTGGACTTGGCTCGGCAGCCCGGCGCTACTTATGCCGTCCCAGCTGGGTCGAGGCGAAAAGCTCTATTGCGTATCCTACACACCGTTCCGAGGCTCCCAGACGCCTCTGGATCCTTCGACCATGATTCCCGCGGCCCAAATCGAGGACGATCTGACGCGCCTGAGTGCGGTGACGGACTGCATAAGGACCTACTCGGTGGATTTCGGCCTCGACCAGATAGCGGGCATAGCCGCCAAACACGGTCTGAAGGTTATGCAGGGCCTGTGGCTGTCGAGCAGCTTGGAAAAGAGCCACTACCAGATCGAGACAGCGGTCGCGCTCGCCAACAAATACCCAGGCACCATCCGTTCGGTTGTGGTTGGTAATGAGGTCCTGTTGCGCGGCGATATGACCGCAACCGACCTCGCCAACACGATCCGGGCGATCAAGGCGCGGGTGCACGTGCCTGTGACCTATGCCGATGTCTGGGAATTCTGGCTGCGCAATCGCGACGTCGCGAACGCCGTTGACTTCATAACCATTCATATCCTCCCGTATTGGGAGGATTTCCCGATCCGCGCTGGCGTTGCCTTACCGCATATCGAGTCCATTCGCCGTCAGGTCGTTGCAGCATTTCCGGGCAAAGAGGTGCTGATCGGCGAAGTTGGCTGGCCCAGCGCGGGGCGCATGCGGGAAGGCGCGCTGCCATCGCCGGTCAACCAAACGCGTGTTGTCCAGGACGTGCTTGCCCTAAGCAAGCGCGAGAAATTCAACGTCAACATTATCGAAGCGTTCGACCAGCCGTGGAAGCGTGCGCTTGAGGGCACAGTAGGCGGACATTGGGGACTCTTCGATGCCGCGACACGCGCGCCGAAGTTCGCCGGCGCACAGGCTGTGTCCAATCATCCGCTCTGGATCTGGCAAGGTGTCGGCGGAATCATTTTCACGGTCATAATTTTCGCTGTAGCCACGAGCGTCAGGACAAAGGACACGCCACCCTCGCTCTGGCTTGCCGTCAGTATGAACGCGCTCGTTGGCGGCATCCTGATCGGCTGGACGGTCGAGAATGTATCGATAGAGAGTCTCGGACTGGGAGGCTGGTCGCGCTCGCTCTCACTCGCCGCGGTGGCCATAGCCGCGCCAATCGTTCTCAGCGTTGCAACGATCTGCGGCACTCCCGTGCCAGCCTTCTTCCGCATCCTGGGCCCGAAGAACGAGCGGATGCAAAACCCGGTTGCGACCTCAGCCGGGGTCATTCTGATCGCCACGATGCTGCTCGCCTTCGTGGTTGCCCTCGCTTTGGTGTTCGACCCACGTTATCGCGATTTTCCGTTTGCACCGCTCACGGCCGCGGTCGTGCCATTTGTCGTACACCGTTTTGTGGTTGCACAACCGAAAGGAACGCGTCCGACGGCGGAAATCGCCGGCGCCGTCGTGCTCGCGCTTTCGGTGATCTACATTCTGTTCAACGAAGGCTTCGCTAACTGGCAGTCGCTCTGGTTGTGCGCGACGCTGGCGGCACTTTCTTTCAGTCTGGCTCGGGTGCGCGACGCGCCAGGCTGAGAACCAGAAGTCCGGCGGCAAACGAAGATAGACCTACATTGTAAAGCACGACCCCGCAGCTTGCCGCCGCGAGTGCCAGGGCAAAAAGCACAAGCGACGGACGCAAAAGATT
Source organism: Pseudolabrys sp. (assembly GCA_025451355.1). Taxonomy (GTDB): domain Bacteria; phylum Pseudomonadota; class Alphaproteobacteria; order Rhizobiales; family Xanthobacteraceae; genus Pseudolabrys. Next base: position 27,300 of record JANWKN010000153.1, on the reverse strand, counting down.
GAGTGTGGCGACAATCAGCGCGACCCATCCGAAAACCGAATAAGTGAACAAAACGATGGTGACCTGGCGTGTGAAACACAGCCAGGTGTTCAGCCCCGCCTGACAGGCAAGTCCAATCGTAGATTGCTCGACCGCCAGGTATCGCATGTAGAGCGCATATCCGATCGAACAGAACCCGACGATCAATAGCCAGTTGGTGGCGCGTGCGTTTGGCAAAAACAATTTCATGCGATCAGTATGCCGTCACGCCGTTGCCTCGACAATTAGTGCTGCGCGATCTGCTCGCCCTCGAACTTGACGGCACGGCACGCCGTGCGCGCTGCGACAAAGTGGGCGCAGAGGCCGGTCGCCGCCGCGCTGTTAGGCAAGGGGCCTACGATAAGGCGAAATCCGTTCGCGCCGGGACGATGGTCGCGCGTGGCAAGCGGACGCAATCCGTTCAACACGGGGCCGAAATTCGCTTTGACCGTTGTCCAACGCTGGCGCACCCCCTCGATCGTCACTCCGCCGCCAAGGTCCATGCCGAACTCGCTTTGCCTTGAAGCGGGCTGTTCGATGTCAATCGCCGATGCATTGGCAATGCGGGCAGGCGGCATTGGTGTGGCCAACGCGGGGGTGTCAGTCTTTGGCGTTGGATTGGGTGGGATCGACGCAGTAGTGGTGTCGCGGTCGGCGTTTATTGTCGGCGGGTTCGTTGCGATTGGCGTTGAGGTGACTGTCGGGCTCGTAGTCGGCGGATTGACTCTTGCTGCGAGTAGGGCCGCAGTCGCAGCCGCCTGTTTTTTGATCGCACCAGACATGTCGTCGATACTGCTTTCGAGCAAAGCGATACGGCCTGAGAGGCGATCGCGTTCAGTAGTCAGTGCGCGTACCTGGGCCACTAGCAATTGGGTTTCGGATTCAAGCTGAGCGACCCGCGGCGGCATTCCGGCAATCGCGGATGTTTCGCCAGAAGCGAAAATGCGCCGTAGCCGTTCATTGGCGGTTTCTGTCTGGCTGGTGATCGTAAGAGCGATCAATGCGAAGGCCGTCACGCCGCCTCATCCGCATAGCCAGAAAAGCGAGTTAAATTCGCGCCGACGCCTGCGGTCGTCGCGTGAAGCGAGTTCCGGCTGCGTTCGCTCGGTCGCCATAGCCCCCTCGGTAGCCGAATCATTGAAAACATTAGTAGAATCCGGCACCTCTTGCCTTTCACCTTGGTTGCGTTGATCGACGCCGCGGCCTTTTGCCTGTGGCCCGGCTGGGGTATGGGATGCTTCGGACCTCAGAAAAACCCGAGCAACCGCGAATGCCTTCTCGAACATGCCTTGCGATTATTCTCGCGGCCGGCGAAGGCACGCGCATGCGGTCGCAAATGCCGAAAGTGCTCCACGCGCTCGGTGGCCGTTCGTTGCTCGGCCACGCGATCGTCGCCTCGCGTGCCGCGGGAAGCGACGATCTCGCGATCGTGGTCGGGCCTGGCCACGAGGCGGTCAAGGCCGATGCATGCACGTACGCGCCCAAGGCGCAGATCTTTGAGCAGCACGAAAGGCGCGGAACCGCCCACGCCGTGCTGGCTGCCCGCGAGGCTATCGCCCGTCACGTCGACGACGTTGTGGTGATGTTCGGTGACACGCCGTTGGTGCGGGCTGAGACTTTGTCGAAACTGCGTGGTGCCTTGGCCAACGGCGCGGCGGTAGCGGTCCTCGGCTTCGAGCCAGCCGACCCGACTGGCTACGGGCGGCTTTTGATGCGTGGAAATGAACTTGCCGCCATTCGCGAGGAACGCGATGCGACGGACGAAGAACGCAAGATCGCTCTTTGCAATGGTGGCCTGATGGCGTTGGATAGAAAGCAGGCGCTCGCCATCCTTGATCGCATCGGCAATGCAAATGCCAAAGGCGAATACTATCTCAGCGATGCTGTGACCGTTGCCCGCGATATGGGCCTGACGGCCGTAGCGATCGAAACCCCGGAGGATGACGTGCGCGGCATCAACACAAAGCTGCAACTCGCCGAAGCCGAAGCTGTGCTTCAGCAGCGCCTGCGCATGGCAGCACTTGAAGCCGGCGTAACCATCGTCGCGCCGGAAACGGTGTATTTGTCGGCCGACACCAAATTCGGAAAGGACGTTACGATCGAGCCGCATGTGGTGTTCGGCCCGGGCGTCTCGGTTGAAGATGGCGCGACGATCCGTTCGTTCTCGCATCTCGAAGGCGCGCATGTGGGCAAAGGCGCCCGCGTCGGTCCTTTCGCCCGGCTGCGTCCGGGTACCGATCTCGGCAAAGAGGTGCACATCGGCAATTTCGTCGAGGTCAAGGAGGCGACGATCGAGGCTGGCGCCAAGGCCAATCACCTTACTTATATCGGCGATGCAAGGATCGGCGAGGGTGCCAATATTGGGGCAGGCACCATCACCTGCAACTATGACGGCGTGGCCAAGCACCGAACCGATATCGGCAAAGGCGCCTTCATCGGGTCGAATTCCGCCCTGGTTGCGCCGATCAAGGTAGGCGACGGCGCCTATGTCGGCACCGGCACCGTGCTAACACGGGACGTTCCCGCGGGCGCGCTGGCGATAGCGCGCGCCAAACAGACGGTTAAGGAAGGTTGGGCAAAGCGCTTGCGGCAGGTCAAAGCCTTGGGCAAAAACCTGGCTGGAAAGAAACGCAAAAAATCCTGAGTTTGCAGGACAACCATCACACGCCGAAATGCGTTGTGATTTCCATTAGTCGGCCTTGGGCCGCTAAACCATGAATGATAGGCAAAGGGGCCATCCGAACGGATGTGCGGGATTGTCGGAATTTTGGGAACCAAGCCGGTTGCGGAGCAGCTGGTCGACGCCCTGAAACGTCTCGAGTACCGCGGCTATGACTCCGCGGGTGTCGCCACGCTCGACCACGGCGTACTCGGCCGTCGTCGCGCCGAAGGCAAATTGCGTTCGCTTGAAACGCGGCTCGACCGTGAGCCGCTGGGGGGCAATATCGGGATCGGTCACACACGCTGGGCCACGCATGGCCGTCCCACAGAAGACAATGCTCATCCGCATGCGACCGACGTCGTCGCGGTCGTTCACAACGGCATCATCGAAAATTTTCGCGAGTTGCGCGAACAGCTGACGAAAAAGGGCTGCAAATTCGTCAGTGAAACCGACACTGAGGCCGTCGCGCATCTGGTCTCGCTGGAGATCAAGAACGGCAAGGCGCCCGCCGATGCGGTCGCGGCTGCGCTCAAACAATTGCGTGGCGCGTTCGCCTTGGCGTTCCTCTTCACTGGAAACGACGATCTGCTGATCGGCGCGCGCAAAGGATCGCCACTCGCTATCGGGTACGGCAAAGGTGAAATGTATCTTGGATCGGACGCGATCGCGCTTGCGCCATTTACGGACACCATCGCTTATCTCGAGGACGGCGATTGGGCAGTGCTCACGCGCAAGGGCGCTGACATCCGCGACGAGGGTGGCCGCAGCGTCGAGCGCACGATTGTCAAATCCACCGCCTCGGCGCAATTGGTCGACAAAGGCAATCACAAGCACTTCATGGCCAAGGAGATCCACGAACAGCCGGAAGTTGTTGGCCATACCCTTGCCCACTATATCGACATGGTGAACGAACGGGTCGCGTTGCCTGGGACCCTTCCGTTCGATTGGGCAAAACTCAAACGACTGTCGATTTCGGCATGCGGGACGGCCTTCTATGCGGGGCTCGTCGCGAAATACTGGTTCGAACGCTTTGCGAAACTGCCGGTCGAAATCGATATCGCCTCGGAATTCCGCTATCGCGGTGCGCCGCTCAAAGCAGGCGATCTTGCGATTTTCATCTCGCAGTCGGGTGAGACCGCAGACACGTTGGCAACGTTGCGCTACGCGCGGGAAAACAAGCAGCATATTCTGTCCGTGGTCAACGTGCCGACCTCGACGATTGCAAGAGAAAGCGACGTCGTGATGCCGACCCTCGCCGGACCGGAAATAGGCGTCGCATCCACCAAAGCCTTCACGTGCCAGCTCAGCACGCTTGCCTGTCTGGCGGTTGCCGCCGGCCGCGCGCGTGGTCATTTGTCCGAAGCGGACGAGCAGAACCTGGTACGCGCGCTGATCGAGGTGCCACGTTTGATGGCGACGGCGCTCACGCTCGAACCGCAGATTGAAAAGCTTGCGCAAAATCTCGCCAAGGCGCGCGACGTTCTCTATCTCGGTCGCGGCACGAGCTTTCCGATTGCGCTGGAAGGTGCGCTCAAGCTCAAGGAAATTTCCTACATCCATGCCGAAGGCTACGCCGCCGGCGAGCTCAAACATGGGCCGATCGCGCTCATTGACGAGACCATGCCAGTGATCGTGATCGCGCCGCACGATCGCGTTTTCGACAAGACGGTCTCGAACATGCAGGAGGTCGCCGCGCGAGGCGGCAAGATCATCCTGGTCACGGACCCACAAGGCGCCCGTGAGGCGACAGTAAATTCCTTGGAGACGTTGTCGCTCCCCGATATGGCGTCAACGGTAACGCCCTTGGTCTACGCAATTCCGGTGCAGCTGATTGCGTATCATACCGCTGCGGCCATCGGGACGGACGTCGACCAACCACGCAATCTCGCGAAATCGGTCACGGTGGAATAGGATTCGCCCATGAGCGAGATGCAAGAACCGGGCGATGCAATGGCCGCGGATGTTGCGAAAGTCTCGGCGTCGCAAACCAGCTTTGCCGCTCGCGTTCGCAATTATTTCCTGACCGGGCTGGTGGTCGCCGGACCGCTGGCGATCACCGTCTGGCTGGTTTGGTCGATCATCACCTGGGTCGACGATTTCGTGCGGCCAATGATCCCGCCAACTTATCGGCCGGAAAGCTATATGCCGTGGCCGATCCCGGGAACGGGTTTGATCATCGCGTTCCTTGTCCTCACGCTCCTGGGTTTCCTGACTGCCAACCTGGTCGGGCGGACACTGGTCGAACTGGGTGAGAGTCTGCTCAGCCGCATGCCGATCGTGCGACCAATCTACAAAACGATGAAACAGATCTTCGAGTCGCTCTTCTCGAAGACCGGTTCCAGTTTTCGTAAAGTGGCGCTCGTGGAATTTCCGGCGCCGGGAATGTGGTCGCTCGTGTTTCTGTCGCAGCCGCCTGGCGGAGATGTGGTGAAAAAGCTGCCGCAGGGTGAACACGTCTCGGCGTTCATGCCATGTACGCCAAACCCGACAACCGGGTTCTTTTTCTACGTGAAGCGCAGCGACCTGATCGAGCTCGATATTACGGTTGAAAATGCGATGACCCTGTTGATTTCGGCCGGTATGGTTCAGCCGGACAACGAGGCCCAAAAAAAGCTTGCTTCGCTCGCCGCCACTGCAAAGGCGGCGCAAGTTGCGCGCAAAACCGAAACGGTCGACTAATTACCCTGCGCGGATCAACTTGACCGCTTCATCTTTTCCGAAAAGATAAAGCATCTGCCGCAGCGCCTCGCCGCGTGGTGTCGAGAGAGTTGGATCGCGCACGAGAATAAGGGCAGCGTCGTCACGGGCCGCACCGAGATATTTTCCGTGTATTTCGGCCCGCGCGATCCGGAAACCGGGAAGCCCGCTCTGTCGTGTTCCCAGCACATCGCCTTCGCCGCGTAACCGCAGATCCTCCTCGGCGATGCGGAAGCCGTCTTCTGTTTCGCGCAGAATGGCGAGACGCGCTTTTGCGGTTTCTCCGAGTGGCGCCTTGTAGAGCAGGAGGCAAGTCGATGCGCCCGGCCCACGACCGATGCGCCCTCGCAGTTGGTGCAGCTGGGCAAGTCCGAAGCGTTCGGCGTGCTCAATGACCATGATTGTGGCTTCCGGCACGTCGACGCCGACCTCGATCACGGTCGTGGCGATGAGCAATCGGCTTTCTCCCACGGCGAAGCGCGCCATCGCCGCGTCCTTGTCGGATCCCTTCATGCGGCCGTGAACGAGGTCAACCTGGTCGCCGAATTTTTCACGCAATGCCTCAAAGCGCGCCTGAGCAGCGGCGAGGTCGATTTTCTCCGACTCTTCGACCAAGGGGCAGACCCAATAGGCGCGTTTGCCTTCCGCAATCACGCGACCGACCGCGTCCTCAACCTCCTGAAGACGCGACAAAGGGATTGTCCGGGTGTCGATTGGTTGGCGCCCCGGTGGTTTTTCGCGCAACTCGGAAATGTCCATGTCGCCGAAAAAAGTCAGGACAAGCGTTCGCGGGATTGGTGTCGCGGTGAGCACGAGCACATCGACTGCTTCGCCTTTCTGGGTGAGTGCAAGCCGCTGGTGCACGCCGAAGCGATGCTGTTCATCGACCACGGCGAGCGCGAGATCATGGAAGGCGACGTCTTCCTGAAAAAGCGAGTGGGTACCGAGCAAAAGGTCAATATCGCCAAGCACGAGACGATCCAGAATCTCCTTGCGGGCGGCCCCGCGTTCGCGGCCGGTCAAGATGGCAATGCGGAGGCCGGCGGCCTCCGCCAGTGGGGCGATCGTTGCGAGATGCTGGCGCGCGAGGATTTCGGTCGGCGCCATAATTGTGGCCTGTCGTCCCGCCTCGATCACAGCGGCGGCGGCCGTCAGCGCGACTACCGTCTTTCCGGACCCCACGTCACCCTGCAGGAGCCGCAGCATGCGCTGGGGTCGGGCGAGGTCGGTGAGGATGTCGTCCACCGCTTTTTGCTGCGAGTGAGTGAGGGCGTAAGGCAACGCCTTGAGGATGCGAGCGCGCAGGCGACCTTCGCTGGCCGAGCCGCGGCCTGGCTGACGACGCATGTGTGCGCGCACCAGCGCAAGCGCCAATTGGCCGGCAAAAAGTTCATCGTAGGCAAGCCTGGTCCAGGCCGGGTTCTCCGGAGCGATATCGGATGGCGCCGCCGGTCGGTGAAGGCCGCGCAATGCGTGGCCAAAGGCCGGAAACTGCTCGCGCGCAACCCAGGTTTCATCTTGCCATTCCGGCAGGTCCGGAAGGCGACCCAGAGCGCCGTCCATCGCGCGCCGGACATTGCCGAGCGCCAGACCTTCCGTGAGCGGATAAGTCGGCTCGACGAGCGGCAGTGTAGCAAAGCCGGCCTCATCCACCACGCGGTCCGGGTGCACCATCTGCAACATGCCGTCATAGAACTCGACCTTGCCGGAGACGTAGCGTGTTTCGCCGACGGGAAGGAGTGTTTCCAGATAGTCGCGGCGCGCATTGAAGTAGGTGAGGGTGAGGTCGCCCGTATCGTCATGCGTATAGATCCGATAAGGCGCACGGGAGCGGTGGGGTGGCGATGGCCTGTGCTTGTCGACCGTTACGGCGACCGTAACGACCTGATCCGGCAGAGCATCACGCAATTTTGGCCGCGAGCGCCGGTCAATAACTCCTGACGGCAGGTGGAACAGCAGATCGACGACCCGCGGCGCTTCACGATCAAATAGGGAGGCGTAAAGCCTCTCGAGCCTCGGTCCCACTCCCGGCAGGCTGGTGAGCGAAGCAAACAGTGGGTTGAGTACGGGCGGCCGCATTACGCCATGCTGGCGTGCGTGGAATTCCGGCGCAATGCAGGCCTGTGCAAACCGGCGGCTGACATGGCGCGACCAAGCCTCTATATAAGCCGCCCCGGCCCCGTCCGGGTTTTTGGCGTTGGAGACACGGGTGAGCACCGGAACGAACCTCTCGAGCGAAGGGCTGGATGCACGCCGGCGGCGACTGCTGTTCCGCTGCTGGCATCGCGGCATTCGGGAAATGGATCTCGTCCTCGGCCGTTTTGCCGACGCGAAAATGGCGTCCTTGAGCGATACCGAGGTCGAAGAAATTGAGCGCTGGCTCGACGTGCCGGACCAGCGGATCTTCGCCTGGGTGAACGGAATGGAGCCGGTCCCGTCGGACTTTGACACCGCGTTGTTTCTTCGTCTTCGCAATTTCAATACCAAGGGTGCTGTGTGATCGCCGCCGGAAAATCACCCGCCGATCTGTTGAAACCCGGGAAACCGCTGACCCTTTCGCAGGTCGCAGATGGCGCCGAAGGGCTTGTATTTGCCGATCTGGCGCGCGCGATTGCGGCAAAGAAAAACGCGCCGGCAATTTCGCTTGCTGTTGTCTGTCGCGATGGGCAGCGAATGGCGGCACTGTCCCTCGCACTGACATTTTTCGCTCCCGAGATCCAGGTTCTGGAATTTCCGGCCTGGGATTGCCTGCCGTACGACCGCGTGTCGCCGAATGCGGCCTTGGTAGCACCACGTATGACGGTGCTGTCGCGGCTGGGGCGCGTGCGCGGTCGCGACAAACCCTCAGTACTGATGATGACCGTCAATGCCGCGCTCCAGCGCGTACCAGCGCGCGACTTTGTGGCAACACACGCGCTGTCGGTCGCACCAAGCAACGTCATCGGCATGCAGGGAATTGTCGATTGGCTGGAGCTTAACGGTTTTGTTCGCGCTTCCACTGTGCGCGAGCCTGGCGAATACGCCGTGCGCGGCGGCATTCTCGATCTTTTCCCGCCGGGCATGGACATGCCGGTGCGTCTCGATTTTTTCGGCGACGCTCTGGAGACGATCCGAGTCTTCGACGCCCAAACGCAAATCAGCGAAGACCAGTTGCGCGGGCTTGATCTGGTGCCAGTTGCGGAATTCCAGCTTGTGACCGAAACCATTCGCCGTTTCCGGATTGGATATGTCGCGCAGTTCGGGGCGACCATTCCCGACGACCTGCTGTACGAGGCCGTGAGCGAGGGGCGCCGCTATCCGGGCATTGAGCACTGGCTTCCACTTTTCCACGATAAGCTTGAGACAATTTTTGATTATTTGCCGGATACGCCGCTGGCACTTGAGCATCTCGCCGAGGATGCCGCGCATGAGCGATTTACGCAGATCACGGACTACTATGACGCGCGCCGCGACGCGCTGAAGCAGGGCGGCACACCGCCCTACAAGCCGCTGCCGCCCGAGCGGCTATATCTCGGCGAGGCGGAGTGGAAAGAGCGACTGGAAACATCCGCGCTCGCCCGGCTCACACCTTTCGCAGTACCTGAGAGCGATACTCTCGATGTCGGTGCGCGCAGCGGTCGCAATTTTGCCGCCGAACGCGCCGAGCCCGGGGCCAATGTGTTCGAAGCGGTCGGCGCGCATGTTCTTGCGTTACAGGCCGCGGGTAAGCGCGTAGCGATCGCTTTATGGAGCGAAGGCGCGCGCGATCGCATGAGCCACGTTCTGGCCGATCACAAGCTCCACAATCTTAACCCCGTCGACAACTGGCCGCAGGCGCTCGCGCTGCCTAAGCCCACGGTCGCGCTCGCCGTCTTGGGCATCGAATCCGGATTCGAGACGGAAGACACCGCGATCGTTAGTGAGCAGGACATCCTCGGCGACCGGCTCGTTCGCCCGCACCGCACGGCCCGCAGAGCGGAGAATTTCATCGCCGAGGCAACAAGCCTCACGCCCGGTGATCTGGTGGTGCATGTCGACCACGGTATCGGGCGCTTCAAGGGGCTGCAGGCCATAGAGGCCGTCGGCGCACCGCACGATTGCCTTGAGATACACTACGCAGGCGGCGACAAGCTTTTCCTGCCTGTCGAAAACGTCGACCTGCTATCGCGCTACGGGTCGGAGGAAGCGACCGTCGACCTTGATCGGCTCGGCGGCGGCAACTGGCAGGCGCGCAAGGCGCGCATGAAGAGCCGCATCCGCGAGATTGCCGGCGAATTGATCAAGATCGCGGCGGAACGGCAGTTGCGGGAAGCGACGCGCCTGACCGTCGGCCCAGGGGCCTATGACGAGTTCTGCGCGGGCTTTCCTTACGAGGAGACCGACGATCAGCTGGCTGCCATTGACGCGACCATCAAGGACCTCGGGTCGGGACGCCCGATGGATCGACTTGTCTGCGGTGATGTCGGCTTTGGCAAGACCGAAGTGGCACTACGGGCCGCCTTCATTGCGGCCATCGGGGGCAAGCAGGCTGCCGTTGTCGTGCCGACAACGCTGCTGGCTCGTCAGCATTTCAAGACGTTCTCAGAGCGTTTCCGCGGCTTCCCGGTGAATGTAGCGCAGGCCTCTCGGCTTGTGCCGACGGCAGAACTGGCCAAAGTCAGGGCGGGTCTGGCAGATGGCAACGTGGACATCGTGATCGGTACGCATGCGTTGCTCGGCAAGAATATCAAGTTCAAGGATCTTGCCTTGTTGGTCGTCGACGAGGAGCAGCATTTTGGCGTCGCGCACAAGGAAAAGCTCAAGACGCTGCGGTCGGAAGTTCACGTACTCACACTGACCGCGACGCCGATCCCTCGCACCTTGCAGCTGGCACTCACGGGAGTACGCGATCTCTCAATCATCGCGTCGCCACCGGTCGATCGGCTGGCCGTACGGACTTTCGTGTCGCCATTCGACCCGATCACCGTACGCGAAGCGCTGTTGCGAGAGAAATATCGTGGCGGGCAGGCGTTCTATGTTTGCCCGCGGATCGAGGACCTGGCCGGCGCCAAGGACTTCCTCGATAAGAACATTTCCGAAGTACGTACTGCAGTCGTGCACGGGCAGATGCCGCCCACCGTGCTCGACGACATTATGTCGACATTCTACGACGGCAAATATGACGTACTGCTGTCGACAACGATCATCGAGTCGGGTCTCGATATTCCGACCGCGAATACACTGATCGTGCATCGTGCCGACCGCTTCGGCCTGGCTCAGCTCTACCAGCTTCGCGGCCGCGTTGGCCGCGCCAAGTTGCGGGCCTATGCGTTGTTCACCTTGCCGGCACAGAAGCCGATCACGCTCCAGGCCGAACGGCGCCTTAAAGTATTGCAGTCGCTCGATACACTGGGCGCAGGATTCCAGCTGGCATCGCACGATCTCGACATCCGTGGCGCGGGCAATCTGCTCGGCGAGGAGCAATCGGGTCACATCAAGGAAGTCGGCTTCGAGCTTTACCAGCAGATGCTGGAAGAAGCGGTGATGAGCCTCAAGGCCGGAATCACGGCGCCGGTCGCCGATCACTGGTCGCCGCAAATTACCGTCGGCACCGCCCTGCTTATTCCAGAGGACTATGTTGCGGACCTATCGGTACGACTTGCGCTCTACCGACGCCTCGCCGAAATCGAGGACGAACATGCAATCGACGGCTTTGCCGCCGAAATGGTCGACCGCTTCGGCAAGCTGCCGCAGGAGGTCGAGCACCTGTTGCAGGTCGTCGCGATCAAGGCGCTGAGCCGGCGCGCCAATGTCGAGAAAGTCGAAGCCGGACCCAAGGGCGTCGTCCTTTCGTTCCGCGACAACGTCTTTGCCAATCCGGAAGGCCTGATTGCCTTCATCCGCGAGCAAGGTTCGGCGGTCCGCATGCGCAACGATCCGAAGACGGCCAAGGGCCAGCAATTGGTCTTTTTCGAGGATTGGCCGCGTCCGCAGGATCGTCTGAAGAGCACGGCCGCCGTATTACGCAAGCTTGCGTCGATTGCGGAGCGCGCTGAGGCCGCGTGATTGTCGCCTAGTGCGGCATCCGCAGTACCGGCTTTATGGTCTTGCCGTCGCCCGATTCCACGGCGGCCCGATTGATGTCGGCCAGCGGATAGAATGCGATCATGCGCTCGACCGGGAAACGGCCTGCGACGATGTGATCCACCAGCAATGGTATGAATTCCTTCGGAACACTATCGCCCTGGATCACCCCACGGACGGTTCTTCCGTTTTGCAGAAACGGTGTCTCGAATGACACCTCGGTGCCTTTGCGGGCGCTTCCAAGCAGAACGCAAGTGCCGGCCGGAACCAGGCAATCGACCGCCTCGCGAAATACGGCCGGCAGCGCGGACGTCTCGAGCGTAAATCGTGCGCCGAGAGCGGTGATCTTTTTGATTTCGGCCACGACGTCTTTGTATTCGTTGTGATTGATCGTGTGGGTGGCGCCGAGTTCCCGTGCCAAGGCGAGCCGATGCTTGTGCACATCGACCGCGATGATGGGGTCACACCCCGCAATCTTCGCCGCCATCAGACCCGAGAGGCCGACCGCGCCAACGCCGAACACGACGAAACTGTCGCCGGGGCGCGGCTTCATCACATTGAATACCGCGCCAGCGCCGGTCTGTCCGCCGCAAGCGAGAGCGGCAACGCTCTCGATCGGCGCATCGCTGCGCACCTTCACCGCGAAACGCTCGTTGGCGATTGTGAAATTGCCAAAAGAGGATTGCTGGAAAAATGCACTGTAGACAGGCTTTCCATCTTTCGAATGCAATGTTGAGCCATCGGCGCGTGTGCCGTTCATCTTCAGATCGAATGCGTGCAGGCAATAGCTTTGCCTTTGCGTTTTGCAATTCGGGCACTCGCCACACCAGGGATAAGCCATCACGACATGGTCACCCGGCTTGAAGGTGGAAACCTTGTTGCCTACGGCACGCACAATGCCAGCGCCTTCGTGGCCGAACACTTTGGGAAATTTGGTGGGGTAATAGGCGTCGCGTCCGTGCAGATCGGTAGCGCACATGCCGCTAGCGACGACTTCGACAAGCAACTCGTCCTCGCGCGGATCGCAGAGATCGAGTTGTTCGATAGTGAACGGGCCCGAGCGCTCGTGCACCAGGGCGGCGGTAATCTTCATCGCAATGTGCCTGAAATTACTCGGCTGCGTCGGCAGACCGTGCCACACGCGCGATCGCTTCGGCGAGATATTCCGGCGCCTGCGCACCCGATATTGCAAATTTGCCATCGAAAATGAAGCAGGGCACACCCTCGATCCCTGCTTCCTTTGCCGAAAGCGCTTCGCGCTCGATTTTGGCAACATCATCGTCGCGGGCCAGCGCCTTTTCGATCTCTTTGGCATCGAGGCCGACATCAGCTGCTGCCCGTGTCAACACCTGACGATTTGTCAGATCGGCGCCTTCCGTAAAATAGAGATCCATCAGTTTCTGCTTCATGTCGGCTGCCTTGCCGATGCGCTCCGCCCAGCGGATCAGTCTGTGCGCGTCGAGCGTATTGGGCTGCCGGCTGATCTTGTCGATGGCATAGGTCAGACCCTCCGCCGAAGCGGCGGCGGCAACGCGCTGGGCGATGCCTTTATAGCGCTCCGGCGAGCCGAATTTTGTCGTCAGATATTGTTCACGCGATATTCCTTCGCGCGGAATCCAGTCATTGAGGAAATAAGGACGCCAATGTACCTCGACCGGGATGTCGGGGCTCAGCTCTATCGCCTTTTCCAGCCGACGTTTGCCGATAAAGCACCACGGGCAAACCACATCCGAGACGACGTCGATGCGAACGGGTTGGTGATTGGACATGACTGGCTCCCTTTAGCGTAACCAGCCTAGGCCGAGCGCTATTCCGCCGCAACCATCCGGCCGCCGGCCACGCGCAGCATCAGGGTGTCGAGCTTGTCGCCAATCTTCAACGTTGCCAGTGTAACGCGGGCACTTGGAGGCTCTCCTGCGCCGGGCGGCGTCAGCATGTTGTTCCTCAGCATCCCTGCAATGCGACGCGCGATCACATTGGTGCTACGCAGATCGGTCTGGGTGAAGACAATCAGGATGGCGCCATCTTCATCGCGCACCGCAAAGTCGATATTGCGGATCAAGCGGGTCATCAATCGTGTGGCATCGAGTCTGGCACGTTCGTCTGTTGTGCTGGCGAATGAAAAACGAGCGACCGAAAGCGGCAGGCTGCGGTCAGCCGATTCAGCCATCACTTTCTTCAAATCGCGCCAGAATGAATCGCGCGTGAGCAAGCCGGTCTGGGGATCGAAAATGCCATCGGTGTCGAGCGATTTAAGCATTCGCTCGACTGCAAACCGTCGCCTTAGTTTTTGATAACAAAACCGGCCACTTACGCAGTGGCCGGTGAGAACAAAATCAGAAATTGCCACCGGATTGCCACTCGGATTTAATCTTCGCGACCATCACATTCCCTCAATTCTCGCCCGGTGATCCTCGGTGCTGCCCCGGTCATCCTCGGTTGTGGCCGTGCCTGTCAGAGCCTCACCTAGCCTTGCTTGGACTGCTCATTCTCCACAGGCGCGGCGGCGCATGACTTCGCGATAACCATCTTGAACGTGCGGATCGTTATGGTCGAGATCTTTTCCGAATTGAGAGGTGCGGGCAAGATCGAGCGCGTCGTCCCAAGTCATTTTGTCCCAAGGTCGGGCTGCGCGTTCCGCGGCACTGAGTTCCTGTTGCGGGGGCGGCGTCTGGCTGGCGACGTACTGCTCATGGAGCGCGGCGACATTTCTTGCCTCGGCATCGAGGTCGGCGATTTGCTGCACAGCCTGACCGGCGCTGTCGTAATCGGCATTCGCCTTGGCAGCCTCTAGGTCGGGCAGAGCTTGCGCTCGACCCGCGTCAATTTGCTGGAGGCGTTGCCGTGCGGAGAAACTGTAAAAATCATCGCTGGCCATGGTCATCTCCTCATTTTGCTGCTTGGGGGTGAGTGATCGAAATGCGGCATGCGGGTCGCGTCCTCGTTTTTGCCCAGCCAGCCTGCTTTGGCATGTCATGGTCCCCCATTGGGAATACTCAGGATTTGACATTTGTTCACGTTTTACCCCCAATAGGACCATAGAGCAACTAGATGCGAATTCAGAGGACCGGCGATGGCGAAACTATCGGTTAGTGATCCGCGCACTGTCGCAGGCGTGGTCACCGAGTTGGGCGGCCGTGTAATTGCCGGACCGACTTTCCGGTTCGAGTTACCGCAATCCGAGGTGAGAAGAAGTCCTTCCGAAGTTGAATGAACTCGGCCTCCGATGCGAGCGGGTCGGGGAGCGCGTTGGCGATCATCCTCGACAAGTTAACCGACAATGCAGCTACGTGACGATCCAGCTTTTTAAAGATAATTCCTGATGTGGTGACGGATGCTTATCCGGGGCGAAGTGCAGATCGACACTTTTACATTCGGCTTTACGGTCCACGGCAGTCGCGGTGACTGGAAAATGACGATCAGTGCGCCCGGTTTCTCCGCGACCGTCACAAACCGAAGATGAAACAAGCGAACCGACTTGGTACCCGCTATTCACCGAAATGCTTGCCGGTAGCTATGAGAGCGCTTGTCGCCAGAGATTTCCGGGGCGTCAGATCGTCAGCGCGGCCAGACGATGAGGCCGCCAAAGTCGCAGAAGGATGATCCTTGGCACACACTCGGGGAGGTGTTGCGATCCGACGCTCCCGACCACATCGAAAAACGGTGCGCGAGTTTTCCGAAGCCGCGAACATCCCCGAAGAAACTGTCTGGCGCAAACTGCGCGGTCGTTTGATTCCTGATAAGGAACCACAATGAATTCGTCAGAGCAACATGAGCGGCTAATGTCGAATCCGGAATTCTGGGATATGTTTTTGCCGTTATTTTTCGACGAGGAAAAGCTTCGCGAGTTTGCAACGATCACCGGACTGACCGAGCAACGGATAAGAGCCGCACGGGATGAACACGCCAAAAACGTAGCTCCGCACTTTCACCGTAGTAACGGCACTATCAATTGAGCGCCACCGATGGCCGACAAACCGCAGTCAGAATCGACCGCCCGAGTATCGGCAGCGAGGAGCCGATTGTGGACGGCGATTAGTGACTACGTTCACGGGCAGGGCGGCTGGGTCACATCACCACCTTTCGGCAAAATCGTCCGCATTGAGGTCGAGCAAGGATCGCAGTTGCCGGTTCAGTTGGAAAAGGCGGGACACCGTTTGCGTCACGCCGGAATGACGACACGCATTGGTCCGGACTTCCGCACCGTCGATGTTCTGGAATTGGATTTATCGGGAAAATAACTGGGGGACCAATGTCCGCATTTGGGGGTAAAGCAGACATCGCATCGACATGCCGCTAACGCTTTTGACCCAAAGCGGACATCGTCACGTCGATAAATCTACTTGGGACCCTTTATCACCGGTCCAGCGATCCGCCTCATTTTCATTAGAAAAATATTAAGCCGCGTCAGCGATAATCGATTGGATTCTTCGCAATTGGAGTAACGGCGATGTTGCTAAACCGCATTAGCGACTTGCGCTTGCATGCACGTAGCGACTCGCTACTCACGGTACTGACCGCGGTGATGACGCTTATAATATTTGTCTTCGCCACACTCCAGGCAGTTGGTATTTCCGTCTTCCATGGACTTGCTATTGGTGGATTGCTGGCAATCATCGGGAGCATGCTGTTCATTTCCGACAACCCGACTGCACTCGTTTTGATGTCGATTGCGCTTGTTGCCAACCTTGCCGTATTTCTCCTGCGAATCTATTACCCCTTGGCCTTCCACCTCCACATATTGGCTGGCGCATGGTTAGTCATCGCGGTCACTCTAGGAATCGTGGTCGCTCAGGCCGTGTTCAGGCAAGGCCGTGTCACATACCACCGAATTGTCGGAGCGATCCTTGTGTACCTGTTGATCGCTGTGGCCTTTGCAACACTGTATATTTTTGTCGGCCTATCATTTCCAGGTGCGATCAACGGGATAGCATTTGAAGACGATCGGTCACTCGCCAGTTCGGTTTTCTATTTCAGCTTTGTCACGCTGACATCGACTGGCTACGGTGATGTCGTTCCAGTGCATCCGTTCGCGCGGAGCCTGTGCAATATCGAAAGCATAATTGGTCAACTTTATCCGGCCACGTTGTTGGCGAGGCTTGTAACCCTCGAAATGAGAGGTAGAGCCGATAGCTCTACAACCCAGCCTACCTGAACGCATAATGTCCGCTATTGGCACAAAGCGGACATAGCTTGCGGCCTCACTGTCTGTTTTTGGAGGTAAAGCGGGCATCGGCTCGGCTCGCATCGCTTGGCCCGTTGAAACGCACCGAGTCCAAACCAGATGCTCGCGGAGACGTATCTCATAACTTTGCCGCTAAGAGCGCCTTTTAAGCCGTGACCAGCCAGAAATTTGGTTAGGCCAATGCGTTAGCCAATACGTCTTTGCGGTGCACTTCCTGCCGATCATCCGCAAAAGACTGGACATCGATCCGTTGGACTATCGCGACTAGCTCTTCGGGGATCGGCTCACTTAATGTGTCCGCGAACCATGACTGCACTATTGGTGCGAGGGCATCGATGATTGCGTGTCGTCCAGGAGGTGCTAGATAACGCGGTGGTGCGGTTTGCATGAGCCTGCCTCGGTGTTTGGCGCAGCTTTCTCACCTGCTTAGGTTGAGGCGCTTTTTTTAATAAACTGTTACCAGTCAGATTCGCGCTTTCACCGCAAGAACAAACGTGTGAGTGATTGCCGCCGTGCCCTGAAATCAGCCATCGCTTGCTCACGGGTCTCGTCCGCTATTGGCACTTAGCGGACATGCCTTGTTGCATCGCAAATGTCTGCTTTTGACCCAAAGCGGACATCCACGGAGCGGTTATTGAGGCCAAAGTTACGCGTCACAACACTGAAGACTGAGTAGGATTTCTTGAGGTCCTTGGGGCGGCGATGAGACGACGTGAGTTCATCAAAATCGTTGCCGGTTCAGCCGTGGCGTGTTGGCCATTTGCAGTCACACGCACAGCAACCGAGGTTTCCGGTCGTCGGATTTGTCACTCGGCTACTGCTGAGGAGTACCAACGGCCGTTGGCCGCCTTTTCGAATGACTAACGAAACTGGCTACCTGCAACGAGGGGGAAACATCATTCGGTTTTTAAAGGTGGTAATTGTATTTCTAGCATTCGCGGTCATCACGCCTGCATTTGCCCAAGTCTGCTGCCCGGACCGCTGCGTGCAAGACGGTAATCGGTGCGTGCACAACGGTACCCAGAACACCTGCGCTCAAATCGCCTGCCCCCCACCAGCGGGGGTGGGGGTTCTAATAGCGGCTCGTCCGGCTTTGCCAGAGGAACTATGATCTCTCCGCCCGCGCAGGCGCCGCTATGCCAAACGGTAACTGCGACACAAACAGACGTCGACGCTAAGATCAATCAATGTTTGAACGCGTTAACCGCGAACGCGATATTATTCTCGTGCTTTCTTGAAAACGATCACAATAGGGCCGAGGACCAACGAACTGGACTTACATGCGGTCAACGCCAGATCGTGCTCGCTCGCCAATGTCGAAAACGCTGCACCGATTGGGCAAACTACTCGGCCACACATTGGTGCTGGTACCGAGACGACAACCCCGGATGGCAGAAAGTCTTTCAAGACATTGGGGGTAACGTCGTCGGTGCTGCGAGTGTGGAGCGTTGCGGGCCAAGGCTGCCAAGCCTGAAGAACAAGCCGCAGCCTCGGCGGACTCCTTAAAAGCGGAAGACTAGTGCCGGATTAAGACAAAGTGAGTGCCACTGCGGTCGCCTACGCCACGTTCATGCGCGAATGGTTGTGATCGTAAGTCTCAACGGTCGTTTCAAGCAGTGCTAAGGGGCAGAGATGCGATGTCCGCTATTGGCACTTAGCGGACATGCCGAGTTGCAACGCAAAACGTCCGCCATTGACCCTATTTAGACATTCCACGACTGCGGGAGAGAGTCCGCTCGATGGCCTGTTGCTCTCACCGCGTCGCAAGGCGTATCAACCCAAATAGCTCTCTAATCAGAGGAGGTTCATCTTGTTCAGATTGTTCAGACAAATCAGCTTTAGGAAACACGATGGCCAGTGACGATAAGAAAACTGAAACTAGCTCCGCGCCCAAAAATGAGACTGCTGTGAAAAAAGACAAGGGCCAGCCGAAAAACAAGATCAAGTCAGATGCAGACCTCTCCAAGGCTGAGGGCAGCGAGAAAGCTTCCGACTCACCTTTAGGTTATAGTCGGGGCGAAGGCCAAAAACCGGTTTCAAAAGCTTATAAGGATAACTGGAACGCGATTTTTGCGAAAAAGAAGAAACGATAATTGGATGTCGGGGGCCGCACTTCGGCCTCCGACAAGTTTTGAATGTTTGGTAAGTTTAGGTGTTGCGCTTCGCCTGCGGTCATCAACCCAAGATTGACCGCCGGTATTGATCCAACTCATCGCTCTTTCTCGGAAGCGGTAAAGCGGACATGACTGGCTACAGCACCAAATCCCGGCACCGTGCACCGCACGGATCATTCATGTTGCGGGCAATCTTCTTCGCGCACTCGGCTGTAAGTTCACCGAGCCAATCAGGCATTGCGGACCCGCCGGAGCAGGGCCGGGCCGTTGTAACGGGAAGCACAGGCGGAAGCGGCTGCATTTCTCGGGCGCGATACCGTTGAACCTGAATTGCGGGAGGGCCAGCCGACGCTAGTGATCTAGCTAGCGTTATTTTTTCATCAAGTAGTCAATGCAAGTGCCAAGCATGACATAGTCCATTGTTGGTATCCGCCCGGTCTTTCGGTCATTTTCTAATGTGTTGATGCACTTCGACCGGATCTCAGATGGAATTGTCTCCCACCGCTTGGCCATGTCTTCGTGTGACGACGGCCCGGCAGCCTTCGCTACCTGGCATATTGATTTGCCGACGGCTTCGTCTGTTTTGTCCAGTATTAGTGTGTTCTTTGCAAAGCTATTAGCTTTTTCTTTTATGCACTGTGGGCTGTCGTAATAACTGAGATCATAGGACGGCAAAGGTTGAGCCGATAATGGCTGCAAACCGGGCAGCAGGAAACCCAAGATCAATATCTTTTTCATCCGCCAGCCTTGGCTCATGCTTATTGCTCGCATCAATCTTACGATGCGATCTATTTTTTTGATAGGTCACCGTCGCCACAGATCAACCCGCTGCCCCCGTGCTTGAAACTCCGGCGCGATGCCTGTGGGGAGCCCCCGTGCCAGCGCTGACCGATCCGGCGACGGATCGCCAAGATATTTTTCCGCTGGTGTTCTGTTATCAGCTAACTGCCGTCGATCACGTTCCGCGAGTCTGCTTTTCAGATCGGTCGCGCTGACGCGGTGACGGTTAAGGCCGATGAACAGGCTGGCTCCACGTTTGCGCGGCATGTTTCGCCATTCCAATTGGCGCGAAATTAAATTGATTCGCATTTCCAGCAAACCGGGCCGCCTAAAGTACACGATTAACGCAAAGCTATTTCCCCGGCAGCGGCCACGCGTTTCAATGAGACCATTCAACTGATAGCTGCCGTCGCGCCCACACTTCTCACGGGCCACGCGCAGCAAATCGAGCAACGCCAGCAAAACAATATTGATTGGCACAATACCGTTTCACTAAGTACGCCCGGAAGAGTATTGAGCATTCGCTTGAGGCGTCCTTCGAATGCGCGCATTCGCACCAGTGGCACCATTCGGGCGACGAGGCGCCGCGGATCCGCGGCAACCTGATCGATGTTGGGAAGCGCGTCGGCGAAATCCGGCGGCGCTTCGCCGATCACCGCTACCGGAATGTCTCAGAATCTTGGGTCTTGCGCGAGTACGGTGAGGAATGCCTCGACCATGCGCGGGGAGAATCCATCGCCAACGACGATGCCATCGATATCCCGGGTATTGAGGTGTCTGGCCGCGGCCTCGACACTGAGTGCACCGGCGATCCTGACTCGCTCGCCCATTGCGACACTGAGGGTCGGGTAAAGCCGACCGCGTCCGGCGATCGGCACAGTTGCGTCGTCGAGAGCATCGCCGACCGGGAACATTTGCCAATTTGCCGTCGTGCGATGCGAACAGATCGATGCGGCGCAGGACGGTGGCATGCAGGGCACGGACGCGCGTCGCAAACTGCAGGCGCGCAAGTAACCGTCCAACGGGCAGAGCGCCGTCAGATGGGAGCGCAATCGGAACGGCTGCATCCTCGTCACCGCGGACGCGCGCGATCACGGGTACGACCGGGCCGCACAAGGTGGCGACCCGCAGGCACAGCAGAGCCGTAACAATCAATGTCTTGGCGTTTCGCCCCCGGTTGCAGGCAAAGCCGGTATCGACATAACCGGTGTGATCGGGAAGCGGTCGGCCAGCATGTGGCTGCAAGGCATGCGTGGGGACCATGCGGCCGCGCAACGCCAGCGTTCCAGCAGGCATGACACTTGTTTCAATGACAACAGGCGCCCCAGGAGCCCGATAGGTCGAAGCGACGGGACCGATCGGGATTGGCACTGGCAGGCCGTCTCCGCCACGACGAGCGGCGATCAGGCCTGTTTCGCCGAAGCTCGTCACGTCGACGAGGCTCGACCGGCCTTCCCATGACTCGGCGGCTGCAAAGCGTTCCGGCGTGCGCCAGAGAGCGACAACAGTCTGTGTTGAGTCCTTGAGTGACCCCGATTCCGCTATGGCCGCAACGGCGGCAGTAGGCAAGATCACTGTGCCGTCGGCAACTGCGCGGCATTGCGCACCGAAAGACTCAGGATCAAAACTGTGATGCAGGTGCAATGCGCCGCCGGACAAGAGCCAGGGCACAACTGTGAGCCCGATGCCGGCGAATGATCCGATTGGTATCGTCGACAATATTGGCGTGTCGGATGTGGCGCCGGTCTCGAGAAATATTTCCATTCCTCTCGCAACCAGCTCCACGTGGCTGCGCGCGATCGGCGCGAACCCGTTGGGGTCTGGGTAGAATGTAATGGCGGCGACATGCGCCGCGGCAGGACCAATCCGCGAAACGCTCACGGTGGCTTCGGTGGTTTCGGGAAGAAATATATCGTCAAGCGGGACAATGCCGTCTGGAAGATCAGGCCCGAAGCCGCAGACATGGCGGATCGAAAACAATTCGACCGCGCTCTGCATGGCGATTTCGATTTGAGCGACCTGACCAATGCGCGAACTGCTCACGATGGTCCTGGCACCGACCTGCCGAAGCGCGGCAACGATCTCCTCCTGCCGCCACAGCAGCGGCAATGGCACCGGAATCATACCCGCCCGGAGCACGCCAAGGAAAGCGATGGCGCTTTCCACGGTGTTCGGAAGCTGGATAGCCACGGCGCTGTCGGTTTGCAGCCCCAGGCCGCGTAGTCTTGCCGCGAAAGCCGAGATCGCGCGATCGGTTTGCGCGAAACTCAGCGTGCGCGGCACTCCCATGGTGAAGCCTTGACGGTTCGGCGGGTCGGCCAGAGCGAGCGACTCGGGATGACGCACCCCGGCGCGACGAAAGATCGTCGAGTGTCGCCGCCGTGCCCACCGCGCGTGGGTTTTCGCCCAGGATCATAGGCAAGGCCTCAAGGCTTCAGATCCGTCTGCCACCACGTTTCCGGCAAGTAGCCAAAAAGGGAGGTATGTGAGGGATGCTCGATTCGCGTCCAGCGAGCCACCCATTGTACCGGCGGGAAGTAGAGCGGGACGACGTAAAAGCCGGAGAGCAAGATGCGGTCTAGGGCCCGGGTCGCCGCGACAAAATCGGTGCGGCCCGTGGCGGCAAGCATCGCAGCGATCATTGCGTCGACCGCCTTCGACTTGACTCCCATATAGTTGCGGCTGCCTTGTTGATCGGCTGCCCCCGAGCCCCAGTAGAACAATTGCTCGTTGCCAGGCGAGAGGGATTGTTCCCAGCGATACTCCATCATGTCGAAATCAAAAGCGATCCGACGGCGCTCGAACTGGGTTGCATCGACGGTCCGTACTCGTGCCTCGATTCCGGCCCGCTTCAGGCTGCGCACAAATGCGAGCGCGAGCCGCTCCTGATCGCGAGTCGTGGTGAGGATTTCGAACGACAAAGGCCTGCCGGTGCCGACATTGGTCAGTTGGGTGCCTTTGAGTTCATAGCCGGCAGCCTTGAACAGCGCGAAAGCGTGGCCGAGGTTGCGACGATCGCGTCCTGATCCGTCCGTGACCGGCGGGGACCACATACCGTCCATGATGTCGGCGCGCACCGCATCCGGAAAAAGCTTTAACAGTTCGCGCTCTCGTTCATTAGCGGCGACGCCGTATGCGGAGAGATCGCAGCCGTCGAAATAGCTGGCCGTACGCTTGTACAGGTCGAAGAAATAATTGTGGTTGATCCACTCGAAATCGAACAATTGCAGGATGGCTTCGCGCACCCGTACATCGGAAAAAATCGCCCGTCTCGTGTTGAAGACAAGACCGTTCATGCCTTTCGGCAGTCCGTAGGGCATGTCTTCCTTGACAACATGGCCAGCCCGAAGCGCCGGAAACTCGTAAGCCATTTGCCAACGGCCGGGATCGGTCTCGACGCGCAAATCGTAAAGACCTTTCTTGAAAGCTTCGAAGTGCGTGTTGCCGTCGCGGTAATAGTCGAAGCGGATAGTGTCGAAGTTCCATAAGCCGCGATTGATTGGGAGATCGCGTCCCCAATAATTGTTGTCGCGCCTGAATGTGACGGTGTCGCCGGGTTTCACCGCGCTGACGACGTAGGGTCCGCTACCGAGCAACGGGTCGAAGCTCGTGTCCTCGAAGGTCGCGGGATTGATGGCGTGCTTTGCTAGCACCGGCATCAGACCGATGATGAGCGGAAGCTCGCGATCGTCGGCGCCAGTGAGGTCAAACCGGATGGTGCGTTCTCCGGTTTGTTCAGCCTTGACGACCTTGATGTAGTACGTGCGGAAATTTGGCCGGCCTCTGTCGCGCAGGAGCTCCCATGAGAAGATTATGTCTGCGGGTGTTACCGGCCTGCCGTCCGAAAACCGCGCTGCCGGATTGAGAGTGAAAGTGACATAGTTGCGGGCAGCATCCGTCTCGACGCTTTCGGCGAGCAGGCCGTACAGCGTGAATGGTTCGTCATAACCGCGTGCGAGCAGACTCTCGATGACATACCCGCGCATATTGGCTGCGGATATGCCTTTGACGATGAACGGGTTGAGGCAATCGAAGGTGCCGAGCACACCGTGCACAAGCTGTCCACCTTTGCTCGCCGCGGGATTCGCATAGGTTGGATGGGTGAAATTGGAACCCCATTCAGGTTCGCCGTGCATGGCTAGAGCGTGCGACGCAGCTTCAGAGCGCGCGAGACGCAGGCCGCCAGTCGCGGCCAGCAGGGTGCCAAATATCACTGCACGCCGGGACGCCCGCAGCTGCGTCAGCGCGGTTGGAACACGTTTCAGCGCGAAAGGCGTTCGAATGCGATTTGATCCAATTTTGTGTAAATTTATCATACGCCCAGGGTCCGACCGGGCGGCATTTTCAGTGCATTCGTGGCTTTATTGCAGGCATTTCGGGTATGAGGCACCCCGAGTGTCACGCTCCCGCCGTATTTCACACGGAGAGAGCCGCCTGAAAGCGCCGTTCGGCAGCCATTGGTCGCGAACGCGGAGAATAAGGGACAATCGCAATGGATCATCGGATTGCTTCGACCCGGCCCTTGGGCCGGGCGCTGACCGTGGCCGGAACGTTGGCGGCGCTGCTCATGGCCGCACCGGCGCTCGCCCAGCAGCAGCAAAAGGCCCCCGCAGCGCCTGCGCAGAAACAGGTCCCGGCCCAGAAACAGGCGCCCGCGGCGCAGCAGGGTCAGCCGGCGCAACCGCCGCAGCAGGGTCAGCAAGGGCAACCCGGACAACCCGGACAGCAGCAGGCGGGCGGTGATCAGCCGCAGCTCATGTATTCGCCGTGGATGAAGGTCTGCGGTAAGGGACCGGATACCCAGAACAAACAGGTCTGCGTCATTACCAAAGATGGCCGGCTGGAAAACGGCATGCCGGTCGCGATCGTTCAGCTGTTCGAGCCGGAAGGCGGACAAAAGGTGCTGCGTGTGACCGTTCCGCTCGGCATGCAGCTGTCGCATGGCACCCGCATGCTGATCGATCAGGGGCAACCTGCGCAATCGCCCTACAGCATCTGCTTCCCGGTGGGCTGCATGGCTGACTTTCAAGTGACCGACGACCTGATCGGCAAGATGAAGAAGGGACAGAACATCATCGTGCAGGCGATCAATATGCAGGGAACGCCGATCAGCCTACCGCTGCCGTTGAGCGATTTTGCCAAAGCGTACGACGGCCCGGCGACCGATCCGAAAGCGTTCGAGGAGCAGCAACGCAAGTTGCAGGAAGAGCTCCAGAAGAAAGCCGACGAAGCACGCAAGAAGCTCGAGGGCCAGCAGAGCCAGGCACCCGCGGCTCCGGCGTTCCCGACGGCACCGGCACCGGCGCAGAAAAAATAAGCGCTTCCGGTTTTTTCGTCCGATCAAGCGCGAAGGCGCGGCCCTGGGCCGCGCCTTTATTTTTGGCTAGTGCAGGCCAGTGCGACGCGGCCGATAGCCGCCATTTTCATCCTGCTCGAAAACCTCGGCGACATCCGGGTGACGAAGCGGCGTGTCCGAGGTGTCGGGAAGCAGATTCTGCTCCGACACGTAAGCGACGTATTCGGTCTCTGAGTTTTCGGCGAAGAGATGATAGAAGGGTTGATCCTTCCGCGGACGGATTTCGGCAGGAATCGCCTGCCACCATTCCTCGGTGTTGTTGAACACGGGGTCGATGTCGAAGATGACGCCACGGAAAGGATATATCCGGTGCTTGACTATCTGTCCTACCGTATATTTGGCATTTCGCACCACTGCATTGCTCATCAAAAAACCCTTATAAACCTTGCATATCGCGTTTCTTGTAGTATCTTCGGCTTGGATTTGGCAACACTGAATTCCACCAACTTCGTTGCCAACCCGTTGCCAAATGGGGCAGGCCATGAAGCGCAACCTTACAGACCGCACGCTAAAAAGTCTAAGGCCGACAAAGCCCGGCACTCATACGGACGTTTGGGATCTTGGATTTCCGGGCTTCGGAGTGCGCGTGTCCGACACCGGACGACGAACATTCGTCCTGACGGCTCGCTATCCCGGCAGCAAGAACCCGACGCGCCGCAAGCTCGGGGTTTACGACCGGGTGAGTTTAGAGGAGGCGCGAGAAAAGGCCCGAGGCTGGATTAAATTGATCGCCAAGGGCATCGACCCGGAGTCGGCGGAGGAAGCGGCCCGGCACGCCGCGCTGCGGCAGGAAAACACCTTTCTGGCTGTAACCGAGGAGTTCTTTAAACGCCACCTTTCAAAGACGCGCCAGTTCAAAAAAGCCGAAGGAGTCATTCGACGAGAGTTTGTTTCGCGCTGGGCGGCTCGCCCGATCACTGAGATTACCCGCCGTGACGTGTTGGCAGTCGTTGACGGCCTTGTCGATGCCGGAAAGCCGTATCAGGCGCATAACGTTTTGGGCTATGCCCGCCGCATCTTTAATTGGGCGATTAGTAGGGGTGTTTACGGTCTGGAAAATTCCCCCTGTGACCGCATGAGGCCGAAGGAAATTATTGGTGCCAAAAAGGCTCGCACACGTGTTCTCAATGAAGACGAGCTGCGGGCTTTGTGGAAGGCGAGCGAGGCCATGGGCTACCCCTACGGGGCCCTGTTCCAAATGCTCGCACTTACGGGTCAGCGCAAGAGCGAGGTAGCGGAGGCTCGATGGAGTGAGTTCGATCTAGCTAAAAAACTTTGGGAAATCCCCGCCGAAAGGATGAAATCGGACGCTGGTCATGTCGTGCCGCTATCGGATGAGGCGGCAAGAATTTTGGAAAGTCTGCCACGTTTCACTAAAGGCGATTATTTGTTCTCGGCAAGCTATGGGGTACGACCAGTCGTCGGCGGGTTCGCCAAAGCCAAGCACGCGCTTGATGTGAAAATGCGGGGCGAGCTACGACGGCCCTTGCCGCCGTTTGTCATTCACGACATCCGCCGCACGATGCGGACCGGACTGTCGGCACTTCCAGTACCCGATCTGATTCGCGAACTTGTGGTCGCACACACAAAACCAGGGCTTCACAAGGTCTACGACCGGCACACCTATCTCGATGAAAAGCGTCAAGCGCTCGATCTATGGGCCAAACGCCTGCGCGATATCATTACACCACCGCCGGCTAACGTGGTTCAGCTTGAGACGGCGAGGGCGTGACGATGAAAGCAAACGGGCCATCGTCAAAGGGCTATGAAAATCTTTGGAAGGCAGATTTTTTCGCGGATTTTTGCAAACGGCATAGCGTCGAATTGCAGCTCGATGCCGAAGGAAACCCCAGTCTCCAGATGCTCGCTCAGTTCGGACTGCTTTTTCTTGGAGGTATTTCTCTTGAATGCTCAGGCGAGCAGAGGCCCCGGCCGCCCAAGAGGGACGGTTGAACGCAGGACTAAGGAGGATCTTGCGGCAATTAGAGTCGCTATGGAGGTCGCACGTACTTCGGGCCGGCCTTTTGAAAAGGTCATCACTCCAACTGTGAGATTCATGGAAAACAAAGGCTTTTATCCAGTGCCCAAACATGGCGGCGACCGCACCACAGCTCCGAAACGCCTGGCTCGGTTAAAGCGAACCATTGACGAAGAAGAAAACCTTACCCTCGCCCGTGCCCTTACTGACGCCAGCAATCGCCCCCGGAAACCGGGACAATAATTAAATCGTATTTAGTGTCCCCGCTTATCCGGTAGCATTCAATAAATAGGTGTCCTCAATCTCGCTTCGGCGCAACGTGAGGACACAAAATGAAACTGCTTTGTTGTGACGACTTAAAGCTCGCCAAGAGCATTCAATATTCCAAAGTTCAAATCTGGCGCTTGGAGAAGCAAGGCATGTTTCCGAAGCGCATTGAAATCGGACCGGGCCGCCGTGCCTGGGCCG
>JANWKN010000152.1 GCA_025451355.1 Pseudolabrys sp. | reverse complement strand
TCGTCGAGTTCGTCCACAACAACGGAGGTTGGGCGGTCCCCGTCGTTTTCGGTCTTGCCTTTGGGGAATCGCTGGCCTTCATCTCGTTGTTGATTCCGGCATGGGGGGCCTTGGTCGCAATCGGCGCATTGATCGGGCACAGCGGAATCAGCTTCTGGCCGATATGGGTTTCAGCATCGCTTGGCGCGGCGTTCGGTGATTGGGTTTCCTATTGGATCGGCCTCAAGCTTGAATACACTGTTGCGCACATGTGGCCACTCTCGCGCCATCCTGACCTTATCCCGCGCGGCGAAGCCTTCATGAAAAAGTGGGGGGTCGTCGGGATTTTTATCGGCCGGTTTTTTGGGCCGCTGCGTGCCTCCGTGCCGCTGATCGCCGGAATTTTCGAAATGCCGTTCTGGCAATTTCAGATTGCCAATTTCGTTTCCGCATTCATCTGGGCAGCAACATTGTTAACGATCGGCGATGTCATATCGAAGATGATTGTTTGGCTATGGTGACAAAAAAATCCGCCGGGCTTTTTGCCCGGCGGATCGTCTTTTGAGCTACGAAAACTACTTGAGCGCGGCAACGCCAGCCTGCGAAACGACATCATCCTGCGAGCCCGTGCCGCCGCTGACGCCGATGGCGCCGATAATCTTACCACCAACGACCAGCGGGTTTCCGCCGCGCGATGCAATGACGTCGTCGAGCGTTGGCAGATAAGCGAAGAAGTCGCCCTTGCCGAGTAGGCGTTCGAACACCAACGTCGGACGCCGATAACGGGCCGCGGTGCGCGCCTTGTGTTGCGAAATCGTGACGGACGCAAACTGGCAGTTATCCTGCTTTTCGAAATAAACGAGATCGCCGGATGGACCGACGATTGCCACGCAGAGTCCATTCCAGTTCCGCTTCTGGGCTTCCGCAATCGCACCCGCGGCAGCCTTTTTTGCGGCCTCAATGTTGATGATCTCGCCGTATGGCGGCGGGGTCATCGCATCCGGCACAGCTTCATTCGGATTGTTCGGATCGGCCGGGACTTGCGCGAAAACGGCCGAGCTCATCATCAGCGCGGCGCTAATGACGCCCGCCATCACACTCAAACGACGCATTGGACTTCCTCCCAAATGATTGATTTTCCGGGTGACCCGGTTGGGCTCTTGTCCCGCATGAGGTATCGCAGGACGATCCCGGGCGGCAGCTTATCCAACTGCCTGGCGTTCGCCTATATGCCGTTGTTGAGCCGATTCAATCCGGAATAGGACCCGGCATCTGGGTGTTAGTACGCGTTCAACCGAAACGATTTGAAAAGGCGGTCGCGTGTGGTGGCCTTTTTGTCTGCCGTTTGCTGTACGCCGATCGGCTGACCCGACAGTTGACGAGGGGGCGAGCGGGCCCTATATGCGCGCTCCATGAAAACGCTGGTTGCAGCAAGATATCTACGCCGCCGCCGTGCCACCTCGGCACGCGCGTAGCGTTTGCATCGCCGTGCCGCCCGGACTTGAGGCTGCGGCGAACCTTTCCGATACAATCCCCGCCGTTGGCCTTCTTCCGGTAGTTCTTTAAGACTTCTGGATAAGGATCGATTTATGGCTGTGAAAGCGAAGATCGGCGTCCTGGGTGCTTCGGGTTACACCGGCGGCGAGCTGGTGCGCATACTTTTGCGTCATCCGCGCGCGGATATCGTCCTGCTCACCGCGGAGCGCAGCGCCGGTAAGGCGATGCGGGATGTATTTCAGCACTTCTCACCATTTGCCTTGCCGCAACTCGTGGCGATCGATGGCCTCGATTGGGCCAACCTGGCCTTGGATGTCGCGTTCTGTGCGTTGCCACATGCAACAACGCAGAAGGTGATCAAGGAACTTCTGGCAAAGTCGCCAACGACCAAGGTTGTCGATCTCTCGGCTGATTTTCGTCTGGCAGACACGGTGGCATACGCGAAATGGTACGGTCACGAACATCACGCGCCCGATCTGCAGAAGGAGGCCGTCTACGGCCTCACTGAGATTCACCGGCGAGAAATTCGTAACGCACGGCTCGTGGCCAACCCCGGTTGCTACACGAGCTGCGCACAATTGCCTTTGATTCCGTTGCTCAAGAACAAAGCGATCGAACTCGACGAGATCGTCGTAGACGCCAAATCCGGAATGACCGGAGCGGGGCGGGCAGCGAAAGAATCCATGTTGTTCTCGGAGGTCTCGGAAGGCTTTCACGCCTATGGTGTCGGCCACCACCGGCACGTGGCCGAGCTTGATCAGGAATTTTCGCTCGCCGCCGAGCGGGAGGTGATCGTTTCGTTCACACCGCACTTGGTGCCGATGAACCGAGGTATTCTGTCGACGATCTACGTGCGGGGCCGTCGCGGGCGAACGCCGGAAGATCTTCATGCAATACTTTTAAAGTTCTACATGAAAGAGCCATTTGTGCACGTCTTGCCATTTGGCGAGACCCCGCAGACCCGCCACGTACGCGGGTCCAATATGACATTCATCGGCGTGGCGAAGGATCGCATTCCGGGACGCGCAATTGTCATTTCGGCGCTTGATAATCTGGTTAAGGGCGCCTCCGGCCAGGCGATTCAAAATATGAACCTGGTCATGGGTTGGCCCGAGACCATGGGTCTGGAGCAGGTGGCGTTGTTTCCCTGATTTGACTGATACAATGGGCCACATTCGCCGGAGACCTTGTCAGTATGTTCGAGGTCCAGAACCAGCCGCTTCCGCTAGAACCCTACAACTTGTTTGCCAGCGACGCTGTCCTCGGTGCCGCCGTCGAGCGCGAAGGGGCAGGTTGGGCGAAGGGCGAGTTAAGCGCGCTGGGCGCTACGCTCGGCCGGCCGGACACCGTCCGGCTCGGCTTCGATGCCAACAAATTCACTCCACAACTGCGCACGCTCGATCGCTACGGTCACCGTCTCGATGAAGTCGAATTCCATCCGGCATGGCACGACCTGCTGACTCTTGCGCTCAAAGCCGGTTTGCATTCGAGCCCCTGGGCGGATCCGAAGCCGGGGGCACATGTGGCCCGCGCGGCCGGCACTTACATGCTCGGGCAGATCGAAAGCGGCGTTTATTGCCCGATCGCGATGACCTATGGCTCCGTGCCGACGTTGCGTCATGCGCCGGCCATTGCGGCCGAGTGGTTGCCGCGGATTTTTTCGCGTGACTATGACCGCGCCTTTTGTCCTGCAAAGCTGAAGACCTCGGCGCTTCTCGGCATGGGTATGACCGAGAACCAGGGCGGCTCCGACCTGCGAACCAACAGCACGCGCGCGGAGCCTGCAGGCAACGGTATCTTCCACCTGCATGGCCACAAGTGGTTCATGTCTGCGCCGATGTGCGATGCTTTCCTGGTTCTCGCGCAATCGCCGAAAGGTTTGAGCTGTTTTTTGATGCCGCGATGGACGCCGGATGGTGAACGCAATGCGATCGAGATCCTGCGTTTGAAAGACAAGCTCGGCAATCGCTCGAACGCATCGAGCGAGGTGGAATTTCACGGTGCCTACGCGCAGCTCGTCGGAGAGGAGGGGCGCGGCATCCCGACCATTATCGAAATGGGGAGCCACACCCGGCTTGACTGCTGCATCGGTTCTTCCGGCCTGATGAGGCAGGCCGTCGTGCAGGCGGTTCATCACGCCAGACATCGCGCCGCGTTTCAGAAAAAGCTTATCGACCAGCCGCTCATGACGAACGTGTTGGCCGATCTCGCCTTGGAATCGGAGGCCGCGACCGTGCTCACCATGCGCCTCGCGCGCGCCTATGACGAGGACGACGAGGGCGCACAGGTGATCCGGCGAGTGGTTACGCCGGCAGCGAAATTCTGGATCTGCAAGCGAACGCCATTTGCGACTTATGAGGCGATGGAGGTGCTCGGTGGTTCCGGCTACATCGAGGAAAGCATCATGCCGCGCCTCTATCGCGAGGCCCCCGTAAATTCGATCTGGGAAGGCTCTGGAAACATCATGTGCCTCGATGTGCTGCGCGCCATAGAGCGCACGCCAAACGCGGTCGACGTGCTGCACCATGAATTAGGCGACGGCGACGATGCGCGGCTCAAAGCCTCCACAAACCAGTTGGACAGGCGGCTCGCGGCCCGCGACCGCAATGACGAGTCGCAGGCGCGGGCTCTTGTGCGCGAACTGGTGCTTGCGCTTCAGGGAGCGCTATTGACGAAGCACGCGCCGGCAGCTGTGGCGGATGCGTTTTGTGCCTCTCGGCTGGGCGGGGAAGGCGGCTCGGCCTTCGGCCTTCTGCCGCGCGGGGTCGACTTTCGCGCGATCGCTGCCCGCGCGGTCCCGCAAAACTAGAGCTTCCCAAATACCGCAAAGACCAAAGCAACTTGCGCCACAAATCCGACGGAAAAGGCGAGCGTACGCAGGATAGGCACGCCCATTGTGTAGACGACGGCATGCGCGAGCCGTGACCAGAAATAAACCGCGCAGGCGATGACGGTACCTTCGGTGGAATGGCCCTGGGCATCGAGGATAAGTACCAGCGGAGCGAAAATGATCAGGTTTTCGACGGCATTGGTGTGCGCGAAATAGAGCCGTTGCGCCCATTCTGATTGTAATTTGTCCTTGCGCGACGGGTTTGCCATAGCGCTCATCAGACCACGGACCATGATGCGGTCGAGGATGTAAGGCACCCACATCAGCCCGGTCAGGATGATCGTCAACGTCAGCCACAGCAGTTCTTTGGTCATTGCTGTTCCCCGATCTTGATGCTTTCGGGCGGGAGCATAGTGGATGCGGCAGCCGCTGTCCCGCCTGCTGAAGTCAGGTCCAGCTTTTCACTTTGACATAGGAGCCGGGCGCGTCTTCCGTCGGCTTGAGCTTGCCGCCGCCGATCTTGCGTGCGGGAGCCGTTTTGGCGTCGTGCGACTTCAGCCACTTCAGCCAGTCCGGCCACCAGGAACCGGGATGCTCGGTCGCTCTCTTGAGCCAGTCATCGACATTTGAGCCGGCCGGCTTTCCACCGGTCCAATACTGGTACTTCGCCTTCCCGGGCGGGTTGACGACGCCGGCGATGTGACCGGATCCAGCGAGTACATACTT
>JANWKN010000151.1 GCA_025451355.1 Pseudolabrys sp. | reverse complement strand
GGCATTAACGAATTGCGGTCGCGAATCAGCTAGTTCATTGGCCGACTCGTCATCGAAAGGGTAGCGGCCATGATGCGGGTACGGCTGAAAGCCGACGGGCGGATCGTCGAAATCCTTCCGGACGGCAGCGAAAAAACGATCGACCACAGCGATCCGGCGCAATTCGTACGCCACGTGCGCGCGCGTTGCGGGCTGACGCAGGCGGCCTTCGCCGAAAAGATCGAAGTACCGATCGAGACCGTTCGCAACTGGGAGCAAGGCAAGCGTCATCCACGCGGGCCGGCGCGCGCACTGCTCAAAGTGATCGACCGGGCGCCAGACGTCGCGTTCGCAGCACTGGGTGGAAGACGGCGCTGAAATCGCCTTCTTCTCCGGAAATGCTGCCGATCGTTACTCGGCGGCGGCAGGGAGCCGCTTTGGCGGCGAGTAGCGCGCAAAGCGCATCAGCAGATACATCGCGATCAGTGTGAGGATGTAGACCAATAGCTGCATCTGCGTCGGCCGTTCGGTGTACCCGATAAGAGCATGCAGCATCCGGCCAAGGATGGTGTTTTCCGACAGCAGCCAGGACGTATCCCAAACGGTTTTGTCGAGCGCCACGACCAAACCGGCGCTGTTGAGGAAGTGCACGGCCTGTGCCGCCATGCCTGCGCCGAGCAGGGCAATTAGCCAACTCGTCACAGAGAAAATGTGGCGGTTCGGAATCGCCAGCAGCCCGAAATAGGTGAGGGCGGTGAACGCGGCGCCCGCGACAATGCCCAGAACGCCGCCCAGCAGCGCCGCCGACGCGGACGTACCGGACGCGAGGATTCCATACAGGAAAAGCACTACTTCGGAACCTTCCCGCAACACTGCCAGCCCAACCACGATAGCCAGGGCCGTCAGCGGCTTGGCGCCTTCGCTCACCGCTGTGCCAACCCGGCGCATTTCATCTGCGATCTCACGGCCGTGCCGCGCCATCCAGGCGTTGTGCCACATCAGCATGAGCACAGCGATGCCAAGCACGCTCGCGTTGAACAGTTCCTGGCCCGAGCCTTGGAACGCGTCCGAAATGGCCCCCGCGAACACCGCGACAATACTGGCACCGAGCACGCCACCGACGACACCGACTGTGACCCACCGACCGCGTCCGACGACGCCGCGCGTTGCGGCCATGACGATGCCGACGATCAAGCCGGCTTCGATAACTTCACGAAAAACGATGATCAGTGCGCCGAGCATGTTTTATTCCGCGATGACTACGCCTTTGGCAGTGGCTTCATTGAATTCGCCGAAGAAAGGATAGCGACCCGGTGCGAGCGGGCCTATGCGCACAACGCCCTTCGATTTGCCGGGAATGACTTTCTCGACCTTCATTTCGCGACTTTCGAATTCTTCCGGCGTCGGGTCGTCATTGACCACGGTGAGCTGAATTCGCTTGTTGGCCGGCACCTTCACTTCACTGGGCGTGAACCGGTGGTTCTTGATTGTGATGGTGACGTCCTGGGCACGTAGCTCAGCCGGAGCCAGAACAACGGCTGTGGCCAAAGAGAGAAGAATCAAAAGAGTGCGCATTTGCTTTCCTCGATAAAGAACGGGGTTCACAAAAGCATTAAAACCTATTGATGCAAGTACTGTTTTTTACAATCGAATTATTCCAATGTAAGATCGGTGCCCAAAAGCTTGCCGCCTAAAGTGTTGTCGCGCGTGAAGTCGGAGTAAATATTTTGGGATTTTTTTGCCAGATCGCGCGACAACGCTCCCACGGCACGGAATCCGGTTGGCTGCGCCCTCAGCGACAAGGCATCCTTCGCGACCCGCCGCCGCCCCCAATCTGAAAACCCAGTTCCACGGAGATTGTAATGCAAGTGGTTGAAGCCAATGGCGCCCGCATTCCACAAATCGGTCTCGGCACCATGACATTGAAGGACGATGTTTGCGTTCAGGCCGTAAAGGCTGCGTTGAAAATGGGGTATCATCACCTCGACACCGCTGCGTTCTACGCCAACGAAAAAGAGAACGGCGAGGGACTGCGTCAGTCGGGAGCAAAGCGCGAGGACGTTTTCATATGCACCAAGGTCCGGCAGGGCGACCTGATGCCCGACGCCTTTGCCAAGGTGCTTGAACAGAGCCTGGCCAATCTCAAGTTGCCTTACGTCGACCTTCTACTGATCCACTGGAACAATCCGAATATCCCGCTCAAGCTTTCGGTCGGTGCCCTGTGCAAGGCTAAAAAGGAAGGTAAGACGAAGCATATTGGCGTCGCCAATTTCACCACCGCGATGCTCGACGAAGCCTGGTCGGTGACATCAGAGCCGCTCGTCTGCAACCAGATCGAGATGCATCCCTTCATCAATCAGGACAAAGTGCTTGCCGCTTGCAAGAAGCATGGCATGGCAGTTGTCGCGTATTGCCCCATAGCGCGCGGCAAGGTTCCCGGTGCCGACGCCCTTGAACTCATTGGCAAGGCTCACGGAAAGAGTGCGGCACAGGTCTCGCTGCGCTATCTGGTCCAGATGGGGGTTTGCTCAATCCCGCGCACGGCCACGCCCGAGCACCTGAAGCAGAATCTCGACGTGTACGATTTCAAGCTTTCGGATGCCGAGATGGCCGAGCTCAAGAAGCTCAACGTCGCGAACATGCGGGTGGTCAACCCTCCGCACGCGCCACAATGGGACACGCCATAGTGAGTGCGGTCTCTCGCAAACTCGCACCGACGGTCGACGTCAAAGGTTTTCGCATTCCGATCATTGGCCTCGGAACCTGGGCGCTGAGAGGACGCGACTGCGCGCGGTTGACCGACCAGGCGATCCGCATCGGCTACCGGCATATCGATACGGCGCAGATGTACGACAACGAGCGTGAGGTTGGGGAGGGCGTGCGAGCGTCGGGCCTGCGATCGGAGGTCATGGTCACGACCAAGGTGCAGCCCACGCTGCTCGCGCCGCTCGATCTCGAGCGTTCCGTGAAAGAAAGCCTCGCCAAGCTGCGTCTCGATGTGATCGATCTCCTGCTGGTCCACTGGCCCAATCCGCGGATCCCGCTGGCCGAGACGCTCGCTGCCATGGCCAGGATGAAGCGCGAAGGCTACACGCGGCAGATCGGCGTTTCGAATTTTACGGTATCGCTCCTTGAGGAAGCGAACAGGATTTCAACCGAGCCCCTCGTCTGCGATCAGGTCGAGTGCCATCCTTTTCTCAATCAGGACAAGGTGATTGGAGCCTGCCGCAGACATGGAATGGCAGTTGTCGCTTACAGCCCCATCGCGCGCGGCGGCGCCAAAAGCGACAAGCTGTTGGAAAAGATCGGCAAAACTCATGGCAAGACGGCCGCACAGGTCTGTCTTCGCTGGCTGGTCCAGCAAGGCATCATCGTGATTCCCCGCACAAGCCGGGTCGAGCGGCTTGAGGAGAATTTCTCGCTGTTTGATTTCGAATTGAGCGATGCCGAGATGCGCGAGATCGCGGGCCTTGCGCGGTCCGGAAGCCGTATCGTGGACTGGACCTGGTCTCCAAACTGGGATTGAGGTGACGCTCTGACCCTTTCAACCGACGCAGCGCTTGTTCTCTTTTCAGGCGGCCAGGATTCGACGGTTTGCGTTGCCTGGGCGCTCGAGCGTTTCGCGCGTGTCGAGACGATCGGCTTCGACTATGGCCAAAGACACGCCATAGAGCTCAGTGTGCGGACGAGGCTGCGTGAGGGCATGGCGGCTCAGAACGCGACCTGGAAAGCCCGTCTGGGCGACGATCATCTGATCAAGCTCGATGCGCTCGCTGCGATTTCGGAGACTGCGCTCACCCGCGACACGGCCATTGCGATTGCCGAGACCGGTTTGCCAACGACGTTCGTTCCCGGGCGCAATCTGATTTTTTTCTGCTTTGCAGGGGCGTTGGCTTATCGGCGCGGTGCCCGCCATTTGATCGCCGGCATGTGCGAAACCGACTATTCCGGCTATCCGGACTGCCGCGACGACACAATCAAGGGGATGCAGGTCGCGCTGTCGCTCGGTCTCGACAAGCGCGTCACCATCCATACCCCTCTGATGTGGATCGATAAGGCCGGCACCTTTGCCATGGCCGAGGAAATCGGGGGAAAAGCATTTCTTGATCTCGTCATCGAGGAAAGCCATAGCTGTTACTTGGGTAATCGCGTGAAGCGCCACGACTGGGGTTACGGGTGCGGCGAGTGCCCTGCGTGTCGGCTACGCGCTCAAGGTTTTGAAAAATTTTCAGGTCAAAGGAAAACATGAACGACAACGACAGACGTCAGCGTACCGAAGGCTACACTTTCCTTGTGCTGTTTTGCCTCACCATTCCGGCAGCGAACTGGTTGATCGGTCACGCGGGGACCGTTTGCGTTTCCAACGGTCCGTGCCTAGTGCCGGTCGCGCCCGGGATCATGGCGCCCTCCGGCGTGCTGATGATCGGTTTAGCGCTTGTTTTGCGTGATCTGGTCCAGCGGCGGCTCGGCGTCGAATTCGGCATTGGTGCGATCATTGTCGGCGCGGCAATTTCGGCCGGGCTCGCGCCGCCGTCACTCGTGGTGGCTTCGGCGGCGGCCTTCCTGCTGTCGGAATTTGCAGATTTTGCCGTCTATACGCCGCTCGCCCGCCGTCGGCTGGTGGCCGCGGTCGTTGCGTCGAGCGTTGTCGGGCTGGTTGTCGACTCCATCGTGTTCTTGTGGCTGGCGTTCGGATCACTGGAGTTTCTCATCGGTCAGATCATCGGCAAACTCTGGATGGTTCTGCTCGCAACCCCCTTCGTCGTATATTTACGCCGTCGCGACGAGCGCGTCGGCCTTACGGCCGCGTGAGACCTGGTTATGACCTCATCAATAGAAATCCTGCAAAGCGTGACCACCGGCACCATCACGACGATGTTGCTAAAGAAGGGCATTCGTCGTTCGTGGATGACGGGGGCAATGCCATTTGGCTTTTCCGGCAAGCGTGTCGTTGGTCCGGCGTTCACATTGCGCTTCGTTCCTGTGCGTGAAGATCTTGCGACTCCGGAGAGCTGGTCGAAGCCAATCTCTACACGCGGCGCGATCGAGGCAATGCCGGAGAATTGCGTGGTCGTTGCCGATGCCATGGGCGTTGCCGGTGCAGGGATATTCGGCGACATTCTGTGTATGCGTATGGTCAAGCGCAGTGTTGCCGCACTCGTCACCGACGGTGTCATGCGTGACAAGCATGGCGTGCTGGGAACAGGTCTGCCGGTCTGGTGCGCTGGGGTCGCGGCGCCGGCTTCTGTCAACCTGCTGACCTTCGTTGGCTGGAATGAGCCGATCGGATGTGGCGGCTGTGCGATTTTTCCCGACGATATCATCGTTGCCGACGACGATGGTGCAGTCGTTATTCCGAAGGATATTGTCGACTTTGTCGCTCATGAAGGCGCGGAGCACGAACTTCTGGAAAGCTGGCTAGTCCAGGAAGTAGAGAAGGGGGCAAAGTTGCCCGGCCTGTATCCGCCCAACGAAGAAAACAAGAAGCGCTACGAGCAGTGGAAAAAGACGCGTTGATGTTTTTCCCGCTTTCGAAGACCGTCGCTTATCTTCTGCTTCCTTCCACTATTCTGATCGCGCTTGGGCTCGTTGGCGTCGTCCTCCTGGCGGCGCGCCGAAAGCACGCAGGCGTGTGCCTGGTGTCGGTGAGCATCGTTCTGCTCGCGATTGCAGGCTGTTGGCTGACCGGGAACCTGCTCACCCATGCACTGGAAAGCCGATTTCCACGGTGGAACGCCACTCGCGCGCCGGACGGAATTGTCGTGCTGGGAGGCGCCGTCAAGTCGCGGCCGTCGCAGGACTTTGGCGAGGCTGTGCTGGGAGACGAAGCAGATCGTATCCTCGCTATGGCAAAGCTCGCTCGCGCCTATCCTGCGGCGCGTATCATTTATTCCGGGGGCGACGCGAGCTTGCTCGGCAATCGACTTCCCGAAGCGAACTTCATCACCCCATTACTGGAGGGGCTAGGCATTCCGCGCGACCGCGTGATGCTGGAGTCGAACTCGCGCAACACCGCAGAAAACGCCGTTTTCACGAAAGAAATTGTGAAACCAAAGCCGGGGGAACTGTGGCTTCTGGTCACCTCGGCGCAGCACATGCCGCGCGCGATCGGTTGCTTCCGGCGGGTTGGATTTCCGGTCGAAGCTTATCCGGTCGGCTGGCGCACAGGCCGCCACGGGGATCTGGGGGTGCCGATGCTATTTGGCGATGCCTTGGCGCGCTTCGATTCGGCAACCCACGAATGGATCGGTTTGCTTGCATATTGGATAACCGGCAGGACAAGCGAGTTCCTGCCATCGCCTCAGCAATAATGTGCTATCGCTTGCGCATCTTTCGGCAGAACACATCATAGATTGCGCCGATGACAACACGCGCTTCTTCGCTTGCCAGCCTGTAATAAATCGCTTTGCCGTCGCGGCGCGTCAACACCAGGCCATCCGCGCGAAGGCGCGCGAGTAGCTGCGAGACGGTTGGCTGTCGAAGATTGAGCAGGTCTTCCAGTTCGCTGACCGATTTCTCGCGCTCAGCGAGAATGCAAAGGATCATCAACCGGCTTTCGTGTGCCAGCGCTTTCAGAAAATCGCTAGCGCGCTTCGCATTGTCGACCATTCGGTCGAGTTCGTTTGAACGCGCACGGCTTTCCAGATGATGCAATTCCATTAGTACACCAACAATCGTGTTGCGGCGTCGCCCGAATACAGACGATCAACCAAGGGGGCGCAACGATTTTTCGATAGGTGACACTGGTTCTCCACCTGTCCTCACGGCATCGAGTTCCTTCATCAGTGCACCAAGCAGTCCCCAGAAATGGTCCTCACCCGGATAACCCCGGATGCGGCCGATTTCCTGGCTATTGTGGACCTGCACAAACACTGGGGCGAGCCGCTCGACTTCAATGAACGCAAGGTCTGGCGGAATAGGACGATCAATGTTCACGCGGCGCAAGCATGCGCGTTGGCCTTCTGCTGTTTTCGGATAAATCGGAGCGATTTCGCGGTCGAAAGTCTCGCACCAGGCGCAACCGGCTTGTTCGAATATTATGAGCTCAGCCGCACGAGCGTTCGCGAGCGCCGAAAAAATAATTATAGCGATAACACTCGCGCAGATAGAAAAACATTTCCGTATCGTTGACGTACAGACCAAGTTTTTCTTCTCGCTAAAACGCAGGATGCTGCGCCAACGTCAATTGGCGCGTTCTATAACATAAAAAAGGCCGTGTCGACGCGAT
>JANWKN010000150.1 GCA_025451355.1 Pseudolabrys sp. | reverse complement strand
GCGCTCCGATGCGCCCTACCGCTGCCTGCACATTCTGCGACTGGATCGCGGCTATGATATCGCTGGTCGTTATTCCGAGGCCCGTCAATTGGTCTGTCCTGATCCAGACCCGCATGGAATAGTCCTGCGGACCGAACAGAATCGCATCGCCGATGCCCGGCGTGCTCTTGATCCGATCGAGCAGATTGATCGTCACGTAGTTTGAAAGAAAAAGTTCGTCGTGCGTTTCTTTTGGCGAATAGACGGCGATCACTCCGAGCAACGCTGATGACTTCTTCTGCACGCGCACGCCGGAGCGCCTGACCTCGTCCGGCATCTTCGAGAGCGCCACCTGGACCCGATTATTGACATTGACGGTGTTGATGTCCGGGTTGGTGCCGAGTTCGAACGATACGAGCAGCGAGTAGCTGCCGTCGTTGCCGGAAATGCTCTTCATGTAGATCATCTGGTCAACACCGATGACCTGCGACTCGATCACCTGTGCAACCGTTGTGTCGACCACTTCCGAGGAGGCGCCCGGGTAGCTTGCGGTCACGGAAACCTGCGGCGGAACAATGTTGGGAAACTGCGCGACCGGGATGGCAAGCAGCGAGATCAGCCCGGCAATCGCCGTCACAAGCGCGATGACAACGGCAAGTCGCGGCCGGTCAACGAAAATGGATGAAAACATTGCGTCAGCCGCCGACCGGCTTTTCAGTCGGCACAGCCAACACCGGCAACCCGGGGCGCAAACCCTGCATGCCGGCCGTGACGACGAGTTCGCCGCCCGTAAGCCCTTCCGTGACCACGATCGATCCGCCGACCGTTTGTCCAACTTTCAGGCGCCGAATAGCCGCCTTTCCATCTTCGACAATGAACACATAGATGCCTTGTTGATCTGCAATCAGCGCGGCCTGCGGCACAACGATGCGTTCTTCCGGTTTGTCTCCCTCCACGCTGACCTGGACGAGCTGACCGTCGACAAGCCGGCTCTCCGGATTTGGCACCGTAGCGCGAACGGCGACGGTATCCGTCGCTTGGTCGACTTTGACATCGATGAAGTCAATTTTGCCGGGGTGCGGATATGCCGGTCCGCTCGACGGCTGGATAATCACCTTCGAATCATTGGCGGCTGATCGCAAATCGCGTCCCCGCGGGAATATGCGAATGAACTCGCGCTGACTGACCGGGAACGTGACATACATCGGATTCGAGCTGACGATCGTCGTAAGCACGCCAGAGTCAGGCCCCACCACGTTTCCGCGTGTGACAGCAGTGCGACCGATCCGGCCGTCGATGGGAGAGTTTATGTCGGTATAGGCGAGATTGATCTCGGCCGTTCTCAACGCGGCTTCGGCCGAGGTCAGGTCCCCCTGCGCTGCCTTTTGCGCCGCCAGGCGATCGTCACGAACCGCGACAGAGGTCGCACTTGTTTTGAGCAGATCTTCGGCGCGCTGGAGCTGAAGCACGGCGTTGTCGAGTTGTGCCTGCGCGCGCAACTTTGCGGCCTTGGCCTGCTCGACAGCTGCCTCAAACGGACCCCTCTCGATACGGTACAGCGGCGTGCCGGTCTTGACCTGCTCGCCATCCTTGAAAAGCACATTTTCCAGATAACCGGTGACGCGCGCGCGAATGTCGACTCGCTCGATCGCCTGAATGCGCCCGACGAAGCGCACCGATTCCGTGACCGGGCGCTTTTCCGCGGTGATCACATTGACGGTTGGAATCGTCGGTTGCTGGGCGTGCGAGACAACCAATGCCGGTAGGACGAAGACGAAGGACGCCGCGAAGATACGCAATGTTGGCATCATGAACTGACCACTGGCGGCGACTATGGCATGAACTGACCGCTAGCGGCGAACATGGCCGGGCA
Source organism: Pseudolabrys sp. (assembly GCA_025451355.1). Classification (GTDB taxonomy): domain Bacteria; phylum Pseudomonadota; class Alphaproteobacteria; order Rhizobiales; family Xanthobacteraceae; genus Pseudolabrys. The sequence continues at coordinate 3,236 of JANWKN010000150.1, read as the reverse complement.
GCTCACATCCAGCCCTGCCAAGTTTACCTCTGGCCCCAGCTCAAAGTGATGCCAATGTCGCCTGGTTTTCCCTCGGGCCAATCGACGATCTGGTATCTTAAGCGGTACCCTTTAGGCTGCAAATATTGCTTCCAGAACTCAAACAGCTCCTTGGGCAACCCGGTCAAGGTCGCTTCCCAACCCGCCTCCTGCTGATTGATGGCGCGCCCACGGTCGGTAAATAACGAATTCGGAAAGCGCCCGACTTCCACTTCGGTGAGACCGTTGTTCACGGCTCTGGTGATGATCGCGGCAGCGCGTTTCAGTCGCTCGTCATCCGCCACGCCCGACGGGCCTTTCAGTTTGTCGAACAAAGCTTTCTTTTCGGCTTCTACGGCCGCCTGCGCGCGCATCTGCTCGGACGCCTTTTCAGCTTCAACCAAGGCCATTTTCTTGTTGCAGTCAGCCGCACTCGGCAGAAGTTCATCGACATTCGACATGACCCGATCTCCATAAACAGCCCACGACGTGGCGAATAGCCCAACTCCCTTATATTAAAGGGAAATCGGCGGATTTTGACCTAAGTCAAGGAACCCTTACACTTCCTCATCCTGAATGTAACAGCGCCGCCATAGCAGTGAACGGGGTTGACGATCCATGAGCAAGAAATCCAAGTCCAAGGATGATAGCCCCGAGCAGATGAAGCGGAAAGCCTATGAAGAGGAGCTTCGCAAACTTCAGGTGAAGCTCTGTCATTTGCAGGAATGGATCAAACAGAAAGGCTTGCGGGTCATCATTGCGTTCGAGGGACGCGACGCCGCGGGCAAAGGCGGAACAATCAGGGCGATCACCGAGCGAGTAAGTCCAAGAGTTTTCAGGATCGTCGCACTGCCGGCACCATCGGAGCGGCAAAAGAGCCAATTGTTTCTTCAGCGATACGTTGAACAGTTTCCCGCGGGGGGCGAAGTCGTGATCTTCGATCGCAGCTGGTACAATCGTGCCGGCGTCGAGCACGTTATGGGCTTTGTCAGCAAGGAAGGCTATCAACGCTTTCTGAAACTCGCGCCGACTATTGAGAAATACATCGTCGATGCCGGTATCATTCTGATCAAATTCTGGCTGGAGGTCGGCAAGGAAGAGCAGGAACGACGATTCCATGCTCGCATCAATGACCCGATGCGTCAGTGGAAGTTAAGTCCGATGGATGTCGAATCATACCGACATTGGGACGACTACTCGAAGGCGCGCGACATGATGTTTGAAGCAACCGACACCAAGATTGCGCCCTGGTACATCATTCGCTCCGATGACAAGCGGCGCGCGCGGCTCAATTGCATTTCGCACATCCTTACGACCATTCCGCACAGGGAAATTCGCGCTGAAAAGGTCAAATTGCCGAAGCGATCCGACAAGAGCAAATACGACGACCAGCGGGCGCTAAAAGGCCGTAATTTTGTTCGTGAACGATATTAGTCTCGAGATCGACGCCGGGGTGAGCAAAAGAATTTCTTTCCCTGCAACGTTCGGGGGCCTAACGTTAAGGGAGTCCTTCCCAACGGCTGGGACCGACAGGAGTTGTGATAATGGCAGATTCACTTCACGCGGCTGCGACGCAACATCTGCCGTCGTTCATTACCCCCCCCGGCGAGACAGACGTGCTCATGGTTGTCACGAGCATAGTTCTGTTGCTCTCCGTTGTGATGTTCGGAATCTTGTTTTTACGTTTGCACACTCTCCCCGAGCGAATGGCGCACAAGGGCCATAAAATTCAATTCGAGATAGTGGCCGTCCTGGGTCTTATCGCGCTCTTCACACACATGCACATTTTCTGGATTGCCGGGCTGCTGCTTGCGCTGATCGACATCCCCGATTTTGGCAACTCACTCAACCGCATTGCGGGATCGGCGGAGAAAATCGCCGGCATAGAGCCGGGCGAAGGAGACAACTTCGACGGGACTGACAGCGATATCGCGAAACCAAAAGAATCGGCCGCGACGCGTGGTCCACAGGGGATCAAGCCAGGAGACGGCACGGCGGCAGCCAAACCCGCGCCGGCGAGACGGAAGGAGCTTGGCCATGCTTGAGCTTATGTTCTGCTCGTTGCTGACAATCCTTCCCGACTATCTTTACCGCCGCTATGGCCAGGGAAAGCGACTCGGCAAGGAAATCACTTTTTACTCAGTCTGGTTCGAGCTTCGGTGGGGCATCACGGGTTGCCTCATTTTGACCGTGGCGCTGATCACAACCGTATTCTACAACCACCCATCCACAAGCAACGCCACGCTGTTCTTCCGCACCGTCCCGATCCTTCCGGAAACGAACGGGCGCGTCGCCGAGATTTTCATAGGCAACAGCGGCCCGATCACCAAAGGCGCGCCGATCTTCAGACTTGATAACTCGAAGCAGGAAGCTGCCGTCGAGACCGCGCGTCGCAAGAGCGTGGAGATCGACGCACAAATGGCACTCGCCCGGGTGGACGTCACAAAGGCAGAAGGGCAACTCAAGGAAGCCCGGAGCAATCACCAACAAACCGTGGACGAACTGGAGGCCAAGCAAGAACTATACAGGCGCAATCCGGGCAACGTTCCCTTCCGCGAGATCGAGCGGCTCCAGGAACGCGCAACGGGCCAACTGGGCGCAATCGATGCTGCCGCCGCCTCGAAACAGAGTATCGAAGAACGGATCTCAACCCTGCTCCCGGCCGAAAAGGCTAGTGCCGAGGCGGCGTTGAACCAGGCCCAGGTCGATCTGGACAAGACCGTCGTGCGCGCCGGCGTGAGTGGCCGGGTGGAACAGTTCTTTTTGCGAGTCGGCGATGTCGTTAACCCGCTGATGCGGCCAGCCGGTGTCCTGATTCCTGAAGGCGCCGGTCAGCAAGGGCTGCAGGCCGGCTTTGGACAGATCGAAGGGCAGATCATGAAGGCAGGAATGATCGCCGAGGCCACGTGTGTTTCGAAGCCCTTCACCATTATCCCGATGGTTGTCACGAGCGTTCAGGACTACATTGCCGCGGGTCAGTTCCGGGGCGGCGAGCAATTGATCGACCCGCAACAGGTGACGCGGCCGGGCACGCTCCTCGTCTTTCTCGAGCCTCTCTTCAAAGGCGGTCTCGATGGCGTAACGCCGGGGGGCAGCTGCATCGCCAACGCCTATTCCAACAATCACGACATCATTGTCGCAAAAGACACAGGCACCTTGCGGGCCATTGGGCTTCACGCCGTCGATGCTCTTGCGCTCGTGCACGCCCTGATCCTTCG
>JANWKN010000149.1 GCA_025451355.1 Pseudolabrys sp. | reverse complement strand
GTAGCGTTGCCGTCCCAGGAAAAATGCAGCACGAGAAGCAGCCAGTAATTGTCGTTGCTGAAAGCTGGATCGATGTCATTCTTCACGACGTCAGATTGACTGCTGAGCCGCGAACGCGCGTACGTCACCTTCACGGGTTTGCCGTCTTTATCTTTAGCTTCGTAGGAAATCAGGTCCGTCTTTGGTTCCCATTCCCAGCTGCGAGAAAGATTCAATCCGGGAATATTAAACGTGTAGCGGATTTTCTCGACTTGGCCGAAGGACTCAAATCCATAAGTCTTGAACATTTGTTGGAAAATCGGCGGCCGCTCCTGCGCATAGGAGGTTTCCGCTAGGACCAGCACCGAAACCGTGAAAGCCAAAAGGCAGATCATATTGTGACGAACAGATTTGATCGGATCCATTGTTGGAGTCTCCTTTACGCGTTCGTTTGCGGAACCCATACGAGGGTTTTGTGTTGCGACAGATGAATTAGCCCGCCAGCGCCGCCAGGCGCGTAATCGCATTGCCTGGCGTGCGACGGCGGATCAGTTCATCGAGGCCGAGGCTGCGGCCGGCGGCATAGACCGCGAACTGCACATGCACGATCGCAAGAAACATATAGTTCCATGGCCATTCGGCCGGATGACGGTAGAGGCCGAGCCAGAGATGCAGCGAGTAGGCTGCGGCAACAATCGCCACGAGGCGCACACTGAAGCCGAGCATGAGCGACACCGCGAACGCTAGCTCAGCCAGGAACACAAGAGGATCAATGACATTGATGAACGGCAAGTATACGTTTTTGACCAGCTCGCGGTGAAAGGCGAATGCCGCATGCTCACCCATCTGCCCGGTCCAATACTGGAATCCGCCGGAGACCGGTAACGGCAGTTTCCACAGGCAGCCCTGAAACCACTGTGCGCCAATCAGCAGACGGCAAATCCAAATGATCGCGTGGCTGGCGCGGCGCTGCTCCGAATTTTCCGACCAATTCTTGAAGGCGATCCACACGCTCGCGAAGAGCAGTGCCCAGAACAGCCCCACCATGATATATTGGAAGATGCCCAGTGCACGATGATCGTCGGTCGCTCCGATCAGGAACAGCCACGCGTCGAAGAACGGGTTCGTCCGCATCGTTCTCTCCCCGCTGACAGTAAATCACTGCAGCCCTGTAGCGCAGCACCAAGCCTATTTGCTCCTGTCATATTGGCCAAGCGCTCACGCCGAGCCTGCTATCCAGCACACTCAATCGTGAACAGGGCTTTTGATCGAAGGGTGGATACCGGCCCTATTAGCGTAGTTCGTTAGCCGGGCTTGTCGGACGTCGGTGAGAACCGCTACCAATATCGGCGAACTACATGCTTCAACAGGTCGAGTGCTGATGTCGGCTAACCGCGGTGGAGTCCCGCCGATCCTCGCGCAAAAACATTACAGCACACCGTCGGCGTTTACGCCGGAAAGCCTGCTGCGCGAGGCGCGCCGGCAGAAGCGAATTGCCGACGCCAGCATTCCTGCAATCTGCATCCTGGACCCCGACGGCGACATGCTGCGCCATCTGCTTGCCCGCGGTGAAGCCCGACTTGAGCCGGCGTGGGCGTGCTACCATACGCAGCTATTTTCTTTCAGTCGCGCTGGGATCGGTTTCGGAATTGTAGGCTGCGCCGTCGGCGCGTCATTTGCCGTGCTTATCGCCGAGGAAATGTTCGCATCGGGCTGTAAATTGCTGATTAGCGTGACGTCCTCTGGCCAAATCGTGCCCGTACGTCCGCCGCCTTATTTCATCTTGATAGAACGCGCACTGCGTGACGAAGGCACGAGCTATCACTATATGGCTGCATCTGAGTATTCCCAAGCCGACGCTGCATTGATCGCAGCGCTCGATGGCGCATTTGGCAAGGTGCCAGTGCCAGTCCTTACCGGCGGCACCTGGACAACCGATGCTCCGTTCCGCGAGACCCAGCTGGCGATCGACGCCATGCGCAATAAAAATCTAATGGCGGTCGAGATGGAAGCGGCGGCGCTCTATGCCTTTGCCCAGGTACGACAAAAACCCGTGCTGTGCTTTGCCCATGTCACAAATCAGATGGGTCGCATCGATGGCGACTTCGAGAAGGGGGAAGCAGACGGCAGCAAAGATGCGCTGGACCTGATCGCGATCGCAGCCGATCGCCTGCTGTCACGGCTCTAGCCGTGAACGTTGCCGCGATCGGAATCATGTGCAAAGCGCCCCAGCCGGGCCAGGCAAAAACACGACTCGCAAAGGCTGTCGGAGCGGTTGCCGCCGCAGAACTGTCTGCCTGCTTTTTGCGCGACGTTGCCGCAGCGATTGAAGTAATGCCCGAAACTCTGGGCAGGCGCGGCTACGCCGTCTATGCGCCGGCAGGAACTGAACAAGTGCTGCGTGAGCTGTTTCCAGAAAAGTTTGGGCTGTTGCTGCAGGCAGGCGACGATCTTGGAGAAGCCCTGTTTGGCGGCACGCGCGATCTGTTGCTTGCCGGACACGACTGTGTCCTGTTGGTCAACGGCGATAGCCCAACACTGCCTTCCCATTACCTGATTCAAGCAATTGAAGCGCTGCGCAATTCGGGCGATCGGATGGTGCTCGGGCCCGCGAGCGATGGCGGTTACTACCTCATCGGCTTGAAACGTCCGCACAAGGCACTGTTCGCGAAAATTGAATGGGGAACCGAAACCGTATTTGACCGAACACGCGAGCGCGCTGCAGAAATTGGACTTGCGACCACGTTGCTTCCGGAATGGTATGACATCGATGATATTGAAACGCTGGGCTGGCTTCGAGATGAACTGACTGGCAGTTCGACGCGATTTCGGGGCGGCAGTCCTGCTTCAGCTACTCGAGCTTTTCTTGCGACCGCGCTACCGGCGCGCGCGTGATCTTTATGGGTCAGCTCGCACCATCCGTCGGAAAAGAGCCGCCGCCTTATCTATTGGCCGGCATCGGCGCGATTTTCGCGGGGCTGACCCTGGTCACACCGTTTGCCTTCCGGGCCGGTGGCGACGATGCCTTTATTGCCCTGGCCGTTCCTGCGAGCCTGTTAACACTCATGGCAACACGCGTCGCAGAGCGCGCACCGACAAAGCGCGCCCTTTGGCTGATTTTCGGCGTCGGGATTATGCTGCGCATCTACGTGCTTCTGTTTGAGCCGCTCCTGTCCACCGACATCTTTCGCTACATCTGGGATGGCAGGGTCCAAGGGGCGGGCATCAACCCTTACCGCTATTTTCCTGCCCACGATGCGCTGGCGCATCTGCGCGACGCAACGATCTTTCCCCGGATCAATCGGGCCGATTATGCCGTCACCATCTATCCGCCAGTCGCCGAGTTCTTTTTTCTAATCGTCACGCGTATCGGTGAAAGCGTGAACGTCATGCGTCTTGCGTTGCTCGGCTGCGAGGCTGTGAGCGTCACTTTAATCGTACTGTTCCTGCGTCGCATGGAACGGCCAACCTCTCGCGTAGTTGCCTATTTCTGGCATCCCCTTCCGATTTGGGAGATTGCCAATAATGGCCACGTTGATGCCTTGGCGGTTGCGCTGATGCTGCTCGGTTTATGGGTTGCACTGACCGGTCGGGCAATGGGCGGCGCGGTCTTGATCGCGCTTGGGGTCCTCGTGAAGCCATATGTAGGGCCAGCGCTCGCTGCGGGCTGGCGTCCGTGGGACTGGAAGATGCCACTCGCTGTGATCGCCGCAGTTGCGCTTTGCTATCTTCCGTATCTTTCCGTGGGTTCGGGAGTTTTCGGGTTCTTGACCAAAGGGTATCTGACCGAAGAGGGAATTATTTTCGGCGACGATCTTTGGCTACTTTCCGTTTGGCGTCTGGTTTTTGGCGCACATCAGGGCGATGTTGTCGCCTACGCTGCAGTGGCAACGTCGATCCTGCTGTTTATGGCGCTTTCGGCTGTGCGCCGCCAGAACCGGACGGTGGCATCCAGCCTTGCTGACACCAACATGCTGTTACTGGTTGCCTTGCTGTTGTTGTCGCCAAACCGCCCCTGGCACTTTTTGCCCATCATGCCGTTCGTCGCGCTTTGCGGTAATGCGCCAACCTGGGTCGTTTCAATTGGAGCGCTCCTGCTGACTAACGAGCTCTATTGGGAGTTTCACATTCCAAAATTGATCATTAAGTCTATTCTATGCGGAAGCTTTCTTCTGGCGTGCGCTTGGTCGGTCCGGGAGGCATATTTGCGGCGGGCCGCCAACACAGGATGATCGCGATGAGTCTTTCCGGCGGCAATCCGCTTCTAGGCTTGCGCATCGATCCGCGCCGCTACCACGAATCCGTGCGTGGCGAGCGTATGGAGATCGCCGTTCGTCAGCCGGTTTGCCTTTATCTAGAAGTGACCAATCGTTGCAATCTGCTGTGCACCACCTGTCCTCGTACTTACGAGGAACTCGAGCCGCCGGCAGATATGAGTTGGGATTTATTCAGATCGATTGTCGATCAAGTGCCCGATCTTGTGCGCGCGGTGATGCACGGTGTCGGCGAACCGATGTTGGTTACAAACCTGCCGCGCATGGTGAGATATTTGAAGGACCGCGGGACCTACGTCTTGTTCAACACCAACGGGACCGTCCTCAGCGAACGCAACGGGCGCGCGTTGATCGGCGCTGAGCTCGATGAGTTGCGCGTATCGCTCGATGCGTCAAACCGTGAGAGCTTCAAGGCCATTCGGGGCAGAGATTATTTTATTCGCATCGTGCGTAACGTGCGCGCGTTTCGCGAACTGCAAGAGCGGGAAGGGCACACCAAACCGCAGGTCTCTGCTTGGCTAACGGGTTTGAAGGAGACCGTCCGAGAACTGCCAGCGTTCGTGAAGCTCGCAGCGGAGATCGGCATAAAGGAAGTCTATTTGCAAAGATTGGTATTTTTCGATCAATTGGCCATTGGCAAGGCGCGTCCGGATCAAGCGTTGTTTGAGCAGTTGACGCGCGAAGAAGCAGCCTATCTCAGGCAAGCAGAAGATCTTGCGGGCTCGCTTGGCATCACCTTCAGCGCGTCGGGCGCGGCGTCCGAGCCGGGTTTGAGTTTGAAAAGACCCGACGCCGGCTCGCCCTGGTCGCTCTGCCGGCGGCCTTGGTCCCTGATGTATTTTACAGCCAACGGCCGGGCGTTACCGTGCTGCATTGCGCCGTTTTCGCAGCAAGGCTACGACAACTACACGTTGGGCGACGCAACGCAGCAAACCTTGCGTGAAATCTGGAACGGGTCCGCGTATCGAGAATTTCGGAAAGCTCTGCTTTCCGACCAGCCGTCCGCGGCCTGCGCCAATTGCGGATTGCGCTGGAGCCTGTGAGCGCCGTTACGCACGAGAGCAGTGCGCCGCGGTCCACCGCTCATCGGCCGGCCATTGTCTCAGCGGTCATCCCGTGCCTCGACGAGGAAGCGGCAATTGCACGGGTCGTGACCTCTGTGTTTGCGCAGAACGTGAGCGAAGTTGTTGTCGTCGATGGCGGGTCGCTGGACGGAACGGCCGACCAGGCGGCTGCCGCTGGCGCCCGCGTCATTGTCGAACCACGACGCGGCTACGGGCGCGCGATCCAAACGGGCATCGCTGCAGTGCGGAGCGACGCGGAAATCCTGGTATTTCTCGATGGCGACGGCAGCGATCCCGTGGAATTTGTCCCCGACCTGGTATCGCCAATTATCGCGGGGCAAGCCGTTTTCGTTCTCGGCTCGCGCATTCGCGGTGCGCGTGAGCGCGGCAGCTTGACGCCACAACAGATCGTCGCCGCCCATGTCGGGCGCCTGCTCTTGCGTCTCGCTTACGGCTCAAGTTTTACCGATCTGTCGCCATTTCGCGCGATCCGACGCGATGTGCTGGACCGTCTCGGCATGAGTGAAATGACATATGGCTGGAACTTGGAAATGTTAATGCGGATCGCCGCCGCCGACCTACCTACACTCGAGATCGCTGTCGGCCAACGTCGTCGGGTTGGCGGCGTTTCGAAGGTTTCAGGCAATTTCATCGCGGGTATAAAGGCGACAAATTCCATGACGGTGACCTTCGTCCGACTCGCCCTTCGCCTCCGCCGCAAGACGCGCCTTTGAAAACTAACGCATCTAGCTCGTCAGACGATGCCGTGGGAGGTATGCGGACTCGGGCATCGGCTCCTTGTTAGCGATTTTAGTTTTCCCGGCTTGATAGTGTTTTGCAGAGAACCACATTCATGTGGCCCTCGGGCCATCCTTCAAACTCGGCCATACGCTTGAAGCCTGCCTTTTCATACAGTCCCGGTGCTTGGAAGTCATAGCTCGCTACCCATATCCGGCGAACACCACGACCGCACGCCTCCG
>JANWKN010000148.1 GCA_025451355.1 Pseudolabrys sp. | reverse complement strand
GTCAACTTAGGCCGCAACCCTATTCTGCGCAAGACCGGCGCGTTGTTGGTAAGCGTGTTCGTCTTTGTGGTCGGGCAATCGCAAGAGCGCAGATCTGCGGCCATACCAATGTCCGCATCACGCGGCTTTCGCTCGGCATGATCGTGGCTCCTGCAGCAAGAAATTTAAAATTCCCTGTTAAATTCCCTGTTAGCAGGGAATTGTGCGCCGCATATTCAAAGCGATGCAATCTCCTATTTAAGGCGATCTTCTATTGGGGTATGCGCGGCATTTGCAGGCGCTCACCACAGGCGCCGCCTTGGCATTGGTCACCCACATATTTTCCTGCACCTCGGTCATGGGCTCTTCGGCCGCCGCCAGCATGACGGGGATGCAATCGTTTTGCGCTGCCATGGCGCGCAGATAAGGTGCACCGGGGTTACGCGTCTGATTAAGTGAGATGGATAGCAGTCATTTCGCACAGTTGCCGAGGTCAGCACCAGTTGCGCGAGAGCGAACTCCCTTTTTGACTCCATTTCGAATTAATGCCCGACAACCATGTTCTCCGCTCCCGCAGCAAGATCTTGAGTTATGGTTGTGCCGACGAAAATGAATCCGTGCGCTTACGCTTGATTATGCGAGCAAGATTGCCATTAAAGTGGACCCGGTATTGTGCGCGCCCGGTCCGATAAGTTCAGGAGCGGCGATACGCTGCCGGGCCTTGTCGACCACTTTTTTTGTTGGCCTTGATTGGAGCATGAAGGCTCAAAGGCGTACGACTGCTATCCAAAAGTTTTCGTGGGAAAATTTTGGCAGGTATTTTGTTGCCCGCACGTCACCGAATCAGATACCTCACAAGCGGGCATACTTAGGGACGCGACAATGATGAAATCCTCAATTGTCAAACGATCTATCGTTATCGATGGTCACAAGACAAGTGTCAGTCTCGAAGATGCGTTCTGGACGACGTTAAAGGACATTGCACATGCCGAATGTGTGGCGGTGTCAAAGATAGTTGCAGACATCGACAGCAAGCGAAAAGTTGGCAATCTTTCCTCAGCGGTTCGCCTGTTTGTGCTCGATCGGACCCGAGCTGGGGAGCCGCCGATTTCACAGCTACCTGTGCCAGAGTTTGCTGCCAGATAATTTCCTTACCGGCACCCGATGGACAAGTGTTTGATGAACACTTGTGGCTATATGAAGAGTTGGTAGCGCCGCCAATAGGTGCGGTGTTTGTTTGAAGGTTTTTGGCCGTATGAGTGCTAGCCAATCGTCGCCAAGCATTCTGTAGGGCTTCTGAGAGAGGCTAGGTCTGGTTTGTTGTGCGCGCCAAATAATTTCGCAAGGACAAGCAGGCGGCTGTGGAGCCGGTTTTCTCAGTGCCCCTATGGGGAGTTGCCGCCACAACAGTTACTACGCCGCTGCTGAGCATCAGGCCTGGCGGTGGTTCCGTCTGTTGTTGTGGCTCCTACGTGCCGTCGAGTTTACGACGCGTATCGATGCTGACGGGTTTGCTAACTGTCCGGCGAACTGGTGGCCTCGCTTTCGGGGCCCTGCTATTCGTTCGCTTTAAATGTGCAATCCAAACGCCAATGCTTGGACGCAACTAGTGTGTCCGCAAGGCATCAACCTTAGCTTTGCAGCAAGGCTTCACGCGTGAGCTTTGAATCAGCCCCTAGTAACAACCGGAGGCGGAGCTTTGCCCTTACCAACGGGGGCCTTGCCTACGCAAGCCGTGAGGCCGAAGGCGAGTATTACCGAGCAAATCGTAACTAATAGCTTTTTCATAAGTTCAGCCCCATTTGAGGTCCTGCAAACCATTATCGTTCTCGACAGTTTCCAACTAGTGCAAAAAAGCCACATACCCAAACAAAACAGATCGAGCTGGGGCGAAGCGCGCGGTAATCCGAACGGCTCGGCGCAAGGTTGCCGAATTCAAATCGTCCGAGCGATGGACGCCGCAGACTTATTTGCGACAGCGGGTGCCTGTGGCGAACAATTTGACCTCCGCTCACTGCTTAGATTAGTGAGTCCACCTGCCGTGCGCGGGTGTAGCTCAATGGTAGAGCAACAGCCTTCCAAGCTGATGACGAGGGTTCGATTCCCTTCACCCGCTCCAGTATTTTCAATAGCTTATCTGAAACTGCTAGTAGCCAGCCCTCGGGTAAGCACCCAGGTAAGCGGCTCACAAAGGAATGGGGACGGGCCCTTACGGGGCCGGCCGGGCTGCAAAAACGTTTGTTGCATGGCGTTTCAACGACGGAGCCTCCCCAACGAGGCGACGTGAGGGCTGCGAAGCGGCGCTACTTGATGTCCGCTTTACCCCCGAAAGCGGGCATTCGTCATAACGAGCGGCGTGTCCGCTTTGGGCCAGAAGTGGGCATGCGGTCCGTTGGCGCTCAGGATCGAAAGTGAATTGGCGACGATCAGAACGGGTTCCAGGTCGCCTGCGGCGTGAATTTGAGGTAGCCGATATTGGCGCCGAGCCGGAAACCGAGGCCCGAGCGGATCGGCACGACAATGATGTTGCCGGAGTTGAGCGCGGTCATCCCAAAGCCGCCGATGAAATAAGCAGAGCCGTCGATGCCGGCGAAGCGCTGGTAGATCGCCTCGGTCGCCGGAAGATTGTAGACTAACATCATAGTCCGGGCGCCGTCGCCGCCGACGTCGAAACCGGCCGAGGGGCCTTCCCAGAACACGCGGCGGTCGCCGGAATTCTTTGTATAAAGCCCGCCGTCGCCGTAGCGCAGGCCGACTATGAAAGCGCCGCCGCCTTCCTGTCCAAGCACATAGCCATTGGGCTGGCCCCAGCGGCTCACCGCTGTCTCAACCACATGCGCCAGTCCGCTCGACACGGTGCCGAAGAATTTATGGCCACCGCGCACCAGCTCTCCCGACGTGAAGGTATTGCTGCGCTGAGGCGGCGCCAGAGGTGGCGGGGGCTGGTACTGGGGCTGCTGGTACTGGGGCTGCTGGTACTGGGGCTGCTGGTACTTGGCGTCGGGCTGGTACTGGGGCTGCTGGTACTGGTCGTCGGGCTGGTACCGGGTGTCGGGCTGGTACTGGGCGCCGGCAAATTCGGGGGCAAAGGCGATAAGAAGACATAGCGTTAGGGTAGGCAAGGTCGCGCGCATCATTTGCTCCATGGGATAATGAGGCCCAGGTCCCCCACCGGGGCTCACCCTTAGCGGCATCGTGGAGCAAGCCCACTAAAAAACCGTTGCCAAGTTATCGGCCAAAAAGCACCGGCAGCAATAAAATCACTCCCGCACTAAATAAACGCATAGCGCGACCGGGGACGTCAGTTCTGGCACAGGCCGTTGAGCGACGGGCTGATGTCCGCTTTGAGTCATAAGCGGACATCAAATGGCAATTCGCGAGCTGCGGAGATTGATTGTCGCTTTGGAGCCAAAAATGTCCGCTTTGTAGACGGAATTTTTTAGGAGACCAAAACCGACCACGAGACTTCGATTGGATGGGCGATCACGCGCCCCCGAATCAGGTTACGACTTTCGAAGGGATTGCACTTGCTCGAAGGGAATTCCGTTATCAAGCGCTCCGTTGTCATTGGTGGACACAAAACCACCATCAGCCTTGAAAATCAGTTCTGGAGTGCCCTAAAGGAAATCGCGCAGGCCCAAGGTGCGACGTTGGCGCAGACGCACCGCGTTAATGAGTTCAGGAGTCATCGGAACCGGTCGAGGTCACCCATGCCCAGTGGTGCTCCGACATGTCCCGGAGTTGGCACCGTAGGCATGGATTACGACACAGAGTCAGTTTCAGTGCGTTTCCAGGAGGACTGCCGGTCAGAAGGAGGGGTCTGGGGCCCGCGGCGAGCAAGAATAACGGGAAGCGCGAGCGATTCCCCAAAGATAGTTGTAAGCAGCCTTGTGCATCTATATGATTCACCGGTGCTTATGCCCGGCTTACCAGTCCAAACCCGAGCCAAGCATTCGCACAGGGCCCCGGTCATCGCGCCGGGGCTCTTCTCGCATGCCAATTGGAGCGCACGGCAGCGTCGGGAAAGCTGACGCGTCAAGGTAGTAGCATCGAGTACGTCAAGGGCGCCGAGGGTCATGGTGAACAGAAATTGAGGCAGTCTGCGCGCTTAGGTTTGAAGGAATTGTTCTCAACTTAACGCGCCGTATCGCTCGGGGCGCATTGTGGCGATGGGTTCGCCGCAATTCGGACGCTTCCAAGGATCGCAGCCGCTTTCACAAGTTGCGGCAATGCCACATAAAAATCGTCGTATCGCAACGAACAGCTTCTGGAATGACGCATGACCACCCAGTTCACTGAGAAGGCAAGAGGATGCGCCCGGCTTTAGCTTTGCAGAGTGCTTTGGGGGCCGGCCGAAAAATCCTTTGCTTCCGATGTTTCTGACCTTGCTTTAGCCCCCTGTATAATGCATGACATCGTCGCGGCGGACCTTTATGGTCCGCCGCATTCGCTTTCGGAGGAGTGTAGCTCAATGGCCAGAGCACCGGTCTCCAAAACCGGGGGTTGCAGGTTCGAGTCCTGCCACTCCTGCCAGGCTCAGGTTCGGCGCTAAATCGACGACCTGCAGGGCCTGCGCAAAGTGGCGGCCGTGACTACGTTGGGACTTGTTGAACACACGTGAGATCGAGACTGCATTGAATGGCGACATCTCCTTTCAAGTTTATCCAGGAAGTGCGCGAAGAGACGCGCAAGGTGACCTGGCCATCGCGCCGGGAGACCGCGATCACGACCGCCATGGTGTTCGTCATGGTGGCCATCGCTTCGGTTTTTTTCCTCGTTGCGGATCAAGTGATCCGCATCGCCGTTACTTTCGTGCTCGGCATCGGAACCTGAAGGTTCAAGTGGGATGAACGATACAGCCGCAGCGACGACGTCGACCAAGCCTAAGCGCTGGTACATCGTCCACGCATACTCAAATTTTGAAAATAAGGTTGCGGATTCGATCCGCGAGCAGGCTAAGCAACGTGGTCTCGCCGAGCACATCGGCGAAGTGCTGGTGCCGAAGGAAAAGGTCACCGAGGCACGGCGCGGCCGCAAGGTCGAAACTGAACGCAAGTTCTTCCCCGGTTACGTGCTGGTGAAAATGAATCTCAACGACGAGGTCTATCACCTCATCAAGAACACGCCGAAGGTCACAGGCTTTCTCGGTACCGACAAGAAGCCGATGCCGATTTCAGACGCAGAGGCCGACCGCATCCTGCATCAGGTGCAGGAAGGCATCGAGCGACCGAAGCCGGCAGTGTCGTTCGAGGTCGGTGAACAGGTCCGCGTGTCCGATGGCCCGTTCGCTTCGTTCAACGGGGTTGTCGAGGAAGTCGACGAGGCGCGTTCGCGCGTGAAGGTCGCCGTGTCGATTTTCGGCCGAGCGACGCCGGTTGAACTGGAATTTGGACAGGTGGAGAAGCTTTAGTTTACGTCGTGGCCGGGCTCATCCTGGCCATCAGTGCAGCAGACGTGGGAGGTGAGGCGGTCGCCAACCGCCAAGATCCGCACCACTAACGGAGTGAGAGATGGCAAAGAAAGTTACTGGATTCCTCAAATTGCAGGTGCCGGCCGGCGCCGCCAATCCGTCGCCGCCGATCGGGCCGGCGCTTGGCCAGCGTGGCCTTAACATCATGGAGTTCTGCAAGGCCTTCAACGCGCAGACCCAGAAGATGGAGAAGGGCATCCCGATCCCGGTGATCATCACCACCTATCAGGATCGTTCTTTCACTTTCGAGATGAGGACGCCGCCGGTGTCCTATTTCCTTAAGAAGGCGGCCAAACTTGAAAGCGGCGCGAAGACGCCCGGCCGTGAGCCGGTCGGAAAGGTCAGCAAGAAGCAGGTGCGCGAGATTGCCGAGCAGAAGATGAAGGATTTGAACTGCGACACCGTCGAGGCGGCGATGAAGATGATCGAAGGCTCTGCCCGCTCGATGGGCCTCACGGTGACGGAGTAACAGCCATGACAATCGGAAAGCGCACGAAAGCCATTCGCGAAGGCGTTGATCGCGAAAAATCCTACCCGATCGCCGAGGCCGTCAAGTTGGTGAAGGAGCGCGCAAAGGCGAAGTTCGACGAGACGATCGAGATTGCGATGAACCTCGGTGTCGACCCTACGCATGCGGATCAGATGGTGCGCGGCGTGGTCACCCTGCCGAACGGCTCCGGTCGCACTCTGCGCGTCGGTGTGTTCGCGCGTGGCGCCAAGGCCGATGAAGCGAAGGCCGCCGGTGCCGACATTGTCGGTGCGGAGGACCTCGTCGAAAAGGTCAGCAAGGGCGAAATCGACTTCGATCGCTGCATTTCCACGCCCGATCTAATGCCGCTGGTCGGACGCCTCGGTAAGGTGCTGGGCCCGCGCGGCATCATGCCAAACCCAAAGGTTGGTACGGTGACCATGGACGTCACGAATGCCGTAAAGGGTGCGAAGGGCGGTTCGGTCGAGTTCCGCGTCGAAAAGGCCGGCATCGTTCAGGGCGGTGTTGGCAAGGCTTCGTTCTCGGAGGACAAACTGGTCGAGAACATCAAAGCCTTTGCGGACGCGGTCCAGAAAGCGAAGCCCGCAGGAGCCAAGGGCCATTACATCAATCGGGTGGCGATTTCCTCCACCATGGGGCCCGGGGTGAAGGTGGAAATCCCGAGCCTGTTTGGCTCCGGGGCAGCCCACTGACCGGTATGCCGATGGTGCCTAGTCTGGGGAATTTCGCAAGAATCCCCTTGGCAAAACGGGCTTAAAGGTCTAAATGAGGTGCATTGGGCGTGCCGGCCCAATTTGTCGGCACGCCTTTGCGCGTCTCTAAAAACCTATGGTGAGCGGAACTTATTCCTTTAGAAGCCCGAGTGGGATCTCTGAAGGGAAGAAGCCCGATACCATTGCGAATTCAGAGTGCGCACGGCCGTCCCGGCAACGGGCCGGCCAACCTGTCCAAGACTGCCGGCGCCGAGGGTCCAAAATACCTGACGCTTAATCCCGACCAGGGGCCAGCACAGATGGGGACGCGACCGAGTTTGCGCGACCGCGAGGTTGCGCCGATTTGGTTCGAACCTCGAAGACCAGATTGCGACTGACGTCGTGTCGGGGGGCAGGCTTTTCAGATGTCGTCCTGCCCGGTTCGCTGCGTGTGAACTTTTAAGCGGGACGGCTGGTAGCAACCCGGCGGCGCCCGCACATCACGCGGGCCAACCGCCAAACCGGAAAGAGCTTGCAGTGGATCGAGCGGCTAAAGCGGAGTCCGTCACTGAACTGAACGGGGTCTTCAAGACCTCCAACGTTGTGGTGGTGGCTCACTATTCCGGCCTCAGCGTTGCCCAGATGCAGACTCTGCGAAGGCAGATGAAGCAGGCTGGCGCACAGGTGAAGGTCGCGAAGAACCGTCTCGCCAAGATCGCACTCAAGGACACCGACGCTGCCGCCATCGCGCCCCTGCTGAAGGGGCCAACCGTGATCGCCTTCTCTGGCGATCCAGTCGCGGCACCGAAGGTCGCCATCGACTTCGCCAAGGCGAACGAGAAGTTCGTCATTCTCGGCGGGACGATGGGGAAGACGGCTCTGGACACCAATGGCATCAAGGCGCTCGCCGCCCTGCCGTCACTGGATGAGTTGCGTGCCAAGATCGTCGGCCTGATCCAGGCTCCGGCGACCAAGATCGCACAACTCACGAACGCTCCCGCGGCGAAGGTCGCGCGCGTGGTCCAGGCCTATGCCTCCAAGGGCGCAGCGGCCTGACGGCTCAACACTCATTCTCTGGTTCGAACCGATAGGAATTGAACAATGGCTGACCTGCAGAAGATCGTCGATGAATTGTCTGGCCTGACCGTCCTTGAAGCGGCGGATCTCGCCAAGATGCTTGAAGAGAAGTGGGGCGTCTCGGCTGCCGCCGCGGTTGCGGTTGCGGCGGGCCCTGCGGGCGGCGGCGCGGCTACCGCAGCTGAAGAAAAGACCGAGTTCACCGTCGTTCTCGCCAGCGTAGGCGACAAGAAGATCGAGGTGATTAAGGAAGTGCGTGCGCTCACCGGGCTCGGGCTGAAGGAAGCCAAGGACCTGGTCGAGGGTGCGCCGAAGACGGTCAAGGAAGGCGTGGCCAAGGACGAGGCCAACAAGATCAAGGCCACGCTCGAAAAGGTCGGCGCGAAGGTTGAGCTTAAGTAAGTAACACTTACTTACGCGAAACCCCTGGGCGAGTGCAGCGAGACCCAGGGGTCGAATGAAAAACGAAATCCCCGGGTTAACTCCCCGGGGGTCTCGGACAGGAGAGACGGCCGTAGCCGCGATCCGCGGTCACGGTGAAAAGTAACCGGTCCGGGCAAAGCCCGAACCGCATAGAACCGGACGGCCCCGACGCCTGTCCCGATGGTCGCGATGGAATGCGGCTGTTCGGAGAGGCGCCCGCGCCGCCCGCTGAAATCGAATCGAGAGAGAAAAGATGGCGCAGACGTTTACCGGTCGCAAGCGCGTAAGGAAGTTTTTCGGGACAATTCAGGAAGTGGCGGAGATGCCGAACCTCATCGAGGTTCAGAAGGCATCATACGACCAATTTCTGCTGGTGAAGGAGCCGGTGGGCGGCCGACCCGACGAGGGTCTTCAGGCCGTATTCAAATCGGTATTTCCGATTTCCGATTTTTCCAATTCGTCCCAACTCGAATTCGTGAAGTACGAATTTGAGCCGCCAAAATATGACGTCGACGAGTGCCGCCAGCGCGGCATGACCTATGCCGCGCCGCTCAAGGTGACGCTGCGGCTGATCGTGTTCGATATCGATGAAGAGACGGGCGCACGTTCGGTCAAAGACATCAAGGAGCAGGATGTCTACATGGGCGACATTCCGCTCATGACCAATAACGGCACCTTCATCGTCAACGGCACAGAGCGCGTCATCGTTTCGCAGATGCACCGTTCGCCGGGCGTCTTCTTCGACCACGATAAAGGCAAGACCCATTCGTCGGGCAAGCTCCTGTTTGCCGCCCGCATTATTCCGTACCGCGGTTCTTGGCTCGACATTGAGTTCGACGCCAAGGACATTGTCTATGCGCGTATCGATCGCCGGCGCAAAATTCCAGTGACGTCGCTGCTCTATGCGCTCGGTCTTGATGGCGAGCAGATCCTTGCGACCTTCTACAAACACATCATGTACAAGCGCGCCAAAGACGGCTGGCGCGTGCCGTTCGATGCCAACCGGTTGAAGGGCTACAAGGCGGTCAACGATCTCGTCGACGCCGACACCGGCCGTGTCGTCGTGGAGGCAGGCAAGAAGCTTACCGTTCGTCAGGCGCGTCAGCTTGCTGAGAAGGGCCTCAAGGCCCTGCGCATGACCGATGACGAACTGATCGGCCATTACGTTGCCGAGGATTTGGCCAATGGCCGCACCGGCGAAATCTATATGGAGGCCGGCGAAGAAATCACCGAGAAGAACCTCAAGATCCTGATCGAGGCCGGTTACAAGGAATTGCCGTTGCTCGACATCGATCACGTGAATGTCGGGGCCTACATCCGCAATACGCTTTCGGTCGACAAGAACATGACGCGTGAGGACGCGCTGTTCGATATCTACCGGGTGATGCGGCCGGGCGAACCTCCGACGGTAGAAACCGCCGAGGCGATGTTCCGTTCGCTGTTCTTCGATTCAGAGCGTTACGATCTCTCGGCTGTCGGTCGCGTGAAGATGAACATGCGGCTCGACCTCGACGCGCCCGACACGATGCGTGTACTGCGCCGCGACGACATCATCTCGGTGATACGCACGCTCGTCGACTTGCGCGACGGCAAGGGCGAGATCGACGACATCGATCATCTCGGTAATCGCCGGGTGCGGTCGGTCGGCGAACTGATGGAAAATCAGTATCGCATCGGCCTGCTGCGCATGGAGCGCGCGATCAAGGAACGCATGTCCTCGGTCGATATTGACACCGTCATGCCGCAGGACCTGATCAACGCCAAGCCGGCGGCGGCCGCGGTGCGCGAGTTCTTCGGCTCGTCGCAGCTGTCGCAGTTTATGGATCAGACCAACCCGCTGTCGGAGATCACCCATAAGCGGCGCCTGTCGGCGCTCGGCCCGGGCGGTCTTACGCGCGAAAGGGCAGGCTTCGAGGTGCGCGACGTGCACCCGACCCACTACGGCCGCATCTGCCCGATCGAGACACCAGAAGGTCCGAATATCGGACTGATCAACTCACTTGCGACGTATGCGCGGGTGAACAAATACGGCTTCGTCGAGACGCCTTATCGCAAGGTCAAGGACGGTCGCGTCACCGATGAGGTGGTCTATCTCTCTGCCATGGAGGAAGCCCGCCACGCGGTCGCGCAGGCTAATGCGGCGATCGATAATCGCGGTCGCTTCACCGAAGATCTGATCGTCTGCCGGCAGGCAGGCGACGTGCATCTGGTGCCGCGCGAGAAGGTCGACTTCATGGACGTGTCGCCCAAGCAGCTCGTTTCGGTTGCGGCGGCGCTCATTCCGTTCCTGGAGAACGACGACGCTAACCGCGCGCTGATGGGCTCGAACATGCAGCGTCAGGCAGTTCCGCTTGTGCGGGCTGAGGCGCCCTTCGTCGGCACCGGCATGGAAGGTGTCGTCGCCCGTGACTCGGGGGCATCGATTGCGGCACGCCGGACCGGCATCGTCGACCAGGTGGACGCGACCCGTATGGTTGTCCGCGCCACCGACGAGACCGATCCGACCAAGCCGGGCGTCGATATCTATCGGCTGATGAAATATCAGCGCTCGAACCAGAACACCTGCATCAACCAGCGTCCGCTGGTGAAGGTCGGCGACCGTGTCGACAAGGGCGACATCATCGCCGACGGTCCGTCAACGGATCTCGGTGAACTCGCCCTCGGCCGTAACGTGCTCGTCGCGTTCATGCCGTGGAATGGTTACAACTTCGAGGACTCGATCCTGCTGTCCGAGCGGATCGTGAAAGACGACGTGTTCACGTCCATCCACATCGAAGAATTCGAAGTGATGGCGCGTGACACCAAGCTGGGCCCCGAAGAAATCACCCGCGATATTCCGAACGTTTCGGAAGAGGCGCTTAAGAACCTCGACGAAGCGGGCATCGTCTACATCGGCGCCGAAGTCCATGCCGGCGACATTCTTGTCGGCAAGATCACGCCGAAGGGCGAAAGCCCGATGACGCCGGAAGAAAAGCTTCTGCGCGCCATCTTCGGTGAAAAGGCTTCGGATGTTCGCGATACGTCGCTACGCGTGCCGCCTGGCGTTCAAGGCACCGTCGTCGAAGTACGCGTGTTCAACCGTCACGGCGTCGAGAAAGACGAGCGTGCGCTCGCGATTGAGCGTGAAGAAATCGAACGGCTCGCGAAAGACCGCGACGACGAGCAGGCGATCTTGGATCGTAACGTTTACGGCCGGCTTGCCGAATTGCTCGAAGGCCGCACTGGCATTGCCGGTCCGAAGGGCTTCAAGAAGGACGGCAAGATTACCAAGACGGTGCTGGACGAGTACCCGCGCTCGCAGTGGTGGCTGTTCGCTTCGCCCAACGACAAGTTGATGGCGGAGATCGAAGCGATCCGCAAACAGTACGACGAGTCGAAGAAGCTGCTCGAGCAGCGCTTCCTCGACAAGGTCGAGAAGCTGCAGCGGGGTGATGAGCTTCCGCCAGGCGTAATGAAGATGGTGAAGGTCTTCGTCGCGGTGAAGCGCAAGATCCAGCCCGGCGACAAGATGGCCGGCCGTCACGGTAACAAGGGAGTTGTTTCCAAGATCGTGCCGGTCGAGGACATGCCGTTCCTTGAGGATGGCACTCAGGTCGATATCGTGCTCAATCCGCTCGGCGTGCCGAGCCGCATGAACGTCGGCCAGATTCTTGAGACACATCTTGGCTGGGCCTGTGCAGGCCTCGGACTCAAGATCGGACAGGCGGTCGATGCTTACAATTCCAAGCACGACGCGCGGCCGCTCAAGGACATGCTGAAGAAGGTCTACGGCGACGACGAGACCATCAAGTCGTTGAACGAGGACGGCCTAATCGAGCTTGGCGGCAACCTGCGTCACGGCGTTCCGATCGCCACCCCGGTGTTCGACGGCGCGAAAGAGGCCGACATCGAAAAGATGCTGGACCTCGCGGGCCTCGATCATTCCGGTCAGGTGACCGTGTTCGACGGGCGCACCGGCGAGGCGTTCGATCGCAAGGTTACGGTTGGCTACATCTACATGCTGAAGCTGCATCACCTGGTGGATGACAAGATCCACGCCCGTTCGATCGGTCCTTACTCGCTGGTCACCCAGCAACCGCTCGGCGGCAAGGCGCAGTTCGGCGGCCAACGCTTCGGCGAAATGGAAGTGTGGGCGCTCGAAGCCTACGGCGCGGCCTACACCTTGCAGGAAATGCTGACGGTCAAATCGGACGACGTGGCCGGCCGCACCAAGGTGTACGAAGCGATCGTGCGCGGCGACGATACTTTCGAGGCCGGCATTCCGGAAAGCTTCAACGTGCTGGTCAAGGAAATGCGTTCGCTCGGTCTCAACGTCGATCTGCACAATTCGAAGCAGCAGAGACAGGGTCCGGAGACGGCCGAGGCGGCTGAGTAATGACAGGTTGCGGAGCGGTGAGGGCACCGCTCCGCGGTTGAACGTTCAACGACAGGTGGGGAATCGGCGGTTCCCCGGTCGAGGAGAAGACGAATGAATCAAGAGATTATGAATCTTTTCAGCCCGCAGGTTCCGGCTCAGGTCTTTGACCAGATCCGGATTTCAATCGCGAGCCCGGAAAAGATTCTGTCCTGGTCCTACGGCGAGATCAAAAAGCCCGAGACGATCAACTACCGCACGTTCAAGCCAGAGCGCGACGGTCTGTTCTGCGCGCGCATCTTCGGGCCGATCAAGGATTACGAATGCTTGTGCGGCAAGTACAAGCGCATGAAGTACAAAGGCATCATCTGCGAAAAGTGCTCCGTTGAGGTGACACTGTCGCGCGTGCGGCGCGAGCGGATGGGCCACATCGAGCTTGCGGCTCCTGTTGCGCACATCTGGTTCCTGAAGTCATTGCCGAGCCGCATTGGGCTCTTGCTCGACATGACGCTCAAGGATCTCGAGCGGATTCTGTACTTTGAGTACTACGTGGTGCTTGAACCGGGGCTTACTCCGCTCAAGGACCGCCAACTCCTGTCTGAGGACGAATACCTCAAGGCGCAGGAAGAATTCGGCACCGACAGCTTCACCGCCACGATTGGCGCGGAAGCGATCCGCGAGATGCTCAAGGGTATCGACCTTGAGAAGATGCAGGGCGAATTGCGCGCTGAACTCGCGGAGTCCGACAGCGACATCAAGAAGAAGAAGATTGCTAAGCGGCTCAAGCTGATCGAGGCATTCATTGCTTCCGGCAACAAGCCGGAATGGATGATCCTGACGGTCGTGCCAGTGATCCCGCCCGATCTGCGGCCCCTCGTGCCGCTCGACGGCGGACGCTTCGCCACGTCCGATCTCAACGATCTCTATCGCCGCGTCATCAACCGAAATAACCGCTTGAAGCGGCTGATCGAGCTGCGGGCGCCGGACATCATTATCCGCAACGAAAAGCGCATGCTGCAGGAAGCGGTCGATGCGTTATTCGACAATGGTCGGCGCGGCCGCGTCATCACAGGCGCCAACAAGCGCCCGCTGAAGTCGCTGGCCGACATGCTCAAGGGCAAGCAGGGCCGTTTCCGGCAAAACCTGCTCGGCAAG
>JANWKN010000147.1 GCA_025451355.1 Pseudolabrys sp. | reverse complement strand
CGATGCGACACGGGCGCATCTGTGCGTCGCGCGTGCGCGTGATCAGGCCGGCGCGTTCGAGAACCTTCAGGTGCTTGGAAACCGCCGGCAGGCTCATGTCGAACGGCTCGGCGAGTTTCAGCACCGACGTTTCGCCGAGCGCGAGGCGCGCAAGGATCGCCCGCCGTGTCGGATCGGCGAGGGCCGCGAAGGTGCTGCTGAGGCGGTCGCTCATCGTTTTGAACCATTCGGTTAAATAACTGATCGGTTAAATACAGGACAACGGGTCGCCCGTCAACCCGGAAAACTTGTTGCCTTTTGGGATCGCCACTGATTGCAATGATTGCAATGCAATCAAATTTTACTAAAGTACTGCAAATTATGAGGACTTCATGGCGTCGCTTACCGTTCGCCAGCTCGATGAGAGGCTCAAAAAGCAGCTGCGCCTGCGGGCGGCAAGTAATGGGCGGTCGGTCGAGGACGAGGTGCGCAACATCTTGCGCGAAGCCGCCGAGTGCGCGGAGATGCGCGCGCCGGTCGCTCCAACGCCATCCGGTGCCGGAGCCATCCGCTCTATGGTGACGGCCGACACTCGGCGCGTGCTTCTGATCATCGGTGGCGGCATCGCCGCGTACAAGACGCTCGATCTCATCCGCAGGCTGAAGGAGCGCGGGATAGCGGTGCGTTGCATTTTGACAAATGCCGCGCAGCATTTCGCCACACCATTGTCGGTGAGCGCGCTCGTCGGTGCACGCGTGTACACCGACCTGTTCGATCCGGTGAGCGAGTTTGATGTGGGTCACATCCGACTCGCGCGCGAGACCGATTTGATCGTTGTTGCGCCGGCCACTGCCGACCTGATGGCGAAGATGGCGAACGGTCATGCCGACGATCTTGCCACTGCGGTGTTGCTGGCAACGACGGCGAAGATCGTGCTGGCGCCGGCGATGAACCCTCACATGTGGGCGAACAAGGCAACGCAGCGCAATCTCGCACGGCTTGTCGCCGACGGCGCTGCTGTCGTTGGCCCGAATGAAGGAGAAATGGCGGAAGCGGAAAGCCAGGGCGTCGGGCGCATGGCGGAGCCATTGGAAATCGCCGGCGCGGCGGAGAAATTCCTGACCGCTGGAATCGCCGGTCGGTTGCAAGGCCGCCGTATTCTCATCACGTCCGGCCCAACCCATGAACCGATCGATCCCGTGCGTTACATCGCCAACCGTTCCTCGGGAAAACAAGGACATAGCATCGCAGCAGCAGCAGAAACCGAAGGCGGCAATGTCACGTTGATCAGCGGCCCGGTGAATTTGCCCGATCCGCCGGGCGTCAAAATGATCAAGGTCGAAAGCGCGCGCGAAATGCTGCGCGCGGTCGAACGCACGCTGCCCGTCGACGTTGCGATCTTCGCCGCCGCCGTCGCCGACTGGCGCGTCGCCAATGCCGGCCATCATAAACTGAAAAAACAATTCGGGCACGCGACCCCCGAGCTCGCGCTCGTGGAAAATCCGGACATCCTCGCCACCATCGCCGGGCGAAAAACGCAACGGCCGAAACTGGTAATCGGCTTTGCTGCCGAGACGGAAAACGTCGTCGCCAATGCCAAGGCAAAACTCGCTCGCAAACACTGCGACTGGATTCTCGCCAACGATGTCTCGCCGCAATCCGGCGTGATGGGCGGCGACCACAACACCATCACGCTCGTACGCGCATCCAGTGTCGAAGCATGGCCGCCGCAAAGCAAGGACGCGGTCTCATCTATGCTGATCACGCGCATCGCCGACGCGCTCGATGAAAAAGGAGAAAACCGGTGAGCGCGATCGAGGTCCGCCTCACGCGCCTGGCGCACGGCAACGACTTGCCGCTCCCGTCCTACCAGAGCGCGCACGCCGCCGGGGTTGATCTGCTCGCCGCCGTCCCGGCGACCGCCCCGGTAACCCTCACAGCCGGCGAGCGCGCCCTGGTGCCGACCGGCATCGCGATCGCGCTCCCCGAAGGCTACGAAGCGCAGGTGCGCCCCCGCTCCGGGCTCGCCGCGCGGCACGGCCTTACGGTTCTCAATTCGCCCGGCACCATCGACGCGGACTATCGCGGCGAGATCCAGGTCCTGCTCGCAAATCTCAGCAGTGCGGCGGTGACGATCACGCGCGGGATGCGCGTGGCCCAAATGGTGATTGCGCCGGTTGTACGCGCCGACATCGTGGAAGTGGCGTCTCTCGACAACACCAAGCGCGGAAGCGGCGGCTTTGGATCAACCGGAAGCTGAATTAACAGCCTCCACCGTTTGCAGCTAGACGCGCCCCAGAGCTGTAGCTTAATACCCCTGGTATCTGGTGCTACCGTAGGTCGTGCCCAATGCCGCTGATGTCTCGCAAGGGCCTGCTCGCCATCGCTGCGGTCATTGACGTCGCCATTAACGCGCGGGCACCCCGGTGTCGGCGAAGGCCTTGGCAGCCCGTCATCAGGCCGCCCCGGGACCTCGAGCCTGTCCTACAGGCGCTGGTCCGTGACGCATCCTTAAAGGTATCCGTGGGCCGCATGGCGGTTACGAACTCGGCCGGGAGCGCAGCAGCATCACGGGCAATGACATCCTCCGCGCCGCCATTACGGCCGAGGACCCCGATGATGCGCTGCCGCCGGGTTCTGCCCTCGTCAATGACGTAATTCGGCCGGTGCTGGCCGAGACCGAACGAACTGTCTCCGTGGCGCTGGGCCGCATCAGCATTGATGACATGGTTCGTCGCGTGGCGATGGCGAAATAGCGCGCAAACTCGGTCGATCCGATGCCGGCGGCCGGCCGTTCACGGTCTGGACTCTTTCGGCACGATTCCGCTTGGGGGTAAAGTCAACCGATTCGCGGGAAACGGCGTGGCGGACGCCGTTTACGCACTCTGGGGCCAGTCTGAATGCCGGAGACAATCCGGACGGCGAGCGAGAGGCTGCGTTCTCGTTCGTGGCGAGGCGGATTCCTCGCCGCCTTCGTCATGGCGAATCTCTTCATCCTGCCCGGCTCGCCGGCGCATGCGGATGTGCGCGCCGGCGCAACCGCGGTGGACGTCATCCACCGCACGATTGCGTCGCTTCGTGGCCAGGAAATCACATTACTCACATTCTTTCTCGCGCTGCTGGCGTTGAGCCTGTTCGCGAGCGTGGCCTTCGTTCGCGACCGCAAGGCCGCCGAGCGGCTCGAAACGGGTGCACGGGACGAGATCGTCGCGCTGCAGGCGGAAACCGATCGTCTCAAGAGCCTCCTGTTGTCGGAATCACAGATCCTCGTGACCTGGGCCGCGGCGTCCGAGGAGCCGGAAGTTCTCGGCGATATCGCTATGGTCGCGCCGGGCGGCGTCCCTGAACGCGTGCTTGCATTCGGGACTTGGCTCGAGCCTGTGACTGCACACCGGATGGAGCAGGCGGTGGACGCGCTGCGCCGAGATGGCCGCGGCTTTGTCATGACGCTGACCACGCGCGCCGGGCGTCCGATGGAAGCAGAAGGACGCGCCATCGCCGGACGCGCCGTGTTGCGCCTGCGTGACGTGAGCGGCATCGAACAGGAATTGCTGGATCTTGCCGCGCGCCATGACCAGCTGCTGAGCGACATCGAGACGATGCGGGCGCTGCTCGATTCCCTGCCCGCGCCCGTCTGGGCGCGCGACAGCGCCGGTGAACTGGTCTTCGTGAATTCTGCTTACGCCGACGCGGTGGATGCCGGCGATCCCGCCGAAGCCGTGGCGCGTCGGCTGGAATTGCTCGACCAATCTGCCCGTGCGGAACTGGGCAGGACTCGCGCAGCCGGCGAAACTTATACCGGCCGATTGCCGGCCATCGCAGCAGGTGGCCGCCGTATCTTCGAGGTCGTTGACGTGCCCAGTGCCGCCGGCAGTTCCGGTATCGCGATCGATCGCACCGAGGTCGAGACGATGCGCGCCGAGCTCACGCGCATGGTTGAGGCGCACCGGCGCGTGCTCGACCAGCTCGCCACCGGCGTCGCCGTCTTCAATGTCGACCGCAAACTCACCTTCTACAATGCCGCCTTTCGCGTGCTCTTTGAGCTCGACGCGGGCTGCCTCGATCAGACGCCGTCCGATGCGGCAGTGCTCGACACGCTGCGCAGCAAGCGCAAGCTGCCGGAGGAACACGATTTCCGCCAATGGCGACAGCACCTCTACGAGGCGTATCGCACGGTCGAGCCAAAAGAACACATGTGGCACTTGCCCGACGGTCGTGCCCTGCGAGTCGTCACCACGCCCAACCCGGAGGGCGGCGTTACCTACCTTTATGATGAGGTGACCGAACGGCTCGATATGCATCGCCGTTACGATGCGCTTATCAAAGTGCAAAGTGAGACGCTTGACCATTTGTCGGAAGCAGTTGCCGTGTTCGGCAGCGACGGTCGCGTTCGCTTGCACAATCCGGCATTTCAGCGGATGTGGAAGCTGTCGCACGATGCGCTCGAGCAACACCCGCATGCAGAGGCGGTGACTGCCTGGTGCCAGGCGTTACACGACGACAACACCGTGTGGCGAAGCCTTCGCGCTTCCGTGACCGCAATCGACAACCGAGAATCTCTCGTCGCGCGCATCGAGCGGCGTGACGGCGCGATGATCGATCTTGCCACGATGCCTCTGCCCGACGGCGCAACTCTGGTAACGTTCCAGGACAGGACCGATACGGTCAATGTCGAGCGGGCACTGCGCGAGCGCAACGAGGCTCTTGAGGCTGCCGACTCGATCAAGATCGATTTCGTGCATCACGTGTCCTATGAGCTGCGCTCGCCGCTCACCAACATCATCGGTTTCGCAAATCTGCTGGGCGACCCCGCTTTCGGTACGCTGACGCATAAACAGGACGAATATCTCGGCTATATCACCGCCTCAACAAATGCACTGCTGGCGCTCATCAACAACATCCTCGATCTCGCCACCATAGATGCCGGCGCCATGACGCTCAATCTCGGCGACGTCGATATTCGTAACAGCATGGAAGCGGCGGCTGAGGGCGTGCAGGACCGCCTGGTCAAGAATCGCATCTCACTCGACATTCGCGCTCCCGCAAATATCGGCAGCTTCGTGGCCGACGAACGGCGTTTGCGCCAGATCCTGTTCAATCTTCTTTCCAATGCAGTCGGTTTTTCGCCGGAGGGCGAGACCGTGACGCTCGTCGCCGAGCGGCACCCCGATGCCGTCTATTTCAGGGTGACTGATCGGGGACCGGGCATTCCACCGGAGGCCATGGACAAGGTCTTCGACTGGTTCGAGACCGATTCCATGGGCTCGCAACATCGTGGGCCCGGCCTCGGGTTGTCGCTTGTGCGCTCGTTTGTCGAGTTGCACGGCGGGACGGTGACCATCGATTCCGCTTCGGGACAAGGCACCACCGTCACTTGCGCGTTTCCGGTGGCGCAGATTGCAAAGCAAACCGCGGCGTAACGACGGGAAAAGCTGCCGGATCGTTCGATTCTGGCGCGGGGCCGCGCAATCCGTTTATAAGGTGGCCATCGTGTGACGGATCAACCGATGTTTTTTTCCAGCTCCGGCGGCTTCAGCTTCACGACGACATTGGCCGACGAGGCAGCCACTTACCGGCTGATGACGGATGTTGCCGCTATCCTCGAACCCGGCGATCTGATCACGCTTTCGGGTGATCTCGGTGCGGGCAAGACGACGTTCGCCCGCGCGCTCATCCGCTACCTTGCGAATGATAATACGATCGAGGTGCCGAGCCCGACCTTCACCCTGATGCAAACCTATGCCTTACCACGCTTCCCGGTTGTGCACGCCGATCTCTATCGGTTGACGAACTCGGCTGAGCTGACAGAACTCGGTCTCGACGATGCGCCGGAGGGCGCGGTGACGCTTTTGGAATGGCCGGATCGCGCGGCGGGTTTCTTGCCCAACAACCGCCTTGATGTCGCTTTCACCCTCGAACCGCAGGCTGGATTGACCGCGCGAACCGTGAGTATCACCGGATTCGGCGGCTTTGGACCTCGCGCCGAACGCATCCTCACCATCCGACGCTTTCTCGATCGTTCCGATTTCGGCCGCGCCGAACGCCAGCGCATTCAGGGTGACGCCTCGACACGAAGCTACGAACGGCTAACGCGCGACGGCGCCACCTACGTTCTGATGAATTCTCCGAAGCGCGCGGATGGTCCGCCGGTGCGCAACGGCAAGTCCTATAGCGCAATGGCGCATCTTGCCGAAAACGTAACGCCATTCGTCGCCATGACGCAGGCGTTGCGCGCGCGTGGCTTCTCTGCGCCGGCAATCTTTGCCAGCGACCGCGAGGCCGGACTGCTGGTCATCGAAGATCTCGGTGACGAACTGGTCGTTCAGGACGATCCGTCGGCGCCGATCGAAGCGCGCTACGAGGCGGCGACCGATCTGCTGGCTGAACTGCATTCCGAACCAGTGTCGCCGGTTATTCCGGTCGAACCCGGCGCCGACTATCGGTTGCCGCTGTACGACCTTGATGCGTATCTGATCGAGGCTGAATTGTTGCTCGACTGGTATCTGCCCAAGCTCGAGATCAGAATTTCAGATGCCAAACGCGAAAGCTATCGCGCGCTCTGGCGTGACGCATTGTCACCCGTGATGAGCGAGCCGCAGACCTGGGTTTTGCGGGACTATCATTCACCCAATCTTCTCTGGTTGCCCGAGCGCGATGGCACAGCTCGCGTCGGCCTCCTCGACTTCCAGGATGCGGTCATGGGGCCAGCTGCCTTTGACGTCGCCTCGCTGCTGCAGGATGCGCGCGTCGATGTGTCGGAAAAAATGGAAATCGCGCTTTTGTCGCGATACACACGCGCGCGCCGGTCGGCGAATGCAGCATTCGACGCACCAGCATTCGCCCGTTCATACGCGACGCTCGCCGCGCAACGCGCATCGAAAATCCTGGGGATTTTTGCCCGGCTTGAACGCCGCGACCGCAAACCGCAATACTTGCGTCATCTGCCGCGTGTATCGACCTACCTGCAACGCTCGCTGTCCCATCCGGCACTGGCCTCACTCGCGGCCTGGTATCGCGCCAATGTCCCCCCAGTGAAAGTCTGACCATGTGCGCAGCACCGACACGCGTCGCTCCCCGCCGCGCCATGGTCCTTGCCGCAGGACTCGGAACTCGTATGCGGCCCCTCACGAATTCGACCCCTAAACCGCTGATCAAGATCGCGGGCAGGCCGCTGATCGATCATGTGCTCGACCGGCTCGCCGACGCCGGCGTCGAGCAGGCTGTGGTCAATGTGCACCACTTCGCCGAACAGATGCAGCAGCATCTCGCGACGCGCCAGCGTCCGAAGATCGTGATCTCCGACGAACGCGGGCTGCTGCTGGGGACCGGCGGCGGGGTCAAGAAAGCCCTGCCCGAACTTGGCGCGTCGCCGTTTTTTCACGTCAATTCCGATACGATCTGGATCGACGGGGTCAAACCGAATCTGGCGCAGCTCGCCGATTCCTTCGACCCGGCAGCAACGGATGCGCTTTTGCTGCTCGCTCCCACGACCGACAGCGTGGGCTACTCTGGACGCGGCGACTTCGCCATGGCGCCTGATGGCAGTTTGCTCAAACGCGCCGAGCTGGAGGTCGCACCCTTCGTCTATGCAGGGGCCGCGGTTCTCTCGCCGGCATTGTTCAAAGGCGCGCCGGACGGAGAACTTTCGCTCACCGCCCTGTTCGACCGTGCCGCTCAAGCAAAACGCCTGCACGGCCTGCGGCTCGAAGGCGTGTGGATGCACGTCGGCACGCCTGAGGCGATTGCCGAGGCGGAGGCTGCGATTCGCTCCAGCGTGAACTAGTCATCCGAGACTGCACTCCGATTCGCCTGTAGCGTAAAGCGTGTATGCTGCCACGCGATGCCAGCCATAACTCCACGCGTTTTCAATATTCCGGCCTCCGCGCGGTTCCTGCCGGTCCTCATCGAGGCGCTGCGCACGGGAAAGCTCGTGCCCGGCTTTCCAGCGTCCAATGATCCGCTCGAACTCGCGCGCGTGACGCTCTATCTGCCGACGCGGCGCGCATGCCGCATGGCGCGGGATGCTTTCGCGCTCGCGCTCGATCAGGCCGCGATCTTGCCGCGCATCGTCGCGCTCGGCGATATCGACGAGGATGAGATCATCTTCGCGGAAGCTTCGGGAGACATCGCCGAAGCTGCCCTGGCGCTGCCTCCCGCGATCGGTCCGCTGGAGCGACGACTGTTGCTCGCACAGCTGATCGTGCGCTGGGCCGAGAAGATCCGTCCCGATAAAGGTGCGCCACTGATCGCCAATACGCCCGCCGCCGCGCTCGCCTTGGCCGACAATCTCGCTCGTCTGATCGATGACGTCATTACTCGCGAGGTGGACTGGAAAAAGCTCGACGAGCTGGTGCCGGACCAGTTCGATAAATATTGGCAACTCACACTCGACTTCCTGAAGATCGCGCGCGGCTATTGGCCGGAGCGTCTTGCGGAAATCGGCGCGATCGATGCGTCCCGGCGACGCGACCTTCTCATCGATGCCGAGATGAAACGCCTCGCCGGCAGCCGCGATCCGGTGATCGCCGCCGGCTCGACCGGTTCGATGCCGGCAACTGCAAAACTGCTCGCGACGATCGCACAACTTCCGCACGGCGCGGTCGTATTGCCGGGCCTCGACACCGATCTCGACGAAGCTTCCTGGCGCAAGCTCGCCGGCAGCAAGGACAAAAAAGACGCGCCCGCCTTCGTGCATCCACAATTCTCCATGCAGGCGCTGCTTGCGCGCATTGGCATCGCGCGCGAGGCCGTCAAACCCCTCGCCGATCCCGAACCGCACGGGCGGGAGATGCTGACTTCGGAAGCCTTGCGTCCGGCCGCCACAACCGATCAGTGGCAAACTCGTTTCAAGGCGCCCGATTTTACCGTCGCGGCCGACAAGGCGATGGCCGGCGTAACAGTCATCGAGAGCGCAAACGCCGAAGAGGAAGCACTGGTGATCGCGATCTGCCTGCGCGAAGCCATCGAGACGCCCGGCAAGACCGCGGCGCTGATGACACCCGACCGCGCTCTCGCGCGCCGCGTGGTGGCCGCGCTCGAACGCTGGAATGTGGTGGTCGATGATTCCGGCGGCGATGCGCTCGCCGACACCCCGGCAGGGACCTTCGCGCGCCTCGCAGCCGAAGCCGCGCTGGGCGGACTCGAACCAGCGACGTTGCTGGCGCTGCTCAAGCATCCGCTCCTGCGGCTCGGTGCCGGAGCCTTTGCGCATGCGCGCGCGATCGCGGCGATCGAACGCGCCGTTTTGCGCGGCCCGCGCCCGCGCCGCGGTTCGACAGGTCTGGTGCACGCGCTCACAACTTTCCGACAGACGCGCGACAAACTGCACAGTCGTGATCCGCGCCGTTTCGTGCCTGCCGGCGAACTCGACGCCGCCGAGCTGCTGGTTAAAAAACTCGCGCTGGCGCTCGCCCCGCTGGAAGAAATCGGGCACGCGCGGCAAAGCCTGCTCACGCTGGCGCAGGCGCACGCCAAAGCGATCGAGACGCTCTCGGGCGCCGGCAAGGATATTGCAGCCTATGGCGGCACCGACGGCCGGCAATTACAACGCACTTTCGAAACGATTGCGGAGAGCGAGACATCGCAGACACTCGAACTCAATCCGGCAGACTATCCGGACGTTTTCCATCTGCTTTCATCAGGGCGCGCGGAGCGGCGCGCAGAAATCGGCAGTCCTCGTGTACGAATCTTCGGTCTGCTGGAAGCCCGGCTGCAGAGCGTCGATCGCATTGTGCTGGGCGGGCTGAACGAAGGCACCTGGCCGCCCGACACCCGTAACGATCCGTGGCTGAGCCGGCCGATGCGGCTCGAACTCGGCCTCAATCTGCCGGAACTGCGGGTCGGCCTCTCGGCGCACGATTTTGCGGAAGGACTTGGTGCGCCGGAGGTCGTTCTGTCGCGCGCGGCTAAGCAGGCCGGTGCGCCGACGGTCAGGTCGCGCTTCGTCCAGAGGCTGGCCGCGGTTGCGAGTGAAAAGCGCTGGAAAGAGGCGCTGGGGCGCGGCCGCATTTACGCAAATTATGCGCGCGCACTCGATCATCCTGCCAAGGTGTCGCCGGTGCCGCGGCCGCAGCCGGTTCCTCCACCGGGAGCGCGCCCCTCGCAGTTAAGTGTCACCGACATCGAGAGCTGGCTGCGCGATCCCTACACGATCTACGCCAAACATGTGTTGCGGCTTTTCCCGCTTGACGCCATCGACACGCCGCCGGGCGCCGCCGATCGCGGAACCTTCATTCATGAAGCGATCGGCGAATTCACCAAAGAACATGCGGATGCACTGCCCCCCGATGTCGAGCGTGCGCTGACAGAACTCGGCAAGAAGCATTTCGAGCCGCTCAAGGACTTCGAGGAGGCGCGCGCCTTCTGGTGGAAGCGCTTTCTCCGCATCGCCGGGTGGCTCGAAGGTTGGGAGCGCGAGCGCCGCGGTGGCGCGACCAAAATATTTGCCGAAGTGTCGGGGAAACATGCGATCCCACTTGGTAAAACCGAATTT
>JANWKN010000146.1 GCA_025451355.1 Pseudolabrys sp. | reverse complement strand
TTACATTCCTGGAGGTTGCGCCATAGCCGCGTCGGTACGTGGCCGACCCTCATAATAAAGACCCGGATACAGCCTTTCCAAGTCAGCAATTCGCTTGACGCTGCCCCGTTCCGGTACAAGGAGCGAACCTTTGGCGATTTTCCGAGAGAAAACGCAGATAACTATTGCGTAAGCGAACGCAACCCGTTTGCGGGCAAATTGACGCGACTTTCCCCCAAATTCGCCCTGTCCCTCTCACGCTTTTTCAAGGGGGGTACCCCCATATGGAGGAACTTTGCAGGTAGGTCGTTTTCAACAACCGTTGGGTGAGCCCATTGGCTTGCAAGTCGGCTGGTTGTCGCTTGTCGGCGGCGGGCCATTCCCCGTTGTACCTAAGGTTCCGCTGTACCAATACACCGACGTCATTATTCTGCTGACCGGCGGCTTGAACACGCAGAACCGCTGGACCAGCACCCAAGATGATATTGACACGCGCCAGGCGACAACCTGCGCCAATATCAAGCTGGTCAACGTCGAGTTGTACACGATCCAGGTGAACACCGGTGGTGATCCGACGTCGACCATGCTGCAGACCTGCGCAAGCAGCACGGACAAGTTCTACCTGTTGACGGCGGCGGACCAGATGACCGCGACCTTCAACACGATCGGCACCAACCTGACAAAGTTGCGCGTCGCTCAGTAACGGCCATCACCGGCCAGCGCTGGCAATACAAAAAGCCCGGCTCATTGTGAGCCGGGCTTTGCATTCCAGAACGCCTAAGCAACTCTACGCAAACAACGCGTACGCGACGCGACTTACTTCGCCTTCGCCATAAGCGTTTCAAACGGCTTGTAGGTTTCCTTGGCAAGGTCGGCATAGAGCTCGCCGATCTTGGAAGCCTTCGCCACGAAGCCTTCATAGGCAGTCTTGGCGTATTCGGTCTGTACTTCCATCGCCTTGTCGAGGGACTTAACGCCGAACAGCTTTTCGAGCGCGGCGGTGCCATCCTCGAAGGCCTTCTTCGAATAATCCGCAACTTCAACCGCAATCGCCTGGGTGCTCTTCGAGATCGCGCCCATAGCTTTCAGCGTGACATCGACGTTGTCTTTGCTGACCTGCTGTAGGTCTTCAAAATTCTTGACCATGTCGTCCTTTCCCGGCCCGCCACTGCGGTGCCTCTGCTAAAACATTGGACCCGGTTCGCGCCGGGACTGGAAAAGTGTTATACTGCACTGCACAATAAAGTCAATAGAAATATTGCAGTGCGAAAACATGTGCAAATTCAGTGTATTGTCTTAACAATTTGTAAACCGCGTTCTCCTAACGTCACAAATTATGCCTGTGCTGCCACGCTACAAAATGGCCATGATGGCAGCCTAGGGACGGCTCAGGGACGTCAGAGTAATAAGAGGTGGGGAGAAGCGCGCATGCTGCGGGGGGGGACTTTTGGCTATCGCAGCCTGCGCTGGGGTGCTCTGAGCCTCACCGCCGTCGTGACTATGGCCGCCTTCTGCGACAACGCCGATGCGCGTCGCCGCCACAAAACACAGGCAGACGAAAGCTACCAACCCTCCTATTCTTCCATCGTCGTCGACATCAATTCAGGCGAGGTCATGCAGGCGACCAATGCCGACGCCCCGCGGCATCCGGCTTCGCTCACCAAAATAATGACCCTCTACTTGCTGTTCGAACGGCTGGAACAGGGCAAGATTAAGCTCCAGACCGAACTACCAGTTTCCGCTCACGCCGCGGTCCAGGCCCCATCGAAGCTGGGCCTCAAACCAGGCGAAACGATCCGCGTGGAAACGGCGATCAGGGCCATTGTCACAAAGTCCGCCAATGACGTCGCCGTCATTGTAGCTGAGGCACTTGGCGGCGATGAGCCGAGCTTCGCCAAAATGATGACCGCGAAGGCACGTTCCCTCGGCATGGCACAGACGACCTATCGCAATGCTTCCGGGCTCCCCGACGAGGAACAGATCACCAGCGCTCGTGATCAAGCCTCGCTCGGCCGTGCAATCCAGGACCGATTTCCAAATTACTATCATTACTTTGCCACGCGGACTTTCGACTACCGCGGCAAATCGATCCGAAACCACAATCATCTGCTCGGCGCCGTCGATGGCGTCGATGGCATCAAGACGGGCTATATCCGCGATTCCGGGTTCAACATCGTCACGTCGGTTCGCCGCGCCAATCGCCACCTCGTGGCGGTTGTATTCGGCGGCCGCTCTGCCGGCGCCCGCGATGCGCGCGTCCGCAGCCTGATTGAAAACAACATCAATATTGCCTCGATCAAGCGCACGGCTCCGCCTGTCCTTGAAGGCGTCGAAACGGCGCAACTCCGAAAGGACAGCAAGGATGCCAAGGAGGAGGACCGCACCGGTTCGGCGCGCGTTCGCGTCGCCTCGGTTGCGCCGTCTGTGCCGGACGGGCCCGCGCCGGGCTCTACGGACCCGATAAAGCCGACGTCGGTTAAAACTGTCATCGTCCATCCCGCGACGATGTACACCGCTTCGCTGACGCCGCTTCCGTCTGACAATCGTCAGCTTGTGCCTGCCCCTGTCGTCTCCAACCCGGTAAGTGTCACGACCATTTCGACTGTCCGAAGCGAGGCGCCGCTCGATCCGGCACCGGTAGCGGCTCCGCCTCTCGCCCCCGCAGTCTGGCCCTCTGCGGCAAAAGCTCCGGCGCCCGCGGTCCGCAATGAGGCGACCCCAACCGTATCGCAAGTGGTCGTGCCCCAAGTGAGTGCACCCGTAGCTGCGTCCGCACCTGTCTCGCCGTCGCCTGTCGCACAGCCGGCACAGCCTCGGTCCCCGGCGAAGGTCGCGGCTCTCGGCAATGACGCGCCGGCCCCAGCAGCGGCTGCAGAGCCTGTCACCAAATCACGGACTGGTTGGCTAATTCAGGTCGGCGCCTTGCCCGACGAAAAAGAGGCCCAGCAACGTCTGGAGACCGCGCAAAGCAAGGCTAAGGGCCTTCTGGGCAAGGCCGACATGTTCACTGAACGCACGGAAAAAGGCGACAAAGTGCTCTATCGCGCGCGCTTTGCCGGCCTCGAGAAAAATCAGGCGGAAGCCGCTTGCAAGCACCTTAAGCGCAGCGACATTCCGTGCATGCTGCTGAAAAATTGACAAACAAAAACAACAATGGGATGCGCCAATACGCAGGAGCCGCTGATGGTTGTGTTTGTGGAGTACCTCAGCGATGGCGGCGGAGAAGAATTTCTTTGGCTTCGTTGATACGGGCCGCGAGATACGTCGACCCCCCTTGGTCGGGATGCAGTTTCTTCATCAGCGTGCGATGCGCGCGGCTGATAGCGTCGGCGGTCGCGCCGGGCTGCAGGCCAAGGATCTGATAGGCCTCTTGTTCCGACATTTTGCCGGTACCCGACGCACGCGGCCGGTCTGCCGCATCCGCTTGCGCGTGCTCACTCCAAGCGGGATCCCGGCGGTCAAGATAAGCCATAAGTAGCGCCCTGCTCTCCTCATCGACTTCGGCGAGTACCGAAACGAGCGTTTCCACATCCAGGCTCCCAAAGTCGGTGCCCCGATAGCGACCTGCCAGAACGCGACCACGCATTGCGCCACTGTCGTGGTCGAGCTCCATTTCGAAAAAGGCAGACCGCACGCGCGACGTCTGCCCCCCGCTCTTCTGCGTTCGTGCGGTAAAGCCGGCCGGGCCGAAAGGCAGCCAGCCCAGCAGCCCCAGCCCGCATGCACCGAGCGGGATGGCGATGCCCAGTTCGCCCCGCAGTCCGAGAAAAACGGCCAGCCCAAGCGCGACCAATCCACCGCCGAGCTTCATCACACGCGCAGCTATCCTGGGATCAACTTTGGAAATGATATTAAGCGCCCACAAAACGAGGACGAGGACGACCACGCCAAAAATGAGCGTCGGCATGGCTACTTCAACTGTGACAATAATTGTTGGGCACTGGCCGATCGCTTTTCCGACAAATCGGTAAGTGCCTTGATGCCGCCGGCGGCATATGCTGCGACGGCTCGCAGTAGCTCGCCGAGCTGATGTGCCGACCCGGCATCGAACCGGCAATAAGCGCCGCGAGAGAGCCGCGCGATCTCGCGATAGGCATTCTCCGCCACCGCATCAATGCCTTCCTGAAACATAAAAACCGGAACGCCTAACAATCCAAGTTCGCCCGCCGATTGGCACAAAATGTCGATCGGCTCTTCCATCGCGTCGCCGACGAAAACCAACGCTTGAACCTTCCGACGGGCATACTCCTGCCGCGCATGGCTCAACACCTTGCCAATCTGGGTTTGGCCACCTCGACAGTCGATGCGCGACATCAGCTCCGCAAGCTTGTCACTTTGTGCAACCCAGCCAGAAGCGCGACATTCGCTCAGGCCGCGAAAATACACGAGCTGAATGTCGAGCCCGCCTATACTCGCTGCCTCCCGGAACATGTCCGCCTGCAGAACACAAGCGGAATCCCAGGTCGGCTGACGGCTCATTGTGGCGTCGAGCGCAAATATCAGGCGACCACGATGCCCCGGCGCGGTCGTCGGTCCGAGCGCGCGCACCTTTTCGATAAAGGTCTCGATTTCCGGTTTGGACGAGACCGGGGCCGGACTTAGTTGGGAGTCCTTTCTCATGCCGAAAAGTCTACACTGAAAATGCGGAACTCGCGCGATCCCTGTCGCCTGGTGAAATGGCGACATTGGCCCCCGGATTCAAGCTTGATGGGGCTAGGCGAGAATGTCGTGGACCTGCAGTGGCTGGTCCATGACCGAGTACCATTCAGCGCGCGCAGCGGCGCGGCGTTTGCCATTTTCGGAAAGCGGAAGCTGGAGGGCGTTAAGCAACGCGACCACCTCTTCCCGCGCCGTCACATGCGAGAGGTTAGGACGGGTTCCGAGTGTCTCTTCGTCGAGATCGTCCAGCGCCGTGAGCCCGCGCGGGAAAAATTCGCGATAAACAACACGCTCAGCAAAGCCTTCCACGCTGCGGAACCCCATGCGCTTTGCCAATTCATTGATGCCGTCGCCCACCAGCTTTTTGTTGCGCGAGGTCAAGGTCGAGAGACGATTGCGGACCACGACCCAATCCGTGAGCTGCCCGTCGACCAGTCGTCGCTGGCGCCGCGCTTCACGGACCATTTCAGCGTAGTGGCTTTCACCTGTGACACTGAAATCGGTTGGATCCAGCGTAGCCAACACGTCAAAATCGAGAAAACTGTCGTTGAGAGGCGTGACCAACGTATCGGCCATCGAATGGGCGAGCCGCATCAAATATGTGTCATTGCCGGGCGTATCGATCACAACAACGTCGTGACTGTGCTCAATGGCGCTGATCGCCGCCGAAAAATTGGTGAACTCATGCGACTCGTTCGCTTCCAATGAATTGCCTTCGGCGCGTGAGATGCAGTAGTGCGTCGGCAATTCGAGCGGGATTCTCGCGCGCTCGGCCCATGCCCGGCGATTGTCAATGTAGTGCGTGAAACTTTGCTGACGCGAATCGAGATCAATTGTGGCAACGCGTTGCCCGGCTTTGAGAAGCGCAACCGCGATATGCAGTGCGGTGGTGGACTTTCCCGATCCACCCTTCTCGTTACCGAGCACAACAACGTGCGCTGAGTGCGCTATTTCCTCGATCGATTGAATCAGCATGCCGCCCTTCTGGCTGCCAATTCTCAAAATATTAGCTTGCGTTAGTCAAGTTAAACTCGTCGAACTGCTAATTTGCTTCACCAGATTCACCCGCGTCTGCCTTGCAGGTCACAATTCGGTTTTGCAAAATTCGCGGACAGGGCCACAATTATGGCAAATCGTCTGAAGATCATCCGAACAGTCTCCTCCCTCCGTCGCGCTTTGGAACCCTTTCGAAGACCGAACGAGCGCGTCGCGTTGGTGCCTACGATGGGCGCTCTGCATCGTGGCCACATGGCTCTGGTGCGCGAGGCGCAGCGACGGTCCGAGCGTGTCGTGGTCTCAATCTTCGTAAACCCGACGCAATTTGCGCCGAATGAGGATTTTGCAAGCTATCCGCGGAGCTTTGCGACCGACCTCAAGGCACTGCGGGATGCCAAAGTCGATTTTGTTTGGGCGCCTTCAGTTGAAACCATGTACCCGGATGGCTTCGGTACGCGTCTGGCGCCGGAAGGCGCGGCCAAGGCTGGTCTCGAGGATGAGTTTCGGCCGCATTTCTTCGGCGGCGTTGCAACCGTGGTGGCCAAACTATTCACCCAAGTTTTGCCCGATTTCGCGCTTTTCGGCCAAAAGGACTACCAGCAGCTGCGGGTTGTCACCCAAATGGCCAAGGATCTTGATCTTCCGGTCAAAGTGATCGGCGTGCCGACCGTACGGGAGCCGGATGGCTTGGCGCTTTCTTCACGCAATGTGTATTTGTCAGCGACCGAGCGCGCTGTGGCGCCGATGCTTTATCGCGTCCTCAATGACTGTGCGGCCCGTATCAAGAACGGCGAAAAGATCGATCGCGTCCTTAATGTCGGTCGAATTGAGTTCGATCTCGCCGGATTTGGGCTCGACTATCTCGAAGCACGTCACGCAGTTACGCTCGCACCCATTTCCACGTCCAAGGATGGCCCAATCCGGCTGCTCGCCGCCGTCCGACTTGGTAAGACCCGATTGATCGACAACGTGCCGGTCTAAAGCAGACCCAGCGCCTGCAACTCCCTTCGCATGGTTTCCGGCATCCGCACAGCGCCTGGCGCGGCGCGCGACAGATCGCGCGGCGCTTCTTTCGCCTCTAGATAGCGCCAACCCTGAAACGCCGAACGCGGGCGCGGCTCAACGAGTACCACCTTACCATCGAGCACAACGCGGCATCGGCCGATGCCGTCTTTATCGACGAATGCCCGAACGTCGAGGATACGTTCGCGGCAGGCAATCTGTCCGCGGATTACCCAGTATAGGGAGCCGCCGTTTGTCAATTCGGTCGCGCGCTTCGGCATCATTCGGGTCGTGTGAATGTGCTCAACTTTCTGGCCTCGCCGTCTTTTCTCTTTCAATTTCTGCTTAATCCAGCTCTCGAGATCGGAGACCGAATCGCAGCCGACGCAGAGCTTTATGAGGTGTAGTGGCACTACCAAATTCCGTTTTATTCGCCCGTTCTTTGCGTCGGGACAATGCGCATGACGATCGCACCTTCAGCAACCTGCGCATCTCCAGCCACTGAAATGTCGGCGATAGTGCCGTCGGTCGGTGCCACAAGGGTATGTTCCATCTTCATTGCCTCGATAATGGCGAGACGCTGTCCGCGCGTGACCTGTGCGCCAGGTTCGACCAGAATACTCAGCAGCTTGCCATGCATAGGCGCTCGTACAACCCCGCTTCTATCCTGATCCCCAGCCTCATTCAGGGCGAGGTCGCGCAAAGCGACCTTGGTCTGCCGTCCGTTCCGCAGGATATAGATTGTGTCGCCATCCGCCACGACCACAGCGTCCCGCGCCGGCGCATGGCCCGCGACCAAAACCTCACAGCCGCGGGAATCATATGTCGCTTCCGCTACCGCCGCCTGATCGTCGGCGAGAATGGGCAGCGCCAGCTGCCGTTGGCCCGACAACTGAAAAGCGTCGTCCTCATCCCATGGTGAGGCCGGTTGCTCCGGGTCCCTCACCGGCAGCGCCGCGAGGCGATCTCGCTGCTGAGCCAGCACCGTCTGCGCTCCAAGCGCAACCGCTGCCGGGTCGATGCCTTTAGGGACGGCACCAAGATCCACAAGATTGCGTTCTATGAAGCTGGTATCAAATTGGCCCTTGCGAAATCCCGGGGCGCGACACAGCGCCGCCAAAAAGCCAGCATTGCTGCGCGGACCGATCACAATGGTCTGTTCCAGGGCACTCGCCAGACCATCAAGCGCTTCCTCGCGCGTCTTTGCGTGGGCAATGACCTTGGCGATCATCGGATCGTAAAACGGCGAAACCTCACTGCCCGTTTCCACCCCGCTATCGACGCGCAGGTTCGCATTTTCCGGAAATTGCAAGGCAACCAGTCGACCGGTTGACGGTAAGAAACCCCGTTCCGGATCTTCCGCGTAGAGCCGCGCCTCAACGGCGTGGCCGTCGAGCCTTACTTGCTGCTGGGCCAATGGCAACTTTTCGCCTCCAGCGATACGAAACTGCCATTCCACCAAGTCGAGCCCGGTAATTGCTTCGGTTACGGGATGCTCGACCTGAAGCCGCGTATTCATCTCCATGAACCAGAACCCGTCCGGCCGCAGGCCTTTCGCCCCATCTGCGATGAATTCGACCGTGCCAGCCCCGACGTAACCGGCGGCCTTGGCCGCAGCGACCGCCGCCGTGCCCATAGTGGCGCGCAGTTCCCGGCTCATTCCGGGGGCCGGTGCCTCCTCGATCACCTTTTGGTGCCGCCGCTGCAGCGAACAGTCGCGCTCATTGAGGTGAACAGCGTTGCCCTGTTGGTCGGCAAAGATTTGCAGCTCGATGTGACGAGGGCCCGACACATATTTCTCGATCAATACGCGA
>JANWKN010000145.1 GCA_025451355.1 Pseudolabrys sp. | reverse complement strand
CCGCAGCCGGCCAGGGGATTGGCCGCGCCATTGCAGAGGCGTTCATCGCGGAGGGGGCAAAGGTGATCGCCACCGATCTTGCGGTCGACAAACTCAAAGGTCTGAAGGCGGCCAAGTGCGTAAAACTCGACGTGCTGTCTTCAAAAAACGTCGACGCATTTGCCAACGCAGTCGCCAAGGAATTCGGCGCACTCGACATTCTCACCAATGTTGCGGGCTACGTGCACCAGGGCACGGTGCTTGAATGCTCGGAAAAGGACTGGGATTTTTCCTTCGACCTCAATGTCAAATCCATGCACCGCACCATCAAGGCATTCCTCCCCGCCATGCTGAAGAAGGGTGGCGGTTCCATCATCAACATGTCGTCGGGGGTTTCCTCGATCAAAGGCCTACCGAACCGTTATGCCTATGGGGCCACCAAGGCCGCTGTGATCGGGCTTACCAAGGCGGTCGCCGCAGATTTCATTACCAAGGGCATCCGATGCAATGCGATTTGCCCGGGCACAATCGTGTCGCCATCGTTCGAAGAGCGCGTAAAAGCGGTGTCTCAAGCGACGGGAAAACCGCTCAAACAGGTGCGAGAGAATTTCATTGCCCGCCAACCGATGGCACGGCTCGGCACTGCCGAGGAAGTGGCTGCGCTTGCGGTTTTCCTGGCATCCGATGAATCGAGCTATATCACCGGCCAGCCGCACCTCGTGGACGGCGGCCTGGCGCTTTAATGACAGATCGTCAACCTCAAGTCGGGCTTGCTTTTCGAAGGGCGAAAGCCCGATGATTTGCCTTGTGCGGGTGTTCCTTGGCGGGACGTCCGCGCATTGACGCCTAGAACTAAGAAAACTGCGGAAAACCGCGGTGATCAGGGAGGAATGAATGGCTTCGGTCGCGATCCGCGACGTTCGAAAGGCCTTCGGCAGTACACACGTCATTCATGGCGTCGACATATCGATCCGCGATGGCGAGTTCGTCGTGCTCGTAGGCCCCTCCGGCTGTGGCAAATCCACCCTGCTACGGATGATTGCCGGTCTGGAAAACATCACCGCCGGCGAAATCCGCATCGGCGAGCGCGTGGTCAACAACTTGCCACCGAAAGAGCGCGACGTGGCCATGGTCTTCCAGAATTACGCGCTCTATCCCCACATGACGGTCGCCGCCAACATGGCGTTCTCCATGAAATTGCGCGGCGCTCCGCAAAGTGAGATCGACGAGCGGGTCAATCGAGCGGCCGTAATCCTCGGCCTCACGCAATTGCTCGAACGCTTTCCGCGTCAGTTGTCCGGCGGCCAGCGTCAGCGCGTCGCCATGGGTCGCGCTATCGTGCGCGATCCGCAGGTCTTTCTCTTCGACGAGCCTCTGTCCAATCTCGATGCGAAATTACGCGTCCAGATGCGCACCGAGATCAAGGAGCTTCATCAACGCCTGAAGACGACGACCATCTACGTCACACACGACCAGATCGAGGCCATGACCATGGCCGACAAGATTGTCGTTATGCATGACGGGCGTGTCGAGCAGATCGGCGCGCCGCTCGATCTCTATGATCGTCCCGATAATCTGTTTGTCGCCGGTTTCATCGGCTCGCCCGCGATGAACATGGTCAAGGGCCGCATCAACCTGAACGGTGCAGCGGTCTTTGAAGCACCGACCGGTGTGAAATTTTCACTCAACGGTGCGCCTGCCGGCAGCGACGGCCGGCCCGCTGTTTATGGCGTGCGGCCCGAGCATTTTTCCTTGTCGGACGATGGCGTCGACGCCGTGGTTCAGGTGGTCGAGCCGACCGGTTCAGAGCTTCAGGTTGTGGCCAAACTCGGGAACGATGAAATCATTGCGGTGTTCCGCGAGAGACATCAATTCAAGCCGGGTGACAAGATCCGGCTCAAGCCAGACCCGCGGCTAATCCATCTTTTTGACGAGACGACGGGAAAGCGTCTCACCAACTAAGAAAGCAAAGGGAGGAATGATCATGAGCTATTTTACGCGCCGCACACTAATAAAAGGTGGCACTGCGGCCGCGGTTGCCGGTGCGTTGACCGGACCCGCGCTGCTCGACTGGGCGAAGGCCTGGGCACAGAGCGCACCCTGGAAACCAGAAAAGGACGCGCAGCTTTCGATCCTGCGCTGGAAATATTTTGTGCAGTCGGAAGACGATGCCTTCGTCGCTATAATGGATTCCTTCACCAAGGCGACCGGCGTCAAGATCACGATCGCGCGCGAGTCCTTCGAAGATGTGCAGCCGAAAGCTTCCGTCGCCGCCAATACCGGCGCCGGCCCGGACTTGTTCTGGGGCCTTTATTCGCTGCCGCATTTGTTTCCGCAGAAATGCCTCGACGTCACCGATGTCGCGGATTATCTCGGCAAGAAATATGGCGGCTGGGTGCCGACGGCAGTGACGTACGGCAAAGGCACCGGCAACAAGTGGATCGCGATTCCCATTTGCTACAACGGCAATCTGCTCAATTACCGTTTGGAAGCGTCGAAGAAAGCGGGCTTCTCGAAATTCCCGACCACGACCGACGAATTCCTCGCCTATGCCAAGGCAATGAAAGCACAAGGCACGCCAGGCGGCATGGCGCTCGGCCATGCCTCTGGTGACGGTAATACGTGGGTCCATTGGTGCCTGTGGGCGTTCGGCGGTAACGTGGTGGACAAGGATGACAAAGTGATCATCAGTTCGCCGGAAACCGAGAAGGCACTCAATTTCGCCAAGGCGATGTACGAAAACTACGTTCCAGGCACCGCTTCCTGGAACGACGCCTTCAATAACAAGGCCTTCCTTGGTGGCGAAATCCACTGGACCAATAACGGTATCTCCATTTACGTGGCCGCGCAGAACGACCCGACGAAAAAACAAATCGCCGAAGACATGGACCATGCCCTTT
This sequence comes from Pseudolabrys sp., assembly GCA_025451355.1. Lineage (GTDB taxonomy): Bacteria > Pseudomonadota > Alphaproteobacteria > Rhizobiales > Xanthobacteraceae > Pseudolabrys. Next base: position 4,134 of record JANWKN010000145.1, on the reverse strand, counting down.
GGCCAGTCGGCCCCATCGGCAAGCCGACCGAATTCCAGGTGCTGTTCCCGCTGATGGCGATGACCTACACCAAGTATCCGCAGGCCAGTAAAGCGCTGATGGCCTACATGCTCGAAGCCGATCAGTTCAACAAATGGCTGACGGCATCGAAGGGCTATCTCACCCAGTGCCTCAACGCCTACGAAGCCAATCCAGTGTGGACCGCGGACCCGAAAGCAACACCTTTCCGCGACGTCGCCAAGCGCACGCTGACGGTGGGCGGTCTCGGTTCGGTCGGCGAGAAGGCGGCAAGCGCGATTGCTGACTTCGTCGTGCTCGACATGTTCGCGGCCGCCTGCACCGGCCGCGAAGACGCCAAGGGCGCGATCAAGATCGCCGATCGTCAATTGCGGCGGATCTATCGATGACGAAGGACGGTGGGCGGTTAGCAGCCGCCCGCCGCATTTTCAACTTTCGCAGCTTCGAAACGACGACGGATAAACGGAATGGCTGAGATCGCTTACGCTAGGGTGGGGCCCAAGCAGGCGCTCGGTGCACCCACGGCCTGGAACCGGCTCAAAGCCAACCACAATTGGCTCGGCGCCTGGTTCATGTTGCCGGCAGCGGCGTTCCTGATCCTGTTTCTCGCTTATCCACTCGGCCTCGGTGTCTGGCTATCCCTCACAGATACCAAGATCGGCCGTAGCGGTGTGTTCATTGGCACTGAGAACTATGAATGGCTGTGGGACGACAGCGTTTTTTGGCTGTCGGTGTTCAACACGCTGCTCTACACGATCGTTGCCAGCGCCATTAAATTCGCCGTCGGCCTCTATCTCGCGCTGCTGCTCAATGAAAACCTGCCGTTCAAGGCGATCCTGCGCGCCCTCGTGCTGATTCCGTTCATCGTACCAACGGTGCTATCGGCAATCGCGTTCTGGTGGATCTACGACAGCCAGTTCTCGATTGTTTCCTGGACGCTGCGTCACCTCGGCTTGATCGCTGCAAATATTGATTTTCTCGGCGATACCTGGAACGCGCGCTGGTCGGTCATCTTCGCCAATATCTGGCGCGGCGTACCATTCGTCGCGATCACGCTACTCGCTGGCCTGCAGACGGTGTCGCCATCGCTCTATGAAGCAGCGACCATTGACGGCGCCAGCGCCTGGCAGCGATTTCGCTACATTACATATCCGTTGCTAACTCCGATCATCGCAGTTGTCATGACGTTTTCGGTATTGTTTACCTTCACTGATTTTCAGTTGATCTGGGTGCTCACACGCGGTGGGCCGGTCAATGCCACGCACTTGATGGCAACACTTTCCTATCAGCGCGCGATCATCGCCGGACAACTTGGCGAGGGAGCAGCTATCTCGACCGCAATGATCCCGTTTCTGCTGGCGGCTATTCTCATCTCATGGTTCGGCCTGCAACGCAGGAAGTGGCAACAGGGCGAGAGCAATGACTGACGCGCTCGCCGGCAAAGCATCTGACCCGCGCGCGGTGCTTAACGCTACGGCGGACCACAGCGAGGGCATGAGTTATCTCCAAACGCTGCCCCGTCGCCTCGTGTCGCTCTATCTCCCGCTCTCGATCATTCTTTTGATACTGCTGTTCCCGTTTTATTGGATGGCGCTGACCTCTATCAAACCCGACGACCAGCTGCTCGACATGGAGCGAGTGAGCCCATTCTGGACGACGGCACCGACACTGAAGCATTTCTACAATCTGCTGTTCCAGACGAACTATCCGCGGTGGCTATGGAATACGATGTTTGTGGCCGTCGGAGCGACGGTGCTGTCCATCATCGCAAGCGTGCTCGCTGCCTATGCGATCGTACGGCTGCGATATCGCGGCGCGGCTTGGGTGGGCGGCGCCATCTTCCTGGCCTATCTGGTCCCGCCGTCGATCCTGTTCATTCCCCTCTCGACGGTCGTGTTCCAATATGGCCTCTTCGACAGCCCGTTCGCGCTGATTTTGACCTACCCGACCATCCTGATCCCGTTCTCGACCTGGCTACTGATGGGCTATTTCAAAACCATTCCATTTGAACTCGAGGAATGCGCACTGATCGATGGCGCGAGCCGCTGGCAGATCCTGACCAAGATTGTGCTGCCCCTCGCAGTGCCGGGGTTGATCTCGGCTTTCATCTTCTGCTTCACGCTGTGCTGGAATGAATTCATTTACGCGCTGACATTTCTCTCCACGACCTCGCAAAAGACGGTGCCGGTCGCCATCGTCAATGAATTCGTCGATGGTGACATCTACCGCTGGGGTTCGCTCATGGCCGGCGCACTCGCAGGATCCCTACCGCTCGTGATCCTCTACGCATTCTTCGTCGAGCACTACGTCTCGGCTATGACCGGCGCGGTAAAGGAATAAGCCCTTATTTTCTTCAAAAAGTGTGGCCACGATTCGCATCGATTCGCGCGAATCAACGCGTCGACACTGGCGGCATCTTCTGCGTCGGATGCCCGACGCGGCAGAGCGGACAGGAACTTTCTGCGGTCTGCGCCGTTTAAGCGCAGGTCGTTCCAGAAGGTAGTTTTGCGACCCGCGCTCTGGAGACAAGCACCTCATTTTCGAGAGGCCGCTCCTTCCGCCATCTTTCTCATCAACGCAAAGAGGAAACCATGAATCGAATGGGTATCATGGGAATGCTGATCACTTTGCTTCTAGTAACTTTCACGTCCTCGTCTGCTAACGGCTATCACTCGCGTCGCGGCCATCATAACAATCAGCAAATTTCAAATCGCGGGTCCGATGCCTGCATGCTCTCGAATGACGGACGAAGCGTCTGCAACGCGAGCTTCGCTACTTCGGCGCCTCGAACTCTCGACGCGGGCGGAAACAGAACTTTTGCCATGGTGGAAACCGGCAGCGTTATCGGCTCGCGGCCGGCCGGTTGTCCCAACCGCTATTGCGGATGCGGTCTACGCAAATATCTCGGCCTTGGCGATGTCCGGTTGAACCTTGCATCAAATTGGGCACGCCTTCTTCCACGCGAGGCCGGGCCGCGACCCGGACTTGCTGCCGTCAGAAGCGGTCATGTCATGTACATCGAGTCGGCTGCCGGGAACGGCCAATGGCTGATCCGTGATTACAATTCTGGGGGCGGACTATCCAGAATGCATGTACGCGACGTGCGCGGCTACATCTTCGTCAATCCGCACGGTGCGATGGCAAGGGGATAAACCCCGCTCCGCCGTCGCGTCTATTGCCAGATAGTTCTGGCGGCTTCGACGACCAGCGCCAGTTTGGCCCGTTCGTCAGCTTCGGTGACCGGGTTGCCAGCCACCGTGCTGGCAAATCCGCACTGGGGACTGATCGCCAACCGGTCGAGATCGATATAGCCGCCAGCCTCTTCTACACGGCGCTTGAGCCCTTCCAGGCTTTCGAGTGCAGGCGTCTTCGTGCTGACAAGGCCAAGCACGACACCTTTCGTCTTCGGAACAAAACGCAGTGGCGCGAAGTCACCGGCGCGCGAGGTGTCGTATTCAAGCAGGAAGTGATTGACGTTGGTGTTTGCGAAGAACCGCTCGGCGACGGATTCGTATCCGCCGGCGCCGATATAGTGGCCTTTGAAATTGCCACGGCACATGTGCACGCCGATCGTCACATCGGTAGGGCAATTGGCTACGGCCTGATTGATGCTCGCGATGTACAAATCGACAAGAACATCGGGATTGCTGCCTGACCGCTTTACCTCGTCGCGAATGGCCGGGTCGCACAACAGGGCGATCGCAACCTCGTCGAGTTGCACATAGTGGCATCTCGCTTTCGCCAGCTCGGCGATCTCTTGTTGAAAGATCTTGCCTAGGTCGTCGAAGAATTCTTTGCCTTCGGCATAGACGGACCGGTCGGCAAAATCGTTGCAACGGTAGAAATGCATGGTCGATGGCGCAGGCAATGTAATTTTGCCAGTCGCTTTCGTGACCGTGCGAAGAAAGTCGAACTCGTCGAGCGCAAGCGCCTGCAGTCGTCTGATCTTGCTCTTCACAAAGGGCGCGGTGAACTTGACCTCATGGCCGGCATCGTTACGGAATTTGAACGATGCCGGTTTGATGCTGAAACCTTCCGTTCGTTCGACAAAGCGTCCCCAATAGGAGCCGCGCCGGAATTCTCCATCCGTGACCACCTGCAATCCCAGGCTCTCCT
>JANWKN010000144.1 GCA_025451355.1 Pseudolabrys sp. | reverse complement strand
GGCGTCGGCACGATCGTCGATTTCGGAAGCTTCACGTTCTTCACGGTTCCGCCCGGCGACGTGTACTTCGGCGCCAGCCAAGGCTCTGGCTGCGAGGGCTTGTAACCCTTCTCCGGGACCATGATGCTGTAATTGTCGCCGAGGACGCTATTTTGCGCGTGCGCCGGCACTGTGGAAATCGCCGACAGGAAAACTAAGATGGCTAGCGATGGTTTGCGCATGGCCACTAACACATAGGAACGCCGCGGCACGGTGTCTACTCCTCCGGCGCTTCCTCGATTGGGTCGTAGCGTTTGGCATCAAACCCAAGCAAATTCCACGATTGCTGCATGTACGGTGGCAGGGGCGCCGAAACATCAATCGTGCCGCCGCGTGGGTGCGGTACCGCGATACGACGGGCTAGAAGATGAAGTTTGTTTTGAAGTCCGCCCGGCAATTCCCAGTTTTCCTTGGTGAAGTACTTCGCATCTCCGACAATCGGGTTACCGACATGCGCCATATGCGCACGCAATTGGTGCGTGCGGCCGGTAACCGGTTTGAGCGAAAGCCAGGCAAGCCGCTGCGCGGCTGTCTCCACCACAGCGTAATAAGTCACTGCATGGCTTGCGCCTTTCTCGCCATGCGCCGCGATACGCATGAACGAATCCTCTTCACGTTCCTCCTTGGCGAGAAACGTGGATATTCGACCCTGGCGCGGCTTTGGCACGCCTGCGACCAACGCCCAATAGATTTTGCGCGCGGAGCGTGTGCGGAAAGTCTTCGCCAGGGCGGCTGCAGCAAATCGGGTTTTCGCCACAAGCAGACAGCCGGCTGTATCTTTATCGATTCTGTGCACAAGACGTGCACGCTGGCCATCGGGTGAACGCAAGGCACCGAGCATCCCGTCGATGTGGCGCGTCGTGCCGGAACCGCCTTGCACGGCAAGTCCCATCGGCTTGTTGAGCACCAATACATCAGCATCTTCGTAGAGCGTGATCGATTTCAGAAAGGCGCGATCCTTGTCCGCCGCCGGCGCGTCGTCGCGTGGCGGCGGCGGCGCAATTTTCAGCGGCGGGATCCGTACAGCGTCACCGGACTCGAGCCGAGCCTTGGGCTGGGTGCGCTTACCATTCACCCGCACTTCGCCTTTGCGGATGATGCGCTGGATGTGACTGAACGACAGGCCTGGAAATCGCGCCTCGAAAAATCGATCCACGCGCATCCCGGATTCATCGGGATGGACGGTGACAGTTTCGACCTTGCCGTCCGCCCTGATCGAGTGCTGGCCAGTAACTGAGGGCGTAACCCGGCGGGGGTCGACGGACGGCGATTTTCCACGCGCGCCCTCACCCGGACCCTCCGTCCGAAAGGGACGCGAATGAGAGGTGCCCGCGCGGCGGCCGCCTTGGTCTTTGTCTCGGTTGCGATGCCGTGGTCCGGCCCTCTGGCGCCCACCACCCGGTTGCCGCGGGCCGGAGCGTCCGCGGCTCATGCTATGCCCCGCTCTTTTCTCAGCTTCGCCCAGTATTCCAAGCGCTTTCTGATTTCGCGCTCGAAACCGCGCTCGGGAGGATCGTAAAACTTCTGCCGCTCCAGCGCGTCGGGAAAATAATTCTGCCCGGAGAAGGCCTCCTCCGCATTGTGATCGTAGGCGTAGCCGCGGCCGTAACCTTCCTGCTGCATGAGCTTGGTAGGCGCATTCAGAATATGCTTCGGCGGCAAAAGCGAGCCCGCCTCCTTGGCGGCGTGCATGGCCGCACCAAAGGCAGCGTAGCCGGCGTTCGATTTTGGCGCCGTTGCGCAATAGATCACCGCTTGGGCAATGGCAAGTTCGCCCTCTGGTGAACCCAGGAAGTCGTAGGCATCCTTGGCCGCGTTTGCGATCGCCAAGGCCTGCGGATCGGCGAGGCCAATGTCCTCGATCGCCATGCGCACGACTCGGCGCGCGATATAGAGCGGCGGCTCGCCAGCGTCCAACATGCGGCAGAGATAATAGAGCGCCGCATCGGGGTCGGAACCACGCACTGACTTGTGCAGCGCACTGATCAGGTTGTAGTGGCCATCCTGCGACTTGTCGTAGATCGGCGCGCGCCGCTGTACGACCTCCTGCAACTTGGCCGAATTGAAGATTTCATCCTTGCGTGCGGCACGCCACACTTCTTCCGCCAGAGTCAGCGCCGCACGACCGTCACCATCGGCCATGCGCTTGAGCGCATCGCGCGCTTCGGCATCGAGCGGAAGCCGTCTGTTTTCGATGCTTTCCGCACGTTCAAGCAACTTCTCGATCGCCCCCGCATCGAGAGAATGGAAGACAAGCACGCGCGCTCGAGACAAGAGCGGAGCGTTGAGCTCGAAGGACGGGTTTTCGGTGGTAGCGCCGACCAAAATGATCGTGCCGTCTTCCATCACCGGCAGAAACGAGTCCTGCTGTGCGCGATTGAAGCGATGAATTTCATCGACGAACAGCAGCGTGCCCAATCCCATTTCCCGCCGTTGCCGCGCTTCCTCGAACACCTTCTTGAGGTCGGCGACACCAGTAAAAATCGCGGAGATCTGTTCAAAATGCAGATCGGTCGCCTGCGCGAGAAGCCTCGCCACGGTCGTCTTACCGGTGCCGGGCGGGCCCCAGAAAACCAGCGAACCTAGCGAACGCGTTGCCAGCATGCGCGTAAGGGCGCCGTCTGGCCCGAGTAGGTGGTCCTGACCGACAACCTCGTCGAGCTTTTGTGGCCTGAGCTTATCTGCAAGCGGACGCGGCGCATCCCTTTCAAAGCCCGCGGCCGTAAATAGGCTTGCGCCGGTCGCTTTGGCCCGCGAGGTCATCCGCTGAATACCGCGGAAATCTTCTGCCCGCCGCGCAGGATAATGATACGCCAGCTGCGGTTTGGTGTGCCGGCCAATCGCTCAAGATCGCCTGTTTTGCTGATGCGCTCGCCGTTGACTTCCTCAATGACATCGCCACGCTGGAAGCCGAGATTGCTGGCATATGAGCCGGTATCCACATCAACGATCGCGACTCCCTGATCGACATTTTGCAGCTGCAGTTCGTCAGCGAGCGCGGGGGAAAGATTGGCAATCTTCACACCGGAAAAAGGCGAACGAGAGCGGATCACGATCTCTTCACGCGGGGTCGCCGGCGCGCTGCGAAGGGACACTGTCGCGGTCTGCTCGCGCCCTCCACGTAGAATTCCGAGACGGGCGCTGCCGCCAACTGGCTTCGTGCCGAAGCGGTAGTCGAAAGCATTGGGGTCATCGACGTCCTGTCCGTCCACCGACAGGATCAGGTCGCCCGCCTTGAGGCCGGCGTTGGCAGCCGGACTATTGGCGGCGACGTTGCTGACCAGCGCACCGGTCGGACGCTTGAGGCCCATGCTATCCGCGATCTCCGACGTGACAGCCTGCAGTTTCGCGCCGAGCCATGGCCGCACCACCGCGTTCCCGCCGGTTTTGGCAGAGGTCACGACAACCCGCACCATGTTGGCAGGGATCGCAAAGCCCACGCCCTGGGAACCGCCCGACCGCGAGAAAATTGCGGTGTTGATACCGATCAGTTTTCCGGTCAAATCCACCAGCGCACCGCCGGAATTGCCGGGGTTGATGGCAGCGTCGGTCTGAATGAAGAAACGGTAGTCTGAAATTCCAACCTGCGTTCGCGCGAGCGCGGAAACGATGCCGTGTGTCACTGTCTGTCCGACGCCAAAGGGATTGCCGATCGCCAGCACGACATCACCGACTTGCAACGCGTCCGAATCCGCAAATTCAAGCACCGGGAATTGCTCGTGCCCGTCCTTGATGCGCAGCACCGCAAGATCAGTTCGCGGGTCCTTGAGGACAACCGTTGCTTCGAACTCGCGTTTGTCGGCGAGCGACACTTTGACCTCATCGGCGCCCTCGATGACGTGATTGTTCGTCACAACCAGGCCGGCCGCATCGATGATCACGCCCGAGCCCAAAGACCGCTGCAGCTGATTGCCTCCGCCCCCCGGCGCGCCGAAGAACCGGCGGAAGATCGGGTCGTCCAGCAGCGGATTGCGGTTTTGCACGAGCTTGGCGGCATATACATTGACCACCGCCGGTGCTGCGTGGTGCACGACCGGGGCGTACGACAAGCGCAGCTCTGATTGCCCGGGCAGCCGTCTCTCCTGGGCGCCTGCGGCGCCCGTCAACGCAATGGACAGCAGGATGGCAGTCAGGGTCTTGATGGACATCAGTTCGAATCCCGGCGGATGACCGAGATATAGGCCTATAAGCTGCTTAAATGAAGGCCGCGCGGCGCTGTCCTTTCAGGCGCGCAGGAGGCCCAAACCGGTCATCTACTCGACCGCCGGTACCGTGCGCAGATACGCAACAACGGCATCGAGGTCGTCCGGCGTCAGCGTCGCATAATATTGGTAGCCCATCGGGGGCTTGAGGTTGCTGCCGTCCTTGCTGATTCCCGCTGTGATCGCACGTTTGATCTCGTCGTCGCTCCAGGTGCCGATGCCTTTGGTCTTGCTCGACGTGATGTTGCGGGACACCGAGACGCCCCATGGACCAGGAAATTCAAAGCCGCCAACGCCCAGACGGTCCCACTGTCGCGAGCCCTTATCCATGGGCGTGTGGCACTCCATACAGTGGGCGATTGTAACGAGATAGAAGCCTTTCTTGACCTTGTCACTCATCGTGCCTTCGGTGAACTTCTTTTCGCCCCCAGGAACCACAATCTCGAGCTGCGGCATCTTGTAGATCGGATCGGCGACTTTGTTGCTGACGGGTTTGAGGGTGCGTAAATACGCGACTACAGCATCGAGATCGCGATCGGTCATGATGTGATAGAAGCCGGTTGGCATGATCATCGCCACGTGCACATCGTTCGGACGAATGCCGGTGCGCATGAGTGCTTTGATCTGCGCGTCGGTCCACGTCCCGATGCCGGTTTCCTTGTCAGGCGTGATGTTGGGGGCGGTCACTTTGAACGGTGGCTCATCCCATGACAGGCCTCCGGAGAAATCCTTGCCCGCGATAGCCGCTGGTGGACCCTTCGGCGAGTGGCAATTGCCGCAGGTCAGAATGCCGTTGACCAGATAGTCTCCACGCTTCACCAGATCGGACTGCGCATTGGCCGTCCCGACCATCCACACTCCCAACGCCAATGTCCAGATTGCCGTACGAACCATCATACTGCCCCCCAAAACCAGCTGACTCATCGCTCTTCGGCGATCATAACTGCGGGACCATGTCACGCAAATAAAAAGGGCGGCGCAAACGCCGCCCCATCCAAAAATGCAAGCCAGAAGATTTAGGCAGCCGCAGTGGCCGCTTCCTCGACCGTTTTCTCCTGCACCGGCCCTGAATCCTTGCCCTTTGCCTCGACGTCTCGGTCGACAAATTCGATCACCGCCTTCGGCGCGTTGTCGCCGTAGCGAAACCCAGCTTTCATGATGCGGGTATAACCGCCGTCACGGTCTTTGTAGCGCGCGCCGATCACCTCGAAGAGCTTCTTGACCTGCGCGACATCACGAATCTCCGCGATAGCCTGACGGCGAGCGTGTAGGCCGCCCTTCTTGGCCAATGTCACCAACTTCTCGACAATCGGCCGCAATTCCTTCGCCTTAGGGAGCGTGGTTACGATCTGCTCGTGCTTGATCAGGGACGCTGCCATGTTGGCGAACATCGCCTTGCGATGCTCCGCCGTGCGGTTGAGCTTGCGGTGAACCTTACCGTGACGCATCGCGTACTATCCCTTCATTCCAGTGCGGCCGCGCAGCGGCTCAGTAGTGGTCTTCGAAGCGCTTGGCCAACTCTTCGATGTTCTCCGGCGGCCAGCCCGGCACTTCCATGCCGAGATGCAGGCCCATCTGTGCGAGCACTTCCTTGATTTCGTTGAGCGACTTGCGTCCGAAATTCGGCGTCCGCAGCATCTCGGCTTCGCTCTTCTGCACGAGGTCGCCGATGTAGACGATGTTGTCGTTCTTCAGGCAGTTGGCCGAGCGCACGGACAACTCGAGTTCGTCCACTTTCTTGAGGAAGGCGGGATTGAAGGCCAGGTCGGGGATCGCCTCCGCGGCAGCTTCTTTGCGGGGCTCCTCGAAGTTCACGAATACGTTGAGCTGGTCCTGCAGGATGCGGGCTGCGTATGCGAGCGAGTCTTCCGGCGAAACCGCGCCATTGGTCTCGATGGTCATGGTCAGCTTGTCGTAGTCGAGGATCTGACCTTCGCGGGTATTTTCGACTTTGTAGGAGACCTTGCGAACTGGCGAATAGAGGCTGTCGACCGGAATGAGGCCAATTGGCGCATCCTCCGGACGATTGCGCTCTGCCGGCACATAGCCTTTGCCGGTGTTGACCGTGAATTCCATGCGGATCTCGGCGCCCTCATCGAGTGTGCAGAGGACAAGGTCGGGGTTGAGCACGACCACATCGCCGACAGTCTGAATGTCGCCGGCTGTAACAGTGCCAGGCCCCTGCTTTTTGACGACCATGCGTTTCGGACCCTCGCCCTGCATCTTGATGGCGATGTCCTTGATATTGAGCACCATGTCGGTGACGTCCTCGCGCACGCCTGCGATCGAGGAAAACTCGTGCAGCACGCCATCGATATGCACCGACTGCACCGCCGAACCCTGCAGGGAGGACAGCAGAATGCGTCGCAGCGCGTTGCCGAGCGTAACGCCGAAGCCGCGCTCGAGCGGTTCGGCAACCACCGTGGCAATCCGTGCGGCGTCACCACCGACGGCCACCTGGAGCTTGTTCGGCCTGATCAATTCCTGCCAATTCTTCTGGATCACGTCTTCACCTTTTCAGCGGCGCGGCCTTCTCGCGCCTAGCGCACCCCACCCGCCGCATGGGGAAAATCTCGGCGGTAGCACGCGCGCGGGCCGCATATGGTCCGCGCGAAAGATACAATTACACGCGCCGCCGCTTTCGTGGACGGCAGCCGTTGTGCGGAATCGTTGTCACGTCACGGATCGAAGTTATTGTGAACCCGGCTGACTGCAGGGAGCGCAGCGCCGACTCGCGGCCCGAACCAGGCCCCGACACTTCGACTTCTAGAGTGCGCATGCCGTGTTCTTGCGCCTTCTTGGCGGCATCTTCGGCAGCGACCTGCGCAGCATAGGGTGTCGACTTGCGTGAGCCTTTGAACCCCATGGTCCCGGCCGAAGACCAGGCGATCGTATTGCCCTGCGCATCGGTAATGGTGATCATGGTATTGTTGAACGAGGCGGCGACATGCGCGACGCCAGACGCGATGTTCTTTCGTTCGCGCCGACGGACGCGGGTGGCTTCCTTACCCATTCTCGATCCTTTCGCGCCTGCGCGCCCTTACAGCGCCGGCCTCATCCTGTTTATCAAGTCGGTCCCGTGGTCTTCTTTTTGCCGGCAATGGTCTTGGCCGGGCCCTTGCGGGTGCGAGCATTGGTGTGGGTGCGCTGGCCACGGACCGGCAGTCCCTTGCGGTGACGCAAGCCGCGGTAACAGCCGAGATCCATCAGTCGCTTGATGTTCAACTGAACGTCGCGGCGCAGATCGCCTTCGACCATGTAATCACGGTCGATGATTTCGCGGATCTGAAGCACCTCCGCGTCGGTGAGTTGCGACACACGGCGCTCGGCCGGCAGATTAACCTTGCCCATGATATCCTGGGCGATCTTCGGTCCGACGCCATGGATGTACTGCAGCGCGATCACCACGCGCTTGTTGGTCGGTAGATTGACGCCCGCGATACGAGCCACTTAACTTCTCCTATATCGACCGCCGGCGCGGATAGCACCGAATTCTCTTGTCCCTGGAATGGGATAGCACAAAGCGTAACACGACGCCCGTCCCCGCCTTCTTGGGGCCCGGCATCGCGTCAAACTCCTGAATGTGCAGCTTATTAAGGGATTCATCACGCCCTAGTCAACCTCCGTCGGGTACGGTTTTTGGCCTTTCCGACCTTGTTTCGCTTTTTCGGGGCCGACCGCTTGCGACGTGCGCTGGCCTTGGCGGCCGGCCGCTTGGCGGTTTTGCGAGTTTTGACCTTCCGGCGAACCGATCCGCCCCCACGCGGTACCAGGGGGGCCAAATGGCCCATAACCGCCCCGGTGACTGCGTCGATCGCGACCATACCATTCACGCTTTTGAGCATGCCTTTGCCGGCGTAGTAGTCGACAAGGGGTGCTGTCTGGGCCTTGTAGGCCGACAGACGTCCCTTAAGAACTTCCGGATTGTCATCCGGGCGGACCTTTTCGCCGCGAGCGGACATTTCAGCCACCCGCTTTTCGATGCGCTGAAGGAGAATACTCTCATCGACTTTCAGCTCGACGACCGCATCAAGCTCGAGGCCGCGTTCAGCCAAGAGGCGGTCGAGCGCTTCCGCTTGCGATACAGTGCGTGGAAAACCGTCAAGCACGAAGCCGCGTTTCGCATCGCGCTGCCCAATACGGTCAGCGATGATTGCCACGACCACATCATCCGGCACGAGTTCGCCGCGTTCCATGACGCTCTTTGCGCGCAGCCCAACCGGTGTACCGGCCGCAACCGCGGCACGCAGCATGTCGCCTGTGGAGAGCTGAACAATTCCGTATTTGGCTATCAGGCGCTGCGCTTGCGTGCCCTTCCCCGCCCCCGGCGGGCCGAGCAGGATCAATCTCATCGCGTCCGACCTCGCAACTTGGAGCGCTTGATCAGCCCTTCATATTGGTGAGCCAGCAGATAGCCCTGAATCTGCGCCACCGTATCCATGGTCACGCTGACCACAATCAGCAGCGACGTGCCGCCGAAGTAGAACGGAACTGCCGCGTACGAAATCAGGATCTCGGGAATAAGGCAGACGATGGCGAGATACAGGGCGCCCACGACGGTGATGCGCGAGAGTACATAGTCGATGTATTCGGCAGTGCGCTCGCCGGGGCGGATGCCCGGAATGAAGCCACCGTGCTTCTTGAGATTGTCGGCGGTCTCCGTCGGGTTGAACACGACGGCGGTGTAAAAGAAGGCGAAGAACACAATCAACGCGATGTAAAGAATGAGAAACAGCGGCCGGCCGTGACCAAGCAGAGTGGTTACTGTCGTGAGCCAGTTAGGTCCTTGGCCCGCGTTGAAGTTGGCAACCGTCGTCGGCAGCAAAAGCAGCGACGAGGCGAAAATCGGCGGGATCACGCCCGAGGTATTGAGCTTGAGAGGCAGGTGCGAGGATTGCCCCTCGAACATGCGATTACCGACCTGCCGCTTGGGATACTGGATCAACAAGCGGCGCTGCGCGCGCTCCATGAAAACGATGAAGGCGATGACGGCGACCGCCATCACGATCACCGCGAGGATCAGACCGGTCGACAGAGCGCCTTGTCGGCCCAGTTCCAGCGTCCCGGCGATCGCTGAGGGCAATTGTGCCACGATGCCGGACAAGATGATCAGCGAGATGCCGTTGCCGATGCCGCGCGAGGTTATCTGCTCGCCCAGCCACATGAGAAACATTGTGCCGCCGGTGAGCGTGATCGTTGTGGACATCAGGAAAAAGATGCCTGGGTTACTGACAACGCTGCCTGTGCCCTGCAGGCCGACACCGATGCCGTAAGCCTGAAATGCCGCCAGCACCACGGTGAGATACCGTGTGTACTGGTTCATGATCTTGCGGCCTTGCTCGCCTTCCTTTTTGAGCGCCTCGAGAGTCGGCGAAACGGTCGTCATCAACTGAATGATGATGGACGCCGAGATGTACGGCATGATGTTGAGCGCGAAAATCGCCATCCGATGGATACCGCCACCGGAGAACATATTGAACATGCCAAGAATGCCACCGGCCTGGGTATTGAAGATCTGTTCCCACGCGTTGGGATCAATGCCGGGCAGCGGGATGTAGGTGCCGAGGCGATAGACCAGCAGCGCACCGACGGTGAACCAGATCCGCTTCTTGAGCTCTTCCGCTTTGGCAAGCGCCGAGAAATTGAGATTGGCCGCTAGTTGTTCCGCTGCAGAGACCATGGCCGCTCGACCCTTCCGCTGTCATGCCCCTTGAGACCG
>JANWKN010000143.1 GCA_025451355.1 Pseudolabrys sp. | reverse complement strand
TGCGCCTCGGCTATTTATGTCTTGCGCAAATCCGTGCGATCGGGTCATGAGAGGTGACCCGGCCGCGGAATGATCGTGAGAAGATCATCCGCAAGATGGTGATTGGATGCTATCGGTCTACGTCCCACAGGGGTCGACACTCGAGCGGATTGTCGTCGAGCCAGGCGAGGCGCCTCCGGAAAACGCGGTGTGGATCGATATGGTCACGCCGAGCGTGCAGGAAGACAGGACGGTCGAACAGCTGATCGGAATTGCCGTTCCGACCCGCGAAGAGATGCAGGAGATCGAGGTCTCAAGCCGGCTCTACGTGGAGAACGGCGCGCGATACATGACAGCCACGCTCATGTGTCAGTCCGACACTGTCACACCAAAGACCACCGCAGTGACCTTCATCCTCGCAGGCCATCGTCTTGTAACGGTGCGCTATGACGATCCGCGACCATTTGCGATCGTCGAACACAAGCTCGGACGATCATGTCCTTCTAAGATCACTGGCGAAGACGTACTGATGGATCTGCTCGATGCCGTCATCGATCGTTCCGCCGACATTCTCGAGCGCATCGGAGGCGAGGTCGACCAGGTTTCGCATTCGATTTTCGAGCCGGAGCAGGAGGCTCAGCAACCATCCTACAACGATATCCTGAAGGCCCTGGGACGCAAAGGCGATCTCACGTCAAAAGTTCGCGAGAGCCAGGTGTCGGTTGGCCGTTTGCTGCTGTTTCTCGCCAATGAAGCCGATAACATGAAATGGCCGAAAGACAGGCGCGCGCAACTTCAATCGATGTTGCGCGATGTTGGCTCTTTGTCGGATCACGCCACTTATCTGACCAACAAGATCACCTTCCTGCTCGACGCCATGCTTGGCGTCGTGAACATTCAGCAAAATAACATCATCAAGATTTTCTCGGTGGCCGCGGTTGTGCTGATGCCGCCGACGCTGGTCGCCTCTATCTATGGCATGAACTTCCGTCATATGCCGGAGCTTGATTGGATCGGCGGTTACCCGTTTGCATTGATTTTGATGCTCTTCGCCGCCGCGCTTCCTTATTTGTATTTCAAATGGCGTAAGTGGCTCTAAGGCGATTAAAACTTCAGCAGCTAGTGCCGCTCATCCCCTCACACATGCTGGCCACCATTGATGTGGATCTCTGCGCCGTTGACGTATGAGCTCGTATCGGTGCACAGCACATAGATAATCTTGGCCACCTCGTCGGTCGTACCCAGCCGGTGCATCGGGATTTGCTCGACAATTCTTTCTGTGCCGGGAGAGAGCATGACGGTATCGATCTCACCCGGTGCAATGGCATTCACGCGGATGCCAAGACGCCCAAAATCGCTTGCCATTTCGCGGGTGAGCGCGGCGAGCGCAGCTTTCGAGGTCGAATAGGCCGCGCCTGCGAATGGATGCACGCGCGACCCGGCGATCGAGCTTACGTTCACCACCGAACCCTTGGCCGCTTTGAGCTCCTCGACCAGCCCGCGTGCCAGCATGATCGGAGCAAAGAAGTTCACTTGGAATACGTGGTGCCAATCTTCTTTGCTGGTGTTGAGGGTGCTCAGCCGCTTGCCGTCGCCGGCCTTCGGTGAGATGGCCGCGTTGTTGACCAGTGCGTGCAACTCGTGGCCGTCGAGCCGGCGCTTGGTTTCGGCAATCGCCTCCAGCGTGCTGGCTTCATCGGAAAGGTCGACCTGGATGTGATCTTCGGGACCGGCCTCCCACGGACAATTCTCGGGGAAGGGATGACGTGAGCACGTGATCACGCGCCAGCCGGCGGCGGAGAAGCGTTTGACCGTCGCATGGCCAATGCCGCGGCTCGCTCCCGTAAGGAGCAATGTGCGGCGCGGCTGGTTTGTTTGCGAACTGGGCATGCCATTCCTGGAATGGTTCTAGTCTTGTGATTGACACGTTTATGCTAGCTTACGGGTAAAGCCGCGTCTTGTTCCACGAAGCATCAGGCCGCTCGCGTCTAAATTCGACGCGATCATGCAGGCGAAATGGCCGCTCCTGCCAGAACTCGATCGACATCGGCACAATCCGATAACCCGACCAGTTGGGAGGACGCGGTACCTCTCCGATAGCGTATTTTGTTGCGTACAGCGCGACTGCTTTCTCGAAGGCGAGGCGGCTTTCTAGTGGCGACGATTGCTTGCTGGCCCAGGCCCCAATCTGGGCCTGCTTGGGCCGGGTAGCGAAATACGTGTCCGCTTCCTTTTCAGACACACGCTCGACAGGGCCGCGCACGCGCACCTGCCGGTTCGACGATTTCCAGTAGAACACCAAAGCCGCTCGCGGCTGTGCGTCCAATTCTTGCCCTTTTTGGCTGTCCATGTTCGTGTAGAACACGAATCCACGCTCATCGACGCCCTTTAACAGCACCATCCGCGCATTCGGAAGGCCTCTGGAATCGACTGTGGCAAGCGTCATGGCCGTTGGATCACGTGGTTCTGTGGCCGTCGCTTCCGTCAGCCACGCGCCAAAGAGTCGCAATGGCTCGTCGACTGTGGTGAAATCATCAGTCGTTAACCAACTCGGGTGTTCAATTGGTGCTGTGTCGGACATTTGCTGGGGTGCTTCGCGTGGTCGGGACCAATGCCCGTCGATCCAGTCGCCTTTATAGTAGATGCGCGTGCCCGCGCCTATGGTGTGGTTTGACCATGGCAGCCGCGTTCACATTGGCCTTGTGTTGTGGGGGCTGCAGCCTCTCAGGCCAGCTCGACTCGCTGTTCGGAGAAAAATCCGAGCGCACGGGGACGATCACGCCTCCGCCAGGAACCAAGGAAATGGTTCAGCTGCCTCCCGATGCCGACCTTGCCTATGCCCGAGCTGCCGCGAGCGCCGTCCTCAGTCGCGGCGAAAAGGACACTAGTATGCCGTGGGAGAATCCGAGCACCGGCGCGCGCGGTACGGTGACCCCGATCGCGTCCGCCTACACTGTGGATGGGCGGACATGCCGCGATTTTCTGGCGAGCTTCGTTACTGGTAACTCGCAATCCTGGCTGCAGGGAGAAGCCTGCAAGCAAAGGCAGGGCGACTGGGAAGTACGCACGTTCAAGCCCTGGAAATCCTAGGGTTCGCGCTCCTCTCCATTGGCAAGTTTTCAGTCCGCGGATGGCGTCCGTAACCGCGTTGCATCTCTTGCGCGCAAACCCCACATTAAGTGGGCGAATTTGCCGGTGCATAGCCGGCTGAGCGGGGATTTCACGGGAGTTTGGATACGATGCGCGACCCCTACGAAGTCTTGGGGGTTTCCAAGAGTGCAAGCGAGGCCGATATCAAGAGTGCTTATCGGCGCCTCGCGAAAAAACTGCACCCTGACGCCAATAAGCACGATCCGAAGGCGGCTTCTCACTTCGCTGAACTCAACGCCGCATACGAAGTTGTTGGCGACGGCGACAAGCGCAAAGCATTTGATCGCGGAGAGATTGACGCCGAAGGTAAGCCACGTTTCCAGGGCTTCGAAGGGTTCGGTACGCAACCGGGTCGTGGGCACGGACCGGGCGAGGGTGCGCATTTCGAAAACTTCAGCTTCGGACCTGATGGTTTCCGTCGTTCGAGCAGCGGCACTGGCGGAGGCTTCGAGGATCTCTTGCGCGGGATGTTCGGAAGCCGCGGCGGCGCCGCGCGCGGCCCGGGCCCCCAATTCGAAGATGAAGATCTCGGTGCGGCGACCGGTGCAGGGCAGGATCTGCACGCTTCGCTGACCATCACGCTTGCGGATGCGGCCAAAGGTACGAAGACCCGCGTGCATCTGCCGACTGGCAAGGACGTTGAGGTGAAGATTCCTGCCGGAATTGCGAGCGGCCAGCAGATCCGGCTGAAAGGTCAGGGTTGGCCGAGCGCAAGCGGCAGATCGGGCGACGCACTGATCACGATAAATGTCGCGCCGCATCCGCTGTTCAAACCGGACGGCGCCGATCTGCGGCTCGAACTCCCGATTACGCTCTACGAAGCTACGCTGGGCGCCAAGATGCGTGTACCCACCCTCGACGGTGCAGTCGAGCTCGCGATCCCCGCCGGGACGAATACCGGACGCACCTTTCGCTTGCGAGGCAAAGGCCTCAAGGCAAAGGGCGGTGCTGGCGATCTCCTCGCAACAGTGCGTGTTGTAATGCCCGACACAGTCGACGACGAGTTCAAAGAACTCATGAAAAAGTGGCGTGACAAGAGACCCTATAATCCGCGCAAGGATCTAGAGTAAAAAACATGGCCGGGAAAATCCCGGCCATGCCTTTCTATTGTTCTGTAATCTAGCTTACAGCTTCTTCGTGCCAGTCTTGTCGAGCTGCTCGTAGGCTGCCTTCGTCACCGTTTCGAGCTGTTCTCTGTCGGCGGGTCCGCTGATCACGTAAGCGATCTTGTTGTCGACCCAATAGAATGCCGCAAACTGATCGCCGCCTGTGTAGCGAAGTGCGGTTTCCGGCACGTCAGTCTTGGCACAATACATGGTGAAACGTTCGCCGGACGCACTCTCATACATGTAGAACGCGGCCGCGCCTGTCGGACCAGGTAGCAGTCTGCCGCCAACCAGCTTTAGTCCGATCGGTTGAAGATCAGGAATACGCAGATCTTCACCCAGCCGCTTTGACAACCATTGCGTCATGTGCACGCGCTCGCCGCCGGGCACTTCGACGGGATGGCGTACCTCGACCACATAAAGCTTATGAGCGTCGAGAGCTTCGCTGGCGTACACGTCAAAGCTGCTCGGGGCGGCGGCAGAAGCCCCACGCGCCATCCATCCGGCTGCGCCACCGACAACAAAGGCCATAAAAGCTGCGGCCGCGGCCATCGCCATCCAGGACCGCCCGTTCGCCCGCTCGTGTTTCATTATCTGGTCGAGCTTGAGTCGCTGCGGCATCGGCTCGTCTATTGTGGCGCCGAAGTGCGCACGAATGCTCTCCGCTTGAGCTCGCCAGGACGCTACTAATGCAGCCTGTTCGGGATGGTCCGCCAGCCAGGCAGCAACGACCGCCTTGCGGTCGGCCGGCAACTCGCCGTCGACATAGGCGTGCAGTTCATCCTCGGTCACGGGTGAATCGCGATCGATCATGGTTCACCTTCTCTCTTTCATTTCACGCGGCGAAGCGCGGGGCGCCCGCCATCGAGATAGTTTTTGATCTGTACCCGCGCACGCGCCAGACGCGACATTACGGTGCCAATCGGCACGCCTTGCACCTCCGCCACTTCGCGGTAGCTGAGCCCCTCCAGCACCACGAGCAGCAGGGCGTTGCGTTGGTCATCGACCAGCGTGGCAAGTGCGCGTTCGATATCGCGCCCGCCTGCTTCCGGCCCAGCAAGATCCGGAGCGTCATTCTCTTCGATCGGCGACAATGCTGGACGCCGTGCCAGCGATCGCAGCCGATTGCGATTGAGGTTCGTCAGAATCGTGTACAGCCAGCTACGCACGTCGCCGCCGTGAAACAGATGCTCCGAGCGCAGGGCACGCACCAGCGTGTCCTGGACCAAATCGTCGGCGATGTCCGAATCTCGCGTCAGCGCCCGGGCATAACGGCGCAGCGCGGGGATCGTTGCCGCAACGCTTTGACGAAACGTGGCCAATCCGGCCCCTCCTGTGCCTTCGGCACGCGGCTGACCGGGCGCCGGTCTGTCCCGCACGCCTGCCGAACAAAGTCCGGCGTTGTCGGTCGTCAGAAAAACCCCACTGGCGCGATCATATTCCCGAAAATGAATTGAAAAACAACGACAAACGCATTGTCGGGGTGTTTGCTTGATGGGCAAAAGTCCCTATGCCATAGGGAGGCGGCCGGCGTTAACCGGTCGAAACAGGAAGCGGCATGCCGGAAAATTCAGGTCTTATGCGTGGCAAACGCGGGCTGATCCTGGGCGTCGCGAATAATCGCTCGATCGCCTGGGGTATTGCTCGCGCGTGCCGCGATCATGGTGCCGACCTCGCCTTCACGTACCAGGGCGACGCACTCAAAAAACGAGTCGAGCCGCTGGCCGAGGAAGTCGACGGCCTTGTGGTTGGCCATTGCGACGTCACAGAACCGGCTTCGATCGATGCCGTATTCTCGGCGGTGAAGTCAGCCTGGGGTTCGCTCGATTTTCTGGTGCACGCCATAGCTTTCTCCGACAGGGCTCAGCTTGACGGGCGCTATATCGACACCACGGAAGACAATTTCATCAAGACCATGGTCATCAGTTGCTATTCGTTTACGGCGCTTGCCCAGCGGGCCGAAAAACTGATGACCAACGGCGGCTCAATGTTGACGATGAGTTATTATGGAGCCGAGAAGTGGATGCCCCACTACAATGTCATGGGGCTCGCCAAGGCGGCGCTTGAAAGCTCGGTGCGATATCTGGCCGCCGACCTGGGAGTCAAAAAAATCCGGGTGAATGCCATCTCGGCAGGGCCGTTGAAAACGCTTGCCGCCTCCGGCATTGGCGACTTCCGTTACATTCTGAAGTGGAACGAGTTCAACACCCCGCTGCGGCGTAATCTTACGCTGGAAGAGGTGGGAAAAGCTGGTGTCTATTTTCTGTCCGACATGTCGAGCGCTGTAACGGGTGAAGTTCACCACGTCGATGCCGGCTATCACATCGTCGGAATCAAGAACCCCGACGCGCCGGACATCACCCTTGGCAAGGATAGCTAGCGGCGATGGCGCCGCCGACGATCTACTACATTCGCCACGGGGAAACAGATTGGAACGTCGCCGGTCGTTTGCAGGGCCGTCGCAACGTCCCGCTGAACGCGCGAGGCCGTGCGCAAGCCAGTCATTGCGGAGATATCATGCGCGAGCTGTTTGCGCCGAGCGGCCGCAACTCCGCGGATCTCGATTATGTATCGAGCCCGCTCGGACGTGCGCGCGAAACCATGGAACTGGTGCGCGCGACACTCGGCTTGTCGCCGAACGGTTATCGTCTGGAGCCGCGGCTTGCCGAAATTTCCTTTGGCGATTGGGAGGGGTTCACGATTGCCCAACTCCATACGCGCGACCCCGAACGCATTGCGGCGCGCGAACATGACAAATGGCATTTTGTGCCACCGGGTGGAGAAAGTTACAAAATTGTCTCCAATCGCGTGAGTGAATGGTACGACAGCTTGACCCGCGATACTGTGGCCGTGGCCCATGGCGGCACCGCTCGAGGGCTGCTCGCACATCTCGGCATTGCCAAACCCGCGGCGGCACCGCTTGTCGATATTGCCCAAGGTGTTGTGTACGTATTCGAAGGCAAGCAGATGGTGCAGTACGCATAACGGTGATCGAAAAGAAAACGGCCGGACTTTTGGTCCGGCCGTTTGAGCGAGCGCAGACGCGCGGTCGAAATCGAATTTAGGCCGCGATGCGATAGAGAATCTCGGACTTGTCCAACTTTTTGGACTTTTTCTTCTTCGTGGCCGAGAGGTCGGTCGAGCCGAGATCGGACTTCTTTGCCTTCTTGGCCTTCTTCTTGGCCGAGAGGTAGTCGAGCCGAGGTCGGTCTTCGCAATGAATAAAATTGAAAAACCATTATTTTTCCGTAGCTTAACGACCGTTCAGCTTGCTATTAACTTTCGTCCAGCGAGGTGCATGTCAATTCAGCACAGGCGCTGCCAACAGCGAATCCGAAAACGAAATAAAGTGCTGTTTGCTCAGATTTACGTTCGTTCGCCGTTTAATTGACCGGCGCGGGAGCGCACGTTACCAAACCGAACACACGCGGAACTGCCATGTCATTCAATACTTTCGGCCACCTTTTCCGGTTTACGAGCTTCGGGGAAAGCCACGGGGCCGCTATCGGCTGTGTTGTCGATGGCTGCCCGCCACGTATTCCGCTTGACCAGAAGGATATTCAGCGCGAGCTGGATCGCCGGCGTCCAGGGCAATCGCGTTTCACCACCCAGCGGCAGGAGCCGGATGCCGTGAAGATCATGTCCGGCGTCTTCACCGACGAGCGAACTGGCACGCAGTTCACCACGGGCACGCCGATCATGCTGTTGATCGAAAACGTTGACCAGCGTTCAAAGGATTATTCCGAGATCAAGGACAAATACAGGCCAGGCCACGCCGGTTACACATATGACATCAAATACGGCATCCACGATTATCGCGGTGGCGGACGGGCGTCCGCGCGGGAGACTGCGGTGCGGGTTGCCGCCGGCGCGATAGCGCGCAAAATTGTGCCCGGGCTGACCGTGCGCGCCGCCCTTGTGCAGATGGGACCGCACAAGATCGATCGTTCGCGCTGGGACTGGAGTGCGGTCGACAAGAATCCTTTCTTTTGCCCGGATGTGAAGCAGGCCGAATTCTTCGAAGGCTATCTTGATGGGATACGCAAGGCTGGTTCGTCCTGCGGGGCGGTGATCGAGATTGTCGCCGAGGGGGTGCCGGCTGGATTAGGCGCGCCAATTTACGCCAAGCTTGATGGGGATCTTGCGTCAGCCCTGATGGGGATAAATGCGGCCAAGGGCGTTGAGATTGGCGACGGTTTTGCCGCGGTGGCAATGAGCGGGATCGAGAATGCAGACGAGATGCGGATGGGCAATGACGGCAAACCGCTCTTCCTGTCCAATCACGCGGGCGGAATTCTGGGCGGCATTTCGACAGGCCAGGCAATTGTTGCACGGTTTGCGGTCAAGCCGACGTCGTCGATCTTGACTCCGCGCAAGACCGTAGATCGCTATGGCCGCGATACCGATGTGGTCACCAAGGGCCGTCACGACCCGTGTGTGGGCATTCGTGCGGTACCGATTGGCGAGGCGATGGTAGCATGCGTGCTGGCCGACCACTATCTGATGCACCGCGGCCAGGTCGGCGAGGGGACGGCTTGGCCGTTCAAACCCGGCGCGTGACACCCCTTTCGAGGTTGAGCCGTGGCCGATAGCCATCAACGCGTTGAAGTGGCGATCAAGGCCTTCGCCAAAGGCGAGATTGTGGTCGTCACGGACGATGACGAGCGCGAGAATGAAGGCGACTTGTTTGTCGCGGCTGCGCACTGCACGCCCGAAAAGATGGCGTTCATCATCCGCAATACATCCGGCATCGTCTGCGCGCCACTGGCAGCCGAGCAGGCGCGGCGCTTCCATCTCGAGCCGATGGTAGCGGACAACGAGGCGCCGCTCGGTACGGCCTTTACGGTCTCGGTCGATGTCCGCCATGGCCTGACGACAGGCATTTCCGCGGATGAGCGGTGCAACACCGTCCGGGCGCTTGCGAATGGCAATAGCGGCCCTGCCGACTTCGTGCGCCCCGGCCACGTGTTTCCTCTGGTAGCGCGAGAGGGTGGTGTGTTGATGCGCTCCGGCCACACCGAGGCCTGTGTCGATTTGTGCCGTCTCGCATCATTGCCACCTGTTGGCGTGCTGGCCGAACTGATGAACGATAACGGGTCGGTCATGCGCGGCCCGGAGGTTGCTGCGTTTGCGCACAAGCACAAACTGGCGCAGGTCTCGATCGCTGAACTGATTTCCTTTCGGCAGAACCGTGACAAGCTGGTGGAACGGGTTGGGGAATTCTACGTGGCGTCGGAAATCGGCACGCTTAACGGCTATGCCTATGTGACTCCCTTTGATCGGGTGCATCACATGGCATTCGTCTATGGGGATATCGGCGACGGCACAGGTGTATTGGCGCGGCTGCACCGCGCCGATGTGATTGGGGATGTGTTCGGCGGCGCCAAGCCGATCCACGCCGCGCTTGCACGATTCAAAACTGCGGGGCGCGGCGTGATCGTATTCTTGCGCGACGGTACGGCGGGTGTTCCAGTGGCCGAAATTCCTCACGAAGGCGACACAGACGCCGACGCCGCGCGTTCCCGGCAGTGGCGCGAAATCGGCCTCGGCGCACAGATTCTCAAGGATCTGGGAATATCCTCAATCCGGTTGCTGACGTCGAGCAAACGGACCTACGTGGGTCTGGGTGGTTTTGGCATTGAGATCGTGGCGACCGAGCCAATTGAAAGCTGACAACGATATTTCCGTGGCGCGTTGTCCGGAAAACTTTGCAACCAATCGTCGGCCTTTTTTTCGTCCCTGCGCCATGTCAGCATCCCGGTCATGGGGACATGGTCTCGCAATCTGGCGATTGTCGCCGCTGTCGCGGTTCTTGGCCTCGCGCTTGCCGCATCGGCTTCTCCAACACCGCCACGCCTTGCGGATGCGCGCAAAAGCGCCGTTCCCGTGGATGTCGAGCTCGTAATCGCTGTCGATGTGTCCTACTCCATGGACCCTGATGAGCAGGCCCTGCAACGGGAAGGGTACGTTCTTGCGCTGACGTCGAAGGAATTTCTGCAGGCGCTGCGGCAGGGCGCTCACGGCAAGATTGCGATCACCTATTTCGAGTGGGCTGGCCAATTCGACCAAAAGGTCATCATGCCCTGGCGTTTGATCGACGGCCCCGAATCCGCCGATGCCGTCGCCGCCGAGATCTCGCGTGCCCCGTACCGGCGTGCTTCGCGAACATCGATTTCCGGTGCGCTAAACTTTGCCAAGCCGCTATTCGACGACAGCGGGTATAAAGGCTTGCGTCGAGTGATCGATGTCTCCGGCGACGGCACCAACAATGCTGGCCAATTGATCGTGCCGACAAGAGACGAAGTGCTCGCCGCCGGCATCACGATCAACGGCTTGCCGATCATGCTCAAGCGAGCGTATGTCGGAACGCTCGATATCGATGAACTCGACGTCTATTATGAGGACTGCGTCATCGGTGGCCCGGGTGCCTTCGTCGTGCCGATCCGCGAACGCGCAAAATTTATCGAAGCAACGCGAACGAAGCTGGTGCTCGAGATTGCCGGGCAACAGCCGGATGGGCGTATCGTTCCGGCCTCGTCGCAGACGCCTCGCGTCTCCTGCACGATCGGCGAAAAGATGTGGCAGGAGCGCTGGGGCGGCGGCATCGATTTTCGGTAGCCGCAAAGCTACCTCTCAAACTTCGCCACGATTTCCACGTGATGGGAATAGCGGAACTGGTCGACCGGCGTGACGCTGTCGAGTTTATAGCCGCCTTCGATCAGGGTTTTTGCATCGCGCGCAAAGGTGGCCGCGTCGCAGGATACCGTGATAACGACCGGCACCGTGCTTTTGGCGAGCTCGCGAGCCTGTGCCTCGGCCCCCTGGCGGGGTGGATCAAATACAAGACCGTCGAAACGCTTTAACTCGCTCGTCACAAATGGCCGGCGGAAAAGATCGCGCGTCTCGGCTTCGATCGGCTTGAGACCCGATGTCGTCGCGGCTGCGCGCTGCAGGGCGGTGACGGCTTCGGCATCACTATCCGCTGCGCTCACGCGCCCGCTCTCGGCGAGCCGCAGGGCAAAAGTCCCGATCCCGCAAAAGAGGTCAGCGACGTGTTTGGCTTTGCCTAGGTATTGCAGCGCCAGCCGCGCCAGCGTTGCTTCGCCCTCTGTTGTCGCTTGCAGGAACGCAGCCGGCGGCAACGGCACTTGAGCGCGACCGACCTGCAACAAAGGCTGCGCGCGCTGCGCCACGAGTTCGCCATGCCGCGTCAGCCGTGCAAGTTTGTGTTTCTCGGCAATGCGCGCCAAAGCGGTCCGGTGCGCCACGCTGAGCGCGCCGGAGCCGCGCACGTCGATATCGAGTCCGCTGTCAGTCGCTGTCGCCTGGATATCGAGCGGCTTTCCGGCGGCCTTTAGCGTTTCGGCTGTGCCCCAGGCAGCGGGGAGTGCGCCGGCGAGGCCTGGCGCTAAAATGGGGCAGGCGTCGATGGCGACGATGTGATGCGCGCGCGGCGCCGTGAAGCCAACTTCCAGAACACCGTGAACGCCCCTTCTTGCGTGGAACACGGCGCGCCGGCGGCCCTGCCCATGGGCATCGATCAGGTCGCCCACAGGTGCAACCACATTCGCTTGCGCGAGTGCCTCCAGCACAAGCGAGCGCTTCCACAGGTGATATTCCGCAAGCGACCAGTGCTGGAGGGCGCAGCCGCCGCAGGCGCCAAAATGCTTGCACACGGTTTCGCAGCGTTCGTGGCTAGCTTTTTCGATGCGCAGAAGATGACGGCGGTCGGGATGGCCTTTGATTGGATCGACCGTGACGATTTCACCCGGCAATGCGTAGGGAACGTAGACAGGCCCATTTGCGGTGTCGGCGACCCCGTCTCCCCGATGTCCGAGCCGCACGATGCTGAGCTGTTCAGTCACGCGTCGCTCCGAGCAGGAACTCGGCATTGCCATTACCGCCGACGACGGGCGAGGGGATGATTCCCAGCACACGCCAGCCAAGCGAAATCACGAACGCGGCGATTTCATCGCAGACAGCCGCATGCAAGCCAGCATCGCGAACGACGCCTTTTTTCGTGGCACCGGGACCCGCCTCGAATTGCGGCTTGATCAACGCCACCAGTTGAGTGGGAGACCTGGCAAGCCCAAGGGCGGAGGGGAGTGCCAGCTTCAGTGAGATGAAGCTGACATCGATGCTGACAAGGTCCGGAGGTTCGTCAATGCGGTCGGGAGAAAGCGTGCGGATGTCGGTACCCTCAATCGAGACAATGTCCGGTCTTGCACAGAGCGATTTGTGCAATTGCCCGTGGCCGACATCGACGGCATAGACGCGCCGTGCCCCCCGATCCAGCAAGACCTGCGTGAAACCTCCGGTGGAGGCGCCGACATCAAAGCAAACACGGCCCGCTGGATCGAAATCGAAATGATCTAGCGCCGCCGCGAGTTTGACGCCGCCGCGTGAAACCCAGGGATGTGCTGCGCTTGCGTGCAGTTTTGCGTCGGTTGAAATCTGCTCTGAAGGCTTGACTACCGTTCGTTCATCGACGGTCACAAGGCCGGCCTTAATCGCCGCCTGCGCCTTTGCACGGCTTTCAAACAGACCACGGTCGACGAGGAGTCGATCGGCGCGTTGGCGCAGCCCGGTCATAGCTCAACTCTTTCGGCCAGGAACAAAGTTTCACATACGGCAGTTACAACGATGGCGCCGTCGACAATTGCAACGAGCGTCATGATTGTTTGTTTGAGGAGTGAATGTATGGCACGCAGATATTCAAGAGGCGCTTCAAGAGACGTCGAGCGCGCGATGAAAAAGCGCAAGAAAGGAACACTAAGAAGCGGACGCAGCGGCAGGAAGGTCACAAGCCGCAAGCAAGCCATAGCCATTGGCCTCTCCGAGGCGCGCAGCAAGGGAAAGAAAGTGCCCCGAAAAAGGCGGCTCTAGCGCCGTCAGGCGAGCTTGACGGTCTCGGCACCGACATCCTTGCCCAGGGCCTCGAATACCTTTGCGACGATTGCGCCGGCGTCGAGACCGGCGGCCGCATACATCGCCGTCGGCGTATCCTGATCGATGAATCGATCCGGAAGCACCATGCAGCGCACACGAAGACCCTGATCGAGCAGGCCTTGCTCGGCAAGTGTTTGCAAGACGTAGGCCCCGAAACCGCCAATAGCGCCTTCCTCGATCGTGACCAGCACTTCGTGTTCGCGCGCCAGTCGCGTTACCAGTTGGATATCAAGGGGCTTGGCAAAGCGTGCGTCCGCGACCGTAGCGGATAGACCGAGCGCCGTCAGTTCCTTGGCCGCCTTGAGGCATTCGCCGAGCCGCGCGCCGAATGACAGCAGGGCAATCTTGTGGCCTTCCTGGAGTATCCGGCCTTTCCCGATCTCGAGCGCCTTCCCTTCGTCCGGCATCGGTACGCCTAGGCCTTCGCCGCGCGGATAACGCAGCGCGCTCGGCCGGTCGTCGATCGCGACCGCGGTGGCGACCATGTGAACGAGTTCCGCTTCATCTGCGGCTGCCATCACGACAAAGCCGGGCAGGCATCCGAGATAAGTGATGTCGAATGCTCCGGCGTGTGTTGGCCCGTCGGCACCGACGAGACCGGCGCGGTCGATCGCAAAGCGGACGGGCAGGCCCTGAATCGCGATGTCGTGCACGACCTGGTCATACGCGCGCTGGAGAAATGTGGAATATATCGTAGCGAAAGGCTTGAACCCTTCCGCGGCAAGGCCGCCGGCGAAAGTCACTGCGTGCTGCTCGGCAATGCCGACGTCGAAAGAGCGGTTGGGAAATTCCTTTGCGAACAGGTCGACGCCTGTGCCGGACGGCATAGCCGCGGTGATTGCCACGATCTTGTCGTCCTTGCGCGCCTCCTTGATCAGGCTCTCGCCGAACACCTTGGTAAACTGAGGTGCGAGAGATTTCGATTTGGCCTGCGCGCCGGTCGCAACATCGAATTTGACCACGCCATGGTACTTGTCGGCGGATGTTTCGGCGGGTGCGTAGCCCTTGCCCTTCTGCGTCACCACATGGACGAGGATCGGACCCGTCTCGGCATCCCGTACATTGCGCAGCACGGGCAGCAAGTGATCCAGATTGTGACCGTCTATCGGTCCGACGTAGTAAAAGCCGAGCTCCTCGAACAATGTGCCGCCTGTCCAGAAGCCACGCGCAAACTCCTCGGCGCGACCCGCTTTCTCGCCGAAGAACTTCGGCAGGTGCCGTGCGAGTTGTTTGCCGATGTCGCGCAGTGTCCGGTAGGTCTTTCCGGAAATGAGCCTGGCGAGGTAGGCCGACATTGCGCCCACTGGCGGCGCGATCGACATGTCATTGTCGTTGAGAATGACAATCAGCCGTTCGTTGCGCGCACCGGCGTTGTTCATGGCTTCGTAAGCCATGCCGGCTGACATTGCCCCGTCGCCGATGACGGCGATGACATTGTGCTTTTTTCCCTCGAGGTCGCGCGCGACCGCCATGCCGAGCGCGGCTGAGATCGAAGTCGAGGAGTGGGCAGCGCCGAAAGGATCGTAAT
Organism: Pseudolabrys sp.; assembly: GCA_025451355.1. Taxonomy (GTDB): domain Bacteria; phylum Pseudomonadota; class Alphaproteobacteria; order Rhizobiales; family Xanthobacteraceae; genus Pseudolabrys. Next base: position 1,637 of record JANWKN010000143.1, on the reverse strand, counting down.
CACTTTCGGCACGCTTGGTGAAACCGGACAGGCCGCCGCCTTGCCGCAGGGTACGAATGCGGTCGCGCCGACCGGTTAGTATTTTGTGCGGATAACTCTGATGGCCGACATCCCAGATCAAGCGATCATGTGGGGTATCAAACACGTAGTGAAGTGCGACGGTCAATTCGACGACGCCGAGTCCCGCACCGAGATGACCGCCTGTCTTGGCAACAGCGTCGACGGTTTCGGTCCGCAGCTCGTTGGCAAGCTGCTTGAGCTGATCGGCCGACAGGTTTTTAAGACCTTGCGGAATAAGGATACGGTCGAGCAGTGGTGTCTTGGACGACTCGGACAAGAGCAACTCCAACAGACTTGATTAACGGCAGGTACGCGCCCGGGCTAGGCCGCATCACTTACACCAAAAGGGCCCCTGCGGGCAATTCGGCCAGAAGTCCATCTCTGATAGACCAAATATGGTCAATCCACGTCCAGCGGCGTGCTGCCGGTCGGCTTACCGTCGGCATCCAGGGTAATCCTTTCGACGCGGGCTTCAGCCTGGCGCAGCAGCTCCTCGCAACGCTTCTTCAAAGCTTCGCCGCGCTCGTAGATCGCCACCGATTCCTCGAGGGGGACCTTGCCCTCTTCCAGCCGCTTGACGATCGACTCGAGCTCTTCGATCGCGCGTTCGAAAGGCAGCTTTTTAACGTCAGCGCTATTGTTTTCGGCCATGTCCAAACCCGGCGATTCGAGATCTGCATTCTAGGTTGTTATCTGGTGGCCAAGATAGCGCGGATTCTTCAGCCGTGCATCAGTGCAGTGATATGAGCTGCCACCGAACGCGACAATCCCTGCAGATCGTAGCCACCTTCCAGCAGCGAGATGGCGCGACCTTTCGCGCTCGCATCGGCAATTTCCATTAATTTTTTGGTGACCCAGGAGTAGTCGGCTTCAACCAGGTTCAGGTTTGCCAAAGGATCGCGCGTGTGCGCATCGAAGCCGGCAGAGATGATAAGAAAGTCGGGTTTGAATTCGCGAAGGCGCGGGAATATGACCGTCTCGAAGGCCTCGCGGAAGGCGTCCCCGCCGTCGCCGGCCGAGAGTGGCGCATTCACGATAGTATTAAACTCTCCGCGCTCCCCGATCGCGCCGGTGCCGGGATAGAGTGGCATCTCATGGGTCGAGCAGTACATCACGCTCTTGTCTGACCAGAAGATATCCTGCGACCCGTTGCCGTGATGCACATCGAAATCGACGATCGCGGCGCGCTCGACATTGTGCGTTCTCTGTGCATAGCGCGCGGCAATTGCCGCATTGTTGAAAAGGCAGAAACCCATTGGTCGCGCCGTCTCGGTGTGGTGGCCGGGTGGGCGTGTCGCGACAAAGGCATTTGCGGCTTTACCTGCCATCACTTCGTCAACCGCGAGCGTCGCGCCACCGACCGCGCGCAACGCCGCCTCATAACTTCCTGGCGACATCGCCGTATCGGCATCGAGTCGCACAAGCCCTTCAGCAGGTGAGGCGTCTTGTATCGCGTCGACGTACTCCATCGGATGACAGAGCGCGATGACATCGACGGCCCCGCGCGGCGCTTCGACACGCGCCAGAGACTGAAATTTCTCGTCCTCGAGCACCTGTTCGATCGCGCGCAACCGATC
>JANWKN010000142.1 GCA_025451355.1 Pseudolabrys sp. | reverse complement strand
GCTTCGGCCGCGCTCGCCGGCATCCTGTTGCTCGCATTCTTCGTGACTACCGGCCCGTATTTCGCCGCCGATCGTCAGGCCCAAAATGCCGTGCCTAAAATCGCGCCTCTGTCGCCATCGAACGGCGATGAGTCTGCTCACCGCGTTGCGACCATTGTGGTCGAGACCGACAAGAAAGGCCGCTGCGAAGAACGCCGTTTCGACAACCGCTCGGGGAAGATCATCGCTGCGACTGTGGTCGATTGTGAAGCCCGGCTCGCCGACGAACGCGACGCGAGCCCATCTGAAAACCTCAGCGCAGAGCGGATGCGCGCGATCCTCGGAGCGTTCAGGCGATAGTCAGAGGAGACTCAATCGCTCTGGAGGATAATGTTCTTGACCATCGGATAGATCTGCTGTTGCCAGCTCTTGCCTGAAAATACGCCGTAGTGCCCAACGCCGGCCTGCATATGGTGACGCTTGCGGTAGGGCCGCAGTGACGAACACAGATCGTGCGCGGCAAGAGTCTGACCGACCGCGCATATGTCGTCCTTTTCACCCTCAACAGTAAATAGCGTGGTGCGCTTGATAGCGCGTGGTTCGACCTTTCGGTTCTGGTAGGTGAGCGCGCCCATAGGCAATGTGTGTTCCTGAAACACAAGCTGGACGGTTTCCAGATAGAACTCGGCGGTCAAATCGAGCACCGCGAAATATTCGTCGTAAAACGCTTTTGTCTGGGCCGCCTTCACTGTTTCGCCATTCGCCAGGTTTTCGTACAGCTCATGATGCGCCTTAATGTGACGCTCGATGTTCATACTCATGAAGGCCGCAAGCTGAACGAAGCCCGGGTAGACCTGCCGGCCACCGCCTCCGTACCGGTGAGGCACGCGCGCGATCAAATGCCGTTCGAACCAATCGATGGTTTTCGTTTTCGCGAGCACATTGACCTTGGTCGGATTGACGCGAGTATCGATCGGGCCCGCCATCAAGGTCATGGACCGCGGCTGTGCCCGGTTGTCGGCCTGCGCCATGACGCTTGCCGACACTAGCGCTGCGACGCAGGGCTGACACACGGCGACAACATGCGCCCCAGGTCCGATTGTTTCGAGGAAGCGGATCAGGTGAGAGATGTAGTCGTCAAATCCGAAGGGCCCGTGCTCAGGCGCCACGTCACGCGCGTTGTGCCAGTCGGTGATGAAGACATCGTGCTCCGGCAGCATTGTTCGCACCGTCGTGCGCAACAGCGTCGCGAAATGACCCGACAGAGGAGCAACCAGCAGAACGCGGGGCTGCGCGGCCACTGCTTCTTTTTTGAAACGTAACAAAGTGCCGAACGGCGTCGTATCAGCCGCTTCCTCGGTCACCGCCACCTCTTGGCCGTTGATCGTAACCGTATCAATTCCGTAGGCCGGACGCTCGTGCGAGAGGCCCGCGCGGGCGATGAGTTCATAAGCGGCGGTAAGATTGCTCAAAACGGTCGGACTTGCCGCGCCGTTGAGTTTTACCCCCGCCGCCCTGGCCGCAATGCCAGCGAACTTGCGCACGGGCCCCATAATGTCGGCGTGCGCCTGATAGGCCTGATAGAGCATCCACTTCCTAGCGGCCCCGGCGGACCGCACCCCAGAGGCTAGAGCATTTTATGCTGCACTGCGAGATGAATTTCGCGGCAAGCCGGCAAGCGCTGACAAATTGGGGACAATCTCAATTCTGAGCGATTTTGCAGGGCGGGAAACTATTGAAAGAACTTCACTTTCGTCTAAGCTGCGGCTGCCGGGCCTAAACCAACAGGGAGCATTCGTGCTCTATGGCCAAGGCCGCCCTGACGATAGCAAGCAAAAACTATGGCTCCTGGTCCCTACGCGGCTGGCTGCTGTGCAAGCTCGCGGAACTCGACTTCGAGGAGAAAGTCGTCGACAGCGACGATCCTTCTACGCGCGCCGAATTGTTGTTGCTGTCCCCGTCGTTTCTGGTCCCGTGCCTCACGCACAATGGCATCAAGATCTGGGACACTTTGGCGATCGCCGAATATCTGAACGAGATCCTGCCGACAGCCGGGTTACTCCCCAAAACGCTTGGTGCCCGTGCCCGGTGCCGTGCAATCAGCGGCGAGATGCATTCTGGCTTTTCGAATTTACGATCCGCGCTGCCGATGAATCTGAAAGCACATCATCCTGGATTTAAGGTCTGGGCCGGTGCGCAGGCCGATATCAACCGCATCGTCAGCATCTGGCGCGAATGCCTTGCGACCGACAAAGGTCCTTTTCTGTTCGGCGCTACGGCTTGCATGGCAGACGCAATGTTTGCACCCGTCGTGACGCGCTTTCTCAGCTACGACGTCAAGCTCGACAGCGACTGCACCGCCTATTGCGCGACCGTCATGGCACTCCCGCAGATGCGCGAATGGGTAGACGCGGCGAAAGCCGAGCCGGACGAAGTCGTCGAACTGGATGTGGAATTTTGATCGGACGGATCGTCATATCTGCCTAGCGCCGGAGCCAATTGGCGATCCGTTTTACGGCTTCATGCATCTCGGTGGCGGAGCCCGCGTAACAGAAGCGCAGGAAATGTCGACCGTTGTTTGGGTCGAAATCGATGCCCGGAGTTGCTGCAACGCCGGCCTCGTTCAGCATACGTTTCGCAAAGTCGAGACTGTCGTCCGAAAATCTTGAGATGTCCGCGTAGAGATAGAACGCGCCATCCACCGGCAGAAATTTGTCGAGCCCGGCTTTCGGCAGTCCGTCGCACAGGATTCGGCGGTTCTCTTCGTAACCGTGCTTGACCCGCTCCATCTCTTCCCGCCCCTCGAAAGCGGCCTCGCCGGCGAATTGTGCGAGTGTCGGCACCGAAATCGCGAGATTGCCCTGTAAGCGATCGATCGTGCGCACGAGATTTTCCGGCACCACCATCCAGCCGATCCGCCAGCCCGTCATGCAGAAATATTTTGAGAACGAATTGATGATAACAGCGCGTTCGGAAATGCCAACGGCTGTCTCCGCGGTAAATGCATAATCGAGCCCGTGATAGATCTCATCGGAAATCACCCGGATGCCTTCGGCCTCGGCGACCAATATGAGTCGCGAGAGCGCATCGGCATCCATCATGGTGCCGGTCGGGTTGGCAGGGCTGGCGATCACCACGCCCTTGAGCGGTGCGCGCTGATGCGCGGCGATGAGAGCCTTGGGCGAAAGCGCCCAACGCGTCTGCTCCGAAGTTTCGATCAGCACCGGTTCGCAACCCAGCGCGGAGAGGATATGGCGGTACGGCGGATAACCCGGATTCGCCAGCGCGACGCGGTCCCCTGGCTCAAACAATGAAAGAAAAGCGAGGACGAAGCCGCCGGAAGATCCGGTCGTTACCACCACGCGTTCGGGATCGAGCGAGAGCCCGTATGCCTCCTGATAGTGGCGCGCGATACGCCCCCGCAATGACGGGATGCCGAGCGTCTCGGTATATCCGATGCGCCCGAGCGCGAGCGCGGCCTGAGCGGCCTTGATGGCGGTTGCCGGCGCTGGCGCCGCGGGCTGACCTACCTCCATATGAATGATATGGGCGCCCTGCGCCTCACGCTGTGCGGCCGCAGCCATGACGTCCATGACAATGAAAGGCGGCACATCGCTGCGTTTCGATGGTTTCAGGAGCTGTTTTGCCTTTTCAAGCATCGCTTTCGGCCCATCGCGCCTCGTTGCCCTGCCCCGCTGTTGCCGTATTCGGCAGATTGTTTGCGAAGGGCCTTTTCATGACCCAGTCGTGATCGTTGGCCGCGTTGACCGCCCTTAAGCGCGTCACTAGGTTCACGCCGAAATCTGGCAGAAAATCGGGATGTCCTTTCACGGCACACCTATCAGGACGCGGCGCATGGCGCCAGCAGCCCGGGCGATCGCATTGCTCGCAGCGATTGCTGTTGGGGCCGCGGGGGGCGGACCCGTCCTCGCACCCGCGCGCGCCCAGGACAGCGTCACGCGTGGGATGCCGCTGATTCGGGATGCCGAAATCGAACAGCTTTTACGCGACTACGCGCAACCCGTTCTGCGCGCCGCCGGATTAGCCAAACAGAACGTGCGGGTCGTGGTGCTTAGTGATCGCGCGTTTAACGCCTTCGTCATGGACGGCCGGCACATCTTCATCAATGCGGGCGCCCTTTTCGATGCCAAAACGCCAAACGAAATCATTGGTATCTTCGCCCACGAAACCGGACACCTTGCTGGAGGTCACCTCCAGCGCTTGAGAGAACAACTGGCCAGCGCACAAACGGCTGGAATTATCGCGTTGCTCGCCGGCGTAGGTGCTGCGGTTGCCGCATCGCGCGGGGGGGCCGCCGGCGACGTCGGAGGGGCGGCGATTATGGCGCCGCAGACGGCCATCATGCGTTCGGTGCTCGCCTACGTACGCACGCAGGAAGACCAGGCCGACCACGCCGGCGTCAAATTCTTGAATGCCACCGGTCAGTCGCCGAAAGGAATGGTCGATCTGTTTAAACGCCTTAGCAACGAAGTGTTGTTCAATTCGCGTTATATCGATCCCTACTTGCAGACGCATCCGATGCCGGCCGATCGCGTCGCCGCGCTCGAGACAATCGCAAAGGCAAGTCCGTATTGGGACAAAAAGGATTCGCCCGAGTTGCAACTGCGGCACGACATGATGCGCGCGAAGTTGGCCGGATTTCTGGAGCGGCCAGATACTGTTGCCCGCCGCTATCCGGCAAGCGATCACAGCCTTCCTGCACGGTATGCGCGCGCCATTTCGACCTATCGCAACTCGGATCTGCGGCAGGCGATTTCGCAGATCGACGCACTAATCCAAGTCCAGCCCAACAATCCGTATTTTTATGAACTCAAAGGCCAAGCGCTGCTTGAGGGAGCCCGGCCCGCCGAGGCCGTAGCGCCCCTGCGACAGGCTTCGCAGCTTTCGCACGAGAACCCGTTGATCGAGATCATGCTCGCGCAGGCGCTCAACGCCACCAACAATCCAAAGCTCGCAGAAGAAGCGGTTAGCCTTCTTCGCTCGGCGATCGCGCGCGAACCCGAGGCGCCTGAGGCCTATTCGCAGCTTGCGATGGCCTACGGCCGCAAAGGCGATCTCGCCAATGCCGACCTCGCGTCGGCGCAAGCCGCGTTCGCGCGCGGCGATCTCAAGACTGCCCGCCAGCTGGCCACGCGTGCCAAGACCCGTCTGCCAGTCGGTTCGCCGGCGTGGGTGCGGGCCGATGACATCGTGAACGTCAAACCGAGTGCAAACGCCAGAGTTCAATAATGAGGAAAGTCTCCATGACATTCAGACCGTGCTTTATCGCCGCCGCCTGTGCGGCCTTGCTGACCATTGCTGTGCCACAGGCCTCGCGTGCCGATGAATTAAGCGCCGGTCAGCGCAGTGAAGTGGAACGTGTCGTGCGCGACTATCTGATCGCACATCCCGAAGTCATTCAGGATGCGATGGCCGAGCTCGACAAGCGTCAGACCGCGGCGGACGCGGAAAAGCACAAAGTGACGATCAAGGACAACGCGCAAACTATCTTCAGCTCACCGCGCCAGGTCGTGCTCGGAAATCCGGACGGCAATGTAACGTTCGTGGAGTTCTTCGACTACAACTGCGGCTACTGCAAGCGTGCCATGGACGACATGCTCACATTACTGAAGGACGATCCCAAGCTTAAGGTCGTCCTCAAGGAATTTCCGGTCCTTGGGCCCGGCTCGGTCGAAGCTGCTCAAGTCGCGGTCGCGGTGCGTATGCAGGACAAGACCGGCAAGAAATATCTCGAATTCCACCAAAAACTTCTCGGCGGCCGCGGCCAGGCCGACAAAGCGCGAGCGCTTGCAGTTGCCAAGGACATCGGCCTCGACGTGGTCCGCCTGGAGAAGGATCTCGCTAGCGCCGAGGTGAAGGCCAGCCTTCAGGAGAACTTCAAGCTTGCCGAGGCCCTCGGACTAAACGGCACGCCGAGCTATGTGATCGGCGACAATGTCGTGGTCGGCGCCGTCGGCCTCGATGCGCTTAAGGAAAAGGTCAATACCTCGCGCTGCGGCAAGCCGACCTGCTGACGGACGACGTCAGTCAGCAGTCTCTGTAGTTATCGGCCGCCGCGGCGCATCTGCGGCGGCCATTTTCGCGTCAGGCGATAACGGAACAAAGTTCCGCCGGGGCGGTTGTCGCGCGCATGTACTCATTTGGCATGGAAGAGGAATACTTCCTTTTCGACGCGAAGACGCGCCATTCGGTGCGCCGCGCCAACAAGAGATTTCTGTTACGTGCCCAAAAACAACTGGGCGACCATGTGATGACAGAAATGTTGCAGTCGCAGATCGAGGTCGCCACACCTCCCTGCGACAGTCCGCAGGAGGCGCGCGGACACCTCGCACACTACCGCCGCACGCTGGGGCAGCTGGCAGCCGAATACGGGCTTGGCCTCGCCGCTATGGGCACCTTCCCCCTCGCTTACTGGCCCGAGCAGGTGGTGACGCGCAAGGCGCGCTACGGTGCGATCATGGATGACCTGCAGATGGTCGGTTACCGCAACATGCTGTGCGGCATGCATGTCCATGTTGCTGTGCCGGATGTCGATACACGCATCAATCTGATCATGCGGCTAACGGCTTACCTACCGCTCCTGCTCGCGCTCACGACATCGTCGCCATTCTGGCAGGGCCATCTCACCGGTCTTGTGGGCTACCGGCTCGCCGCTTATGACGAACTACCGCGCACGGGCCTGCCTGAGTTGTTCCGCACCAATGACGACTATCGCGAGTTTGTAGCGGCGCTCACATGGGCGAAAATCATTCCAGACGAGAGCTACATCTGGTGGGCGATCCGGCCCTCGCTCAACAATCCGACCATCGAATTGCGTGTCGCCGATAGTTGCACGCGCCTGGACGATGCCATCGCTGTCGCTGCCTTGTTTCGCTGCCTCGTTCGCGCGCTTGATCGCGATCGGGCACTCAATGCCGGCTTCGACCGCGTCGGCCGCGCTATCACGCAGGAGAACAAGTGGCACGCCCAGCGTTATGGCATCGAGGCGACGTTTGTCGAACCGTTCTCACGCTCGCCGCTCACGCTTGTGCAATGGCTCGATCAGGTGATCGATTTCATCGCCGAAGACGCCGACGCCCTCGGCTGCGTGAACGAAATCAGACATCTCCATGTCATCGCAGCCCAAGGCACCAGCGCGGACCGCCAGATCGCAACCTTCAGAAAGGCCATGGCCGCCGGCCGCAGAAGGTTAACGGCGCTCAGGGAGGTGATCGATTGGGTGGCAGCTGAAACCCAGGCTGGCAACTGCAAAGCTAAAATCTGAGCCTTATCCGGGCTTCCCCTTATCTTCCGGGCAACTTATAAAGCGCGCTGGTTTCACGCGCATCGAGCGAGCGCGGACGGGATTCATGGCAAAAACTACAATCTACGTTCTCAACGGACCCAATTTGAACCTGCTCGGCACGCGCGAGCCGGAAAAATACGGTCGCGCGACGCTTGCCGACGTGGAAAAGCTGTGCGCCGAGACCGCCAAGCGGTTCGGCCTCGATATCGTCTTTCGGCAATCGAACCGGGAAGGCGAACTGATCGACTGGATTCAAGAGGCGCATACGAAAGATGCCGGCGCCATCGTCATCAATCCGGCCGGCTACACTACGACGTCGATCGCCATCATGGATGCACTTCTCGCAGTGAAACTTCCCGCGATCGAGGTGCACATCACCAACATTCATACGCGCGAAAGCTTCCGGCACAATTCCTATATTTCGAAAGTGGCCAAGGCGGTGATCGCCGGATTTGGTGTCGACGGCTACGCACTCGCGATCACAGGGCTCGCCGGACTGCTTGGCGCTAGGCAAAAGGATTGAGCGCCAGCGGACGCATGATGTCAAAGTCGCCCAAGTCAATCATCGATCGGGACTTGATTCATGAGCTCACCGCGCTCCTGGATGAAACGGGGCTAACCGAGATTGAAATTGAGCAGGACGGCAAACGCGTCCGCGTGGCGCGTGCGGCAGCGATCTCGACCGTTCCGTCCGCCGCGGTGCGCGTGGAAGTCGCGCCGCAACCCGGAGCGGAAGCCGCGGTAAAACCGATCGATCCTTCAAAACACCCCGGCGTGGTGATTTCGCCGATGGTCGGCACCGCCTATGCCGCGCCGGAGCCCGGCGGCAAACCTTTCATCGATATCGGCGGCAAGGTCAAAGCCGGCGATACGCTGCTGATCGTGGAAGCGATGAAAACGATGAACCAGATTCCCGCCCCGCGCGCCGGCACCGTGATTCAAGTTCTGTTCGAGGACGGTCAGCCGGTGGAATTCGGCGAACCGTTGGTGATTATCGAGTGAGGATGTCCGATCTCTCATTCGTCATGTCAACGCGGTGAGCGGAAAGAATGTTCGACAAGATCCTGATCGCCAACCGTGGCGAGATCGCACTCCGGGTGCTGCGCGCCTGCAAAGAGCTCGGCATACCGACCGTGGCCGTGCATTCCACCGCCGACGCGGATGCCATGCATGTGCGGTTTGCCGACGAGAGCGTGTGCATCGGACCGCCCGCGGCAAAGGACAGCTACCTCAACGTCCCATCCATTCTGTCGGCCTGCGAGATCACCGGCGCCGATGCGGTGCATCCGGGTTATGGCTTTCTTTCGGAGAATGCACGCTTTGCCGAAATACTGGCCGACCACGGCGTGCAGTTCATCGGTCCCAAGGCCGAGCACATTCGACTAATGGGCGACAAGATCGAAGCCAAGCGCACGGCAAAGAAACTCGGGATTCCGGTTGTGCCGGGCTCAGAGGGTGGCGTCGGCTCCGATCAGGAAGCGGCGAAGATCGCCGGTGACCTCGGCTATCCGGTTCTCATCAAGGCGGCGGCCGGCGGTGGTGGCCGCGGCATGAAAGTCGCACGCAATGCGGGTGAACTTTCCGTCGCCCTGTCAACAGCGCGGGCCGAAGCCAAAGCCGCGTTTGGTGATGACGCCGTCTACATCGAAAAATATCTCGAACGGCCGCGCCACATCGAAATTCAGGTCCTCGGCGACGGCAAGGGCGATGCGATTCACATGGGCGAACGCGATTGTTCGCTGCAGCGCCGCCATCAGAAGGTATGGGAAGAAGGCCACTCTCCCGCACTCAATGCGAGTTCGCGCGATGCGATCGGCGAAACGGTAGCGAAAGCGATGCGCGAGATCGGTTATCTGGGCGTCGGCACCGTAGAGTTTCTCTACGAAGACGGAAAGTTCTACTTCATCGAGATGAACACGCGCATTCAGGTCGAACATCCGGTCACCGAGATGATCACCGACATTGACCTGATCTTCGAGCAAATCCGCGTGGCCGCCGGCACCCCGCTTACGATCAAGCAAAGTGACGTGAAGTTCCACGGCCACGCAATCGAATGCCGCATCAATGCCGAGAACCCCGTTTCCTTCCGTCCTTCGCCGGGCAAGATCCTTCACTATCATCCGCCTGGCGGCCTCGGCGTGCGCATCGATTCCGCCGTGTACCAGGGCTACACCATCCCGCCTTACTACGACTCACTGGTCGGCAAACTGATCGTGCATGGCAAGACGCGCACTGAATGCCTGATGCGATTGAAACGCGCACTGGACGAAGTGGTTGTGGATGGCATCGAAACGACGCTGCCGCTTTTTCGCGCGCTTGTGCGTGAAACGGACATCATTGACGGTAACTATCACATCCACTGGCTGGAGCAGTTCCTGGCGCGCGGCGGCATGGAGAGTTAGGGCGAGCTTGCCCTTGTAAGAACCGCTGACCGCACCCTAGGATTAGATTTTCCGTTGCCAGGAAGTGGTCATGGCAAACCGCGAAAACGCCTTCATTGAAATCACGACGGACGTGCTGCTCAAGGCCTATGCTTGCGGCATCTTCCCGATGGCTGAAAGCGCGGACGATCCAGCACTCTATTGGATCGAACCGGACATGCGCGGGATCATTCCGCTCGAAGGATTTCACGTTCCCGCGCGGCTCGCGCGCACCGTGCGCTCCACGCCTTGGACAGTTCACGTCGATCGCGACTTTGATGCCGTGATCGAAGGCTGCGCCGAACCGAAGCAGGACCGGTCCCGCACCTGGATCAATGCCCGTATCCGCCGCATCTATCGCGCATTATTCGAACGCGGCCATTGTCACACGGTCGAGGTCTACGACGGCAACGAGCTCGTCGGAGGCCTCTATGGTGTATCTCTCGGCCGCGCATTCTTCGGCGAAAGCATGTTTCACCGCGCGCGCGATGCTTCAAAGATTGCGCTCGTCCACCTTGTCGCGCGATTGCGAGCAGGAGGCTATCGCCTGCTCGACACGCAATACGTAACCGACCATCTGCGAACCTTCGGCGCCGTTGAAGTTCCGAAGCGGCGCTATCACCGAATGCTGGAGGAAGCGCTCACCGGCGAAGCCGATTTCGCCGCCCAACCGATCAATCAGAGCCTGAGCGGCGAGAATGTGCTGAGCACTATTCGCGTCAACGACTAGCGTCCCGGACGCCTCAAAGCCGTTACCGCAAGAATGGAAATGGAAAGAGACTCGGCGGCTGCTGAGGCGGCGGCGTGCGTTGTGCAGTCGGAGGCGGCGGTGGCGGCGGCGCAGCACGCTGCGCCGTTGGCGGGGGAGCCGGCGATCGCCGTTGTTGCGTTTGCTGCTGTTGCTGCTGTTGCTGCTGTTGCTGCGCGGGCGGTTTCGCCTCGGGTGCGTCGGCGACAGTTGGCGCCTGCCCGCCTTTGCAGTCGGTAATCCAAACGTCGTAAATCGGATGTTCGACCGCGTGCAGGCCCGGGCTCGCGGCGAACATCCAGCCGGTAAAGATGCGCTTGATCTCACCCTGCAGCGTCACCTCGTCGACCTCCACGAAAGCATCCGTGTTCGGCGTCTCGGTCGGCGGCCGCGAGTAGCACACACGCGGCGTCACCTGCAGCGCACCGAACTGCACCGTCTCATTGATCGCAACATCGAACGAAATGATGCGGCCGGTGATCTTGTCGAGACCGGCGAACACTGCCGTTGGATTGATAATGCGCTGCGCAGGCGGTTCGACGACCACCGCGTCGCTCGGCTGCGGCGCCGTGTTCGTCGGTTGCGGCGCGTTGCGCGGCGAATCGGGACCCGGCGGCAGAGCCGACGGCGTCTGACCCGGCGCGACGGCGGTGCCTTGCGGCGTTTGACCGGGTGGCGGCGCGGGCGCCAACACTCCGCCGGATGGTGGGGGCAATTCCTGCGACTGGACGGCGCCGCCTCCCGGACGGTTCGATGGCGGCAAGTTCATCGGCGCGGGAAGCGGCTGCGAGGGTGGCGTATCGCCACGCCCGCTCGGGTAATACGGTTGCTGTTGTTGCGGCTGTCGCGATGGCGGCGCCGTAGGTAGATCGGCCGGCGGGCGCGGTGGCGGGTTGCCGAAGATCGATCCAAGTAAGTCGGTGAATGGATTCCGGTCTCCAGATTGGGCCAGAGCGGGTTCCATGGCGGGTGGTGCCGCCAGAGCGGCCACCGTCAATATCACGACTGAACAGATGCGAGGCGCCATCAAATCCCGGCTGTTTCGCCTGGCCGGCGTGTCCGTCGCCGGTAGCAACGCCCGGTTAACACGGGGAATACGGCGTTGGAAGGGCGATCAGGTAGGCCTATTCACCACAGTCCGTCAATTACCGCCAAAGCCAGCGATCACGGCGTAATCGCCGATTATTTGATGCCCGGATTCCAAGCCTTGTAATCGCCGGTCGCTTTGGGACGGCGCCCGGCCGCAAGTGTCGAGCCGGGAGGCCGCAGAGCGCCAGGCGTGCCGGTCATGTTGGGCCGGTGCGGCTTCTGCCAGAAATGCGGCTTATAGTTTTCCTCCGTCGGCGGCGTATCGACCGTGTGGTGCAGCCAGCCGTGCCAGGACGGCGGTATGCTCGAGGCTTCGGTGTAACCGTTGTAGATCACCCACCGGCGCTCGAAGCCAAGCGTCTTATCGATTTTGCCGCCGCAGGTGCGGTAGTAGCGATTGCCGAACTCGTCGTCGCCGACCGGCTCGCCATACATCCAGGTCCAGAACTGGGTTCCAAACGTCTGCGAATTCCACCAAGTGAACAGCTTGAGCAGGAAATTTTTCATCGCCGCCGCGCTTGAAAACGACTGGAACGCGGGCCTTTTGCCACCTCACCGCCGTAATGTCCAGCGACGGAAGGCCGCCAACTTGCAGGCAAAAAACCATATTCGCCGCCGTTTTTGTTGATGATATTAAGGCGCCATGGATTCGCTGAGAGCTGGACGCTACCCTTATCTCTATTCGACATTCAATCAGACGAGCGGACTGAGTCGGCTTGCGCTTTTGATTTTGGCGATGATCGTGGCCATTCCGGTTGCGCGCTGAAACCTGAATTCGCGGAAATGCTGGCGCGGCTGATGGCGGTCGCGGTGATCGGCTTGATCGGCTGGGGCGCCATCATTGCGTCGCACATTGCCGCCTCGCTCTACCTGCGGCGATTTAGTCTCGACAGCGACGACAATCTGCTCGCACGCAAACACAACACGCAGGTGCAAGTGCTGTCTCGCACCCTCGACGTTGTGTTGGTGCTGCTTACGCTCGGCGCCGCGCTGATGACCTTCCCTGCGGTGCGCCAATACGGCCTGAGCCTTTTCGCCTCAGCCGGCATTGCCGGCATCATTGCCGGCCTCGCCGCACGGCCCGTGCTGAGCAATCTGATGGCGGGCGTGCAGCTGGCGATGACGCAGCCGATCCGGCTCTACGACGGCGTCACCGTCGAGAACGAGTACGGCACGGTGGAGGAAATCACCTCCACCTATGTCGT
>JANWKN010000141.1 GCA_025451355.1 Pseudolabrys sp. | reverse complement strand
TGGACGCTGTTGCTTGCCATACTCGCCTTCTCACTTTCGCTCATCGGTACTTTTCTCGTGCGGTCGGGCGTGCTCACATCGGTGCATACGTTCGCCAACGATCCGGCACGCGGCGTGTTCATCCTAGTTTTGCCAAAACCAATCGATCGATGATTCCGAAGCGCCGTTGGCACGCGACCTCCGACTGCTGGTTCGTGAACGACTTACCAGAGGGGACAGCGATCAGGAGGTGCTCGATTTCTTGGTATCCCGCTATGGCGAGTTCGTTCTCCTGAAGCCAGCATTTGAGAAACACACTTTGCTCCTGTGGGGATTGCCGCCACTTGCACTGTTTGTCGGACTAATTTGGCTTTTGACGAGAGCGCGGCGCATTTCGCTGCGATCGGAACCTGAGTGCCTCAATCAAGAGGAGGAGCGGCGGCTTTCGACTTTGGTCGACCCCGCCGCTCGCGACCATTGATTATTCAGATGAATCGCAAAAATAACGTTCTCCAAACCTTACAAAAGTTTAATCCTGCCGACAGGACCTCGTAAGGCTCATCGTCCCATCTTGGATTGAACGGCGCGCACGTGCGCCACGGCTCCCGATGGAGATTTTCTGATGAAGCCGAGCGTTGTTCCCGCTCCTGATGCTCCCAATAAATCGCGCGTGTTGCGCGCCCGACGGTTGATCCTCCTCGCGACGACCATTGCCGGACTTGGTGCGGCAGCGCTTGTCATTTCTCCGAATCTCAATCCGCTAGGCCAATATCCTGCCGCGCTCGCACAGAATCTTTCGGAGCAGGCGCGCAAGATGCAGGCGCCGGTCGGTTTTGCCGACATTGTCGAGAAGGTCAAACCGGCCGTCATTTCTGTCCGCGTCAAAGTCGACGGTGGGGCGCAGGTCAATGGGCTTGGCTCGAACGATGTTCCTCCGGGGCTACGTGAGTTCTTTCGCCGCTTTGGAATGCCCGATGCTCCGAACGGACAAGAGGGTATGCCCCGCGGACGCGGTCGCAATGTTATTACCGGTCAAGGTTCGGGCTTCTTCATTTCCGCTGACGGCTACGCAGTAACCAACAATCACGTGGTCGAAAAGGCTGAAAGCGTTCAAATCACGACCGATGATGGCAAATTGCATACAGCCAAAGTGATCGGGACGGATCCGCGCACAGATCTCGCGCTGATCAAGGTCGAGGATGGACCATTCCCTTATGTGAAACTCTCCGAAAGGTCTCCGCGCATCGGAGATTGGGTCCTCGCAGTCGGAAATCCGTTCGGCCTGGGCGGTACCGTTACAGCCGGCATCGTGTCGGCGCGCGGTCGCGATATCGGTGCCAGCGCCTACGACGATTTCATTCAGATCGATGCGCCGGTGAACAAGGGTAACTCCGGTGGCCCGACATTCGACACCGACGGCAACGTCATCGGCGTTAATACCGCGATCTTCTCGCCGTCCGGTGGCTCAGTCGGGATTGCGTTTGCAATCCCGTCCGACACGGTCAACACCGTGATTGCTCAGCTCAAAGAGCACGGATCAGTTACACGCGGTTGGATCGGGGTTCAGATTCAACCGGTCACGCAGGATATCGCGGATAGCCTCGGCCTGAAGAAGGCGGAAGGTGCGCTTGTTGCCGAGCCTCAGGCAAATAGTCCGGCGCAGAAAGCCGGTATCGAGGCCGGCGATGTCATCACGGCGGTCGATGGCAAGGAAGTAAAAGACGCGCGCGATCTTGCGAAGAGGATCGGAGCGATAGCGCCAATGGCGTCAGTAAAGTTGACGGTTCTGCACAAGGGTTCGGAAAAGACGGTCAACCTCACGCTCGGTGAACTACCGAACGCCAAAGAGGCGCGGGCCGACGCAGAAGGCGGTGATAATGACGCTGATGTCGGCAAGCTCGGCCTCACCCTGGCTCCGGCTTCGCGTGTGGCTGGATCAGGCGCCGAAGGAGTCGTGGTTACTGGCGTGGACTCCACGGGTGTTGCCGCCGATCACGGTTTCTCGACCGGAGATGTGATTCTCGAGGTCGCAGGCAAATCCGTTTCGACGCCGAATGATGTGCGGGACGTGGTCGCCAGTGCGCGCACCGAAGGAAAGCGCAGCGTTCTGCTTCGCGTGAAAAAGGGTGACAACACACGGTTCGTTGCCCTGCCGCTTGGCCGCGGCTGACATGGTTTTGGGGACGCCCACCGGCATCCGTCGCCCCCGCCTGTGGGTCTGCCCTCAACGGGGCGGGCGTCATGCCCGTCCCGGCAAACATCGGAAGGCGGCATGTTTTTGATCGCCGCTTTTCGCGCGAGCTCCAACCCCGGCATCCGTCGCCCCCGCTGGGGTGGGGTCGCGGTGGGGGTGGCGGTCTCCGCCACCCCCTCGCGTATATAAATGGGGGCAAAGTAGCCTCGCCACCGAATTGACTGGAATTGGTGTGACCGATGTCCCCTTATCCGGATATCAATAGGCAGCGTCCTTTCGGTAGGATAGCCGAAGCGCAACCGGATCGGGTGACCATGCGCCTTTTGGTTATTGAGGACGACCGCGACGCTGCGGACTATCTGGTCAAGGCATTCCGCGAGGTTGGCCACGTCGCCGATGCCGCAACGGATGGCGACGATGGCTTGGCCATGGCCCTCGGCGGCCAGTATGACGTCCTCATTGTCGATCGCATGCTACCCAAACGCGACGGGCTGGCCGTAATCGGCGCCCTGCGCGCAAAGGGTATGGAAACCCCAGCCTTGATCCTCTCGGCTCTCGGCCAGGTCGATGACCGGGTTAAAGGGCTTCGTGCAGGCGGTGACGACTATCTGCCGAAGCCTTATTCATTCTCAGAATTGCTTGCGCGGGTCGAGGTATTGGCTCGCCGTCGGGTTGGCCGGAGCGAAGAGACTGTGCTCCGTGTCGGCGATCTCAAGCTCGATCGCCTGTCGCACCAAGTGCATCGTGGGCAGGATGAAATCTCGCTGCAGCCCCGTGAATTTCGGCTCCTCGAGTATCTGATGCAGCACGCGGGGCAAGTTGTTACTCGCACTATGCTGTTAGAAAATGTGTGGGATTACCATTTTGACCCACAAACCAATGTGATCGACGTTCATATCTCGCGCTTGCGCTCGAAAATCGATAAAGGTTTCTCCCTGCCGCTTTTGCATACGGTTCGCGGCGCGGGATACATGATACGTGACGGCGCTCGGTAAACTTTTTCGCACGACCACGTTTAAGCTGACGCTGGTCTATTTGACCGTGTTTGCGTTGTTTGCAGCTTTTCTCCTTGGGTATTTTGCTCTCAATACGCGTCGTCTGATCACCGAGCAGATTACCGATACTGTAAACGCTGAAATTACAGGCCTGTCCGAACAATATCGACTTGGCGGTGTCAGACGACTTGTGGCTGTTGTCGATGCGCGGGCGCGTCGCCCGGGCTCGAGTCTCTATCTTGTCACAACCTTTGCCGGGGAATCGCTCGCCGGTAACGTAACGTCTTTGCCGCCTGGTACTCTCGACAATGCAGGCTGGACGGAAACGGCCTACCGTCGCCTAGATGAATCCGACTCGGCTGAGCATCCGGAGCATCGCGCGTTGGCGCGCGTCTTTCAACTTCCGGGTGGTTTCCGCCTGCTGGTGGGCCGGGATCTCGACGAGCGCGAGCGCCTCTACAATATCGTAATATCGGCAGGACGATGGTCGATTGCGATCGTGATCGTATTAGGACTTGTCGGCGGATTGTTTGTCACCCGACGCGTTTTGCGGCGGGTTGATGCCATGACTGAGACCACGCGCACCATCATGCAAGGAGACCTCGGAGGCCGGTTGCCGGTCGCGGGTACCGGTGACGAGCTCGATCGTCTGGCAGAAAACCTCAATTTGATGCTTGAACGCATAGAGGCGCTGATGCACGGGTTGAAAGAAGTTTCCGACAACATTGCACACGATCTCAAAACGCCTCTGACCCGCCTGCGCAATCGCGCCGAACAAGCGTTGCGCTCGGCTAAAAAAGAATCCGAATATCGGGCCGCGCTGGAAAATACAATCGAAGAATCCGACGGTCTGATTCGGACATTTAACGCGCTATTGATGATCGCACGCGCAGAATCCGGGCAGGCTCGTGAAAATATGAGCGAATTCGATGCCGCCGAGATTGCCCACGATATCGGTGAGTTGTACGAGCCTCTGGCGGAAGAAAAAGGAATTGCGCTCAAGGTGGAAGCCGAAACACCGGCGCCATTGAATGGCAATCGTGAGCTTATCAGTCAGGCGCTCGCTAACCTCGTCGACAACTCGATTAAATACGCAGAACCTCGCAATGGAACGGTAAACGGTGGGCCCGCGGAGATTGTTGTGCGTGCGCTCAGCGAGGGTGATCGCATTCTGCTCACTGTAGCGGACAGCGGACCCGGTATCCCTGAAGCGGACCGCTCTCGCGTGATCGAGCGTTTTGTACGGCTGGAACAGAGTCGTTCGAAACCCGGATCCGGCCTTGGTTTGAGCCTTGCTTCCGCCGTGGCACGGCTCCACGGCGGCGAATTGACACTCGCAGACAATAATCCAGGTCTTAAAAGCATCATTGCCTTGCCGCGGGGAGGGCCGGTACAGATTGGTGGATGAAACGTCCCACCAAAGACAGGACCGCCCGCAAACCGGCTGTCCGCAAAGCTGCCGCACGGGCAGGTATAAAAGCTGCGACACTCGCTGAGCGCATCGTAATTGCGCCGCGGCTGTCCGATCGGAAAACCGCCCGTTCGCGAATTGACGGCTGGCTTGTGGAGCTAACCCCCACGCAGGCGAAGCCAGTCAAGGCGCTCCTTGCCGATAAACCGATCATCCAGAGGCTTTTAGAAAGCCTCGCCGAAAGCTCTTCCTACCTGTGGGATCTGGCGAGTCGTGAGCCAGATCGGCTATTGCGTTTACTTCAAGCCGACCCCGATCAACACCTTCACGCTCTCCTAAGCCAAAATGCTCGGGCGGTCGCAACATGCAAGGACGAAGTCGATGCAATGCGGTTGCTACGCCGCATGAAAAGCGAAGCCGCGCTGCTCATTGCGCTTGCAGATATCGGCGGAGCTTGGCCGATTATGCGAGCAGCCCGCGCCCTCACGGACCTTGCCGACACGGCCGTCGATGCGGCGGCAAGGTTTTGTTTGGCTAATGCTGCTCGCGCCGGGCGACTGGTGCTCAAGAACACCGCAACTCCTCAAGTTGAAAGCGGTTATATCGTGCTCGCGATGGGCAAGATGGGAGCGTTCGAGCTCAATTTCTCAAGCGATATAGATCTAATCGTTCTGTATAATCCAGCCGCGTCTGTGTTGCCGAATAATGCAGAGCCATCGCCCCTCTTTGTGCGAATGACACAGCGGTTGGTGAAGCTCCTTCAGGAGCGCACAGTCGACGGCTACGTATTCCGGACAGATTTGCGTCTGCGGCCCGATCCGGCATCCACGGCAATCGCAATTTCTACCGAAGCCGCGATCTCCTACTACGAGAGCGTTGGTCAGAATTGGGAGAGGGCAGCGATGATAAAGGCGCGCGCCTGCGCAGGCGATATTGCTGCCGGGGAGGCGATGCTCAACGAGATCGCGCCATTCGTTTGGCGGAAATATCTGGATTTTGCCGCCGTTGCAGATGTCCATGCGATGAAGCGGCAGATCAATGCCTATCGCGGACACGGCGAAATTGCTGTCGAAGGTCACAATATCAAGCTTGGACGCGGCGGCATTCGCGAGATTGAATTTTTTGCGCAGACCCAACAGCTCATCGCTGGCGGCCGTAATCCTGCGTTGCGGGATCGGGACACGCTGACGACACTCGATAAGCTGTGTGAGGACAAATGGATCGACGAGGCAGCGCGGGACGCAATGAAGGAGGCTTATTGCTTTCTTCGGTTGGTCGAACACCGCCTGCAGATGATGAATGACGAGCAGACACAGACGTTACCCTCAGAGCACGCAAGTGTTGAGCGCTTTGCCCGCTTTCTGGGCTTTGCTGATCGCGATTCTTTTGCGAAAGTTTTGCTTGGGCATCTCGATAGGGTCCAGAGCTACTACGCCCGCCTGTTTGAAAAGCAACCGGGCGCTGATCGTGCGGTGCTTGCATTTCCGCCTGAGGCCGACGATCACAAGACGCTTGATCGACTCGCCGATCTTGGGTTCAAGGCGCCGCTTGAGACATCCAACATTATTCGCCACTGGTTGAATGGGAGTCATCGGACTCTCAAAGGTGAAACGGCGCGCAGCCAAATCGAAGCCTTGATGCCGACGCTGCTGGAGCACTTGGCTCGAACGGACAATCCAAACGCCACGCTTATCCTTTTCGACCATTTTCTCTCCAATTTGCATGGTCCGGCACGGCTTCTATCGATGCTCCGACAGAATCCCGAGCTCATTGCCCTAATCGTTCTGGTCCTTGGCATTGCACCACGGCTGGGCGACACGCTTGCCCGCCACCCACAAGTCATGGATGCGTTAGTCGATCCGAGTTTTTTTGGAGCTCTGCCAGATGAAGCTCAGTTGGGGCAGCGTTTCGACACAGCACTTTCGCAATCGCGCTACGACGAGGATTTGCTCGAACGCATACGCATGCTCGGCCTGGAATACATGTTCCTCATCGGCGTACGGATCTTATCGGGAACAGTCACCGCACGGCAGGCTGGCGAGGCATATGGGCGGCTCGCTGACGCGGTAATACGGGCCGTGCATCGGGCTGTTACTGACAATTTTGCTGCCGTCCACGGCCACATGCGCGCCGGGGAAACCGCGGTGGTGGCCCTAGGGAAGTTGGGCGGCTATGAAATGACCGCGACGTCGGACCTCGATCTCATTCTGATCTACGACTTTGATGACAAATACCCGGAATCGGACGCTGCGAGACCGCTTTACGGGACGCAATACTTTGCCCGTCTCACGCAACGGCTCATCAATACGCTGACCGCGCAAACAAATTACGGAGCGCTGTATCAAGTCGACATGCGGTTGCGGCCGTCCGGCCGTGCGGGACCTCTCGCAACGCAGGTCGGTGGGTTTGCCGCATATCACGAAACGGAGGCCTGGACCTGGGAACACATGGCTCTTACGCGAGCGCGCGTCGTATCCGCCTCACCGGCGTTCAAGAGCCGGATCGAAAGTGTTATTCGCGACACACTGTGTCGCTCGCGTGGCGCCGAACTGATTGCCGGGGATGTCGTGGAAATGCGTTCCGCGATCGCCAAGGAAAAAGGCGATAACGAACGATGGGATTTGAAATACGTGGCTGGCGGGTTGATCGATATTGAGTTCATCGCTCAGTATTTGCAGCTCATTCACGCTCATCGACTGCCCGATATTCTCGATACGTCGACGGCACGCGTTCTCGATAAAGCATGGTCGCTGCGAGTACTGACGGTTGAAGACGCCGAAATCCTTCGACCAGCTGTTGAGCTTTACCAGGACCTTACCCAGATCCTCCGTCTGTGTTTGCCGGGTATATTTGATCCAAAAACGGCTGGCTCCGGTCTCTTGCGTTTGCTGGCCAGGGCAGCGGACGTTCCAGATTTCGCGACCCTTGAAGCAACAGTGATCGATACGCAGGCAAAAGTACGCGAGAGTTTCGTTCGGATCTTGGGGAAGGCGCCTTGACGGTTATGCCGCCTCGTCCTTTGGCAGCAGGCATTGGGGCTCAAGGGGCAGGCGCACGACAACCAGCGTCCCTTTGCCGAGTGTTGACCGGATGCGCATCGACCCGCCATGCAGCTCGACCAAGGACTTCGATATTGCGAGCCCAAGCCCCGAGCCCTGGTGGCTTTTGGTGAGCTGGCTTTCCACCTGCTCAAATGGACGGCCAAGCCGCGCAAGCGCGTCCTTGCCGATGCCGATGCCGCTGTCCAAAATGGTTAGCGTGATGCAATAATTGCTTGCTCGGCCGCGAACAGTAATCCGACCGCCGTATGGGGTGAATTTAACCGCATTTGAGAGCAAATTCAGAGCGATTTGTTTGAGCGCGCGACGGTCGGCGCGCAGTCGGAGTTCTGGGGATATACGCGTCGTTAGCTCCAGCCGCTTGTCCTGCGCGCGCGCCGCGACAACCCGCATCGCTTCTGCAAGCAGAGAATCAAGATTCAGATCCTCGAAATCAAGTCGTATGCGCCCCGCTTCGATCTTCGACATGTCGAGAATATCGTTGATGACTTCAAGTAAATACTGTCCGCTGCCACGGATATCGCCGCAGTATTCGTGGTATTTTTCGGCACCAAGGGGCCCAAACATCCCCGATTCCATGATTTCAGAGAAGCCGATGATCGCATTTAAAGGCGTGCGTAACTCATGACTCATATTGGCCAGGAATTTTGATTTCGCTTGGTTTGCTTCTTCAGCGCGTGTCTTTTCCTCAGCATATTTTTCAGCGAGTTCGGCCAAACGCTGTTGCGACGCACGTAGGTCGGCAACCGTCGCCATAAGGCGCTTTTCGCTGTCGACCAGCTTTTCCTCGTGGGTCTTGAGCGCCGTTATATCCGTGCCAACTGAAACGTAACCACCGTCTTTTGTGCGCCGTTCGCTGATATGAAGCCAGCGGCCGTCCTCAAGCTGCGCTTCGAACGTACGCGCTCCAGGGACACTCGGTCCCCCGGTGATGATTTTGTTGCGCACCACCGGTTTACTGCCCGCCGCAACCACCGACTCGAAGGACGCACCAACGGTAATCGCTTCGTCTGCTAGGCCGTGGAGCTCCTGAAAATTCGAGTTGCACAGCACAAGACGATTTTCGGCGTCCCATAAAACGAAAGCCTCGGGAATCGTCTCAATCGCGTCGCGCAGTCGCATATCGGCCGCGAAAGTTTTCTCGACGAGATTTTTCTGTTCGGTGATGTCGACGGCAATGCCGATCAAATGCAGGCCGGGCTCTCCTGGCTGACGGACCAACTCACATCGTGCGCGCAGCCATACCCAATGGCCGGCGGCGTGACGCATGCGGAACGCATGATCGATAGTCGTCGTCGTTGCATCAGCGAGTTCAGCCGCGAGCTGGTAAAGGCGGACGTCATCTGGATGCACCAACGCGTTCACATCGCCGAATGAAAGCAAATCGTATTTGGTGTCGAGTCCGAGAATTTCGAACATCGATTGTGACCAAAAGATGCGCCCGCGAGCGAGGTCCCAGTCCCACAGACCGCAGCGACCGCGATTGAGCGCTGTATCGATCCGGGTTCGCACTGTTTCGTAGATGAGATCGGCTTCTCGGGCTCTGGTCGCTTGCCAGTGAAAAGCGAAGCCGAGAATGAGCACGACAAAGCCGGTGGTAGCAGAGAGGGTGACTGTCAGTGTCGTGAGCGACCGCCAACCGGCAAGTGCTGCGTCCCGTGACTGCACGACAGCGAGCTGGCCAAAGGGCGTATTGAGCATTCGCACGGTCGCAAGCACCCGGGTCTCATCGGGCAGAAGAATTTCCAGCACACCCGCGCCGGCACCGAAGGTTGTGAGTGGTTGTGTTGGACCCAGCAAGTCGACCATTCGACGGCCGACCGCGGCACCGCCGGAAGGACTTTCAGCTGTGACTGTCCCTTCGGCATTAGTCAGGAAAAACCGTCGTCCGGCGGCCGCGCCCCAGGTTGGAAGCACACGCGTCAGGATGGCCTGGGGTTGCTCCAAAACGGCCGCGGCGCCGTTTAGCGGTCGTTGCAGTCGTTCGGTGGCAAAGTCCGCGACCGCTTCAAGGGACAGTATTTCGTCGGTGAGTGTTTGGCGGCGGTGGTCGAGCACTTGCACGAGTGCGCCGACGCAGATCGTCGCGAGGAAGGCGATGATCAGGACCGGCACCGCGCGGCGCAACAGCGGCTCGGCGGTCAGAAGTCTCCGATACGCCGGTTTGGCGATCGACTGCGCGAGGCCTCTGATTGAATCGGGATGTGCAGACGCACTCGCCACGCCGGCGCGCGCCATAGAAGGCCTCCGTTCGGAATTTCCCCTGTCACCCTCGGAAGGATGTGCCGCATCGCTTCCCGAATCACTTGTCGATTGGAATCGATAGGCGCTGATTTGTCGAGAGTCCGATGAGTCAATTGTTTAAAAATTGTTACCCACGATGGATTCAAAACCCAATTTGACGCCAAGTTCTCAGGATACCGCCAGGGCGCGTTCAACGATGTCGGCCAAATCGCGAGAGATGCCCGGATTTGCCTTTATGCGGGCAAGGGTGGCTTCTGCCTTGGTGCGACGTCCCGGCTCAAGCGTGCGCCACGTTCGGAAGGCAGTCGCCAATCGTGCGGACACCTGCGGGTTTTTCGGATCGAGTGCAAGAACGGTATCGGCAATGAAATTGTAGCCGGCTCCATCGGCACGATTGAATTGGGTGGCATTGCCTTGCGCAAAAGTGCCGATCAGCGCGCGTACTCGGTTTGGATTGGCGAGCGAAAACGCCGGGTGCGCAGTCAGACTGAGTACTTTCTCGAGCGTGTCCGGCTGCGGAATACTCGCCTGCAGCGAAAACCATTTGTCAATGACAAGCGCATCCGCAGCATAGCGCGCATAGAAATCGTCCAAGGCTTTTTGGCGTTCCGGCGTGCCGTGCAGGCAAAGAGTTCCAAGCGCGGCCATGCGATCGGTCATATTGTCTGCTGTGTCATATTGCCGGCAGGCCCGCGTAACATCCGAGGGTTTGCTTGTTGCCGCCAGAAGATCGGCGGCGACATTTCGCAAGGCGCGGCGTCCCGCGCTCTTCGCGTCAGGCGAATAGCCGCCGGTTGTCTGCATTCGATCGTAAACCGTGGTGAGCGCCGCGCGGAGCCGCTCGCCGACGGAACTGCGAAACACCGATCGGGCGCGGAAAATCAGGTCGGGATCAATATCACGGCCGATTTCGCGCGCGATATCGCCTTCACCGGGCGGGACCAGTGCAAGCGCAACGAAAGCGGGCTCCAGTGCAGGGTCTTCGACAATGGTTGCCAAGGCGGCGATTAGTTGATCGTCTACGCGTGTCGCTCGACCCGAACGCAAGGCCCCCACATTGTCGATCAGCAGGCGCATCGAGATCGTATGTACGGCTTGCCAGCGGTTGAACGGGTCGCTGTCGCGCGCCGCGAGAAAAGTCAGATCGTCGGCCGAAAGGTCGTTGATGAGCTTGATTGGCGCCGAAAATCCTCGATTGATCGAGAGTACGGGACGTACACCCACGTCGGTGAACTCAAACGTTGCGCTCACCCTGCTCAGAATCACCACTTCGTCGCTGATCGGTTCACCGGTTGACGTCTTGAGTGGTATATCGCGCCCGTCGTTGCCAACCAGACCAAGCGACAGCGGAATGACCATTGGCTCTTTGGTTGGCTGCCCAGGCGTTAGTGGCACAATTTGTTTGCATTCCAACGTATAAATTCCGCGAGCCGCATTGTAATGGCCGCGCGTTGTTACCTCCGGGGTGCCGGCTTGATTGTACCAACGCATAAATTGAGTTAGGTCGCGTCCACTGGCATCGGCAAAGCATTGGATGAACTGTTCGACAGTGGCGGCTTCGCCGTCATGGCGCGCGAAATAGAGATCCATGCCGGCACGAAACTTTTCGTGGCCGATCAATGTTTGCACCATCCGCACCAGCTCCGCGCCTTTCTCATAAATCGTGGTTGTGTAGAAGTTATTGATTTCCTTGTATGTTTCTGGACGGACCGGATGCGCCAAGGGCCCCGAGTCTTCGACAAATTGCGTTGCGCGGAGGCTGCGCACATCGGCAATTCGTTTCACCGGTCGCGAGCGCATGTCGGAAGAGAATTCTTGGTCGCGGAAGACCGTGAGGCCTTCCTTCAGGCAAAGTTGAAACCAATCACGGCAGGTGATGCGATTGCCGGTCCAATTGTGGAAGTATTCGTGTGCAATAACGGCTTCGATGTGTGCAAAGTCAGCGTCAGTTGCGGTGTCGGAGCTGGCTAGGACATACTTGTCGTTAAAGACATTCAATCCTTTGTTTTCCATTGCCCCCATATTGAAGTCGGAAACGGCGACGATCATGAAAATATCGAGATCATATTCGCGCCCGAAAACTTCCTCGTCCCAGCGCATCGCCCGTTTAAGGGAGTCCATCGCATAGGCTGTGAGTTTCTGTTTGCCATGCTCGACATAGATCTGCAGGACCACATTGCGTCCGGACATAGTGATGAACTGATCATCGACACAGGCAAGATCACCTCCAACCAGTGCGAATAGATAAGACGGCTTGGGATGTGGATCGTGCCAGATCACAAAGTGCCGACCGTCGGCGAGTTCGCCACGCTCCTTGAGATTCCCGTTCGAAAGCAATACGGGCGCTTCCCGCTTGTCAGCCTCGATGCGGGTCGTGTAGACGGCCATAACGTCCGGCCGGTCCAGGAAGTACGTGATACGGCGAAAGCCTTCGGCCTCGCATTGTGTGCAATAGGTGCCATTTGAACGGTAGAGACCTGACAGCTGGGTATTGGCCGAAGGGTCTGCGACCGTTTCGATTTCGAGCACGAACGGCCCGTTGGGGGGTTGCGGAATCGTGAGACGGTCGGAAGTCGCAATATAGCCGTCGGAGGGTAGGGAAGTTCCGTCGAGCTTGATCGAAACCAGCGACAGCTCATCGCCATCTAGAATGAGTGGTGCGGAAGCGGCCGTCGGGTTCGGCCTGAGGGCCAGCCTCGTGCGAACCCGTGTCGCAGCAGGATGCAAGGAAACATCCAACGAGACTGTCTCCACGAGCCAGTCTGGCGGACGGTAGTCCTGAAGGCGAATAGGCTGGGCGATATCAGTACGCATGGGGTTTGATCTAGGATGTCCCGCTCCTAATTGGAAGAAATAATAGCGTTGGCCGACTTGCGTGAAAGCCGTCTGCAAGGCGCCGCGGTCCTTATTCCCTGACTGAAAATCAGCCCATCGGTTCGGCGTGACCAATCACGCGTTTGATCCGTGGCGATTGCTGCTTGAGTGCACGCTCCAGGGCATCGACATTTTCATGAACGCTTTGAACACTCAGTTGCGGGTCAACGCGACAGTGAAAGTTGACGATCTCACCCTCGTCCGTCTCGCGCACACGGACATTGTGTATGTTGCGAATATTACGTCCCTCCGCTGCAAGATCGGACAATGCCATTTCCACTGCTCTGACTCGCTCTGGCGGTGCCTCTCGCCCGAAGGCGTCCGGTGGTTGCAGTGGCTCGATGTGTGTCTCGACTTCAACATCTGGGCCGAGCTCAGACGCAATGGCGCTCTCCAGTCCATCAGCCATATCGTGTGCTGCGCGCAGTGACAGCCTGCCGTCCACCTCAAGGTCGAGTGAAACCGCCAGTTTGTCTCGAAGCTCATGCACCGTGACATGGTGCACGGCGAGTGCGCGATTACGTGCGATAACCATAATGCGATCGAGAACGGTCTCGTTATTGAGCGCGACTGGGTCCGTCGTAACCACAGGTTCCGCGCCAGGAATTTGCTGACGCAGCGCGGCTGCCACCTCGTCCTTTAGCGCGCTCACGCGATCGAGTGGCAGCGTACGACTGACCGCCAGTTGAAGATCGATGAAAATCTGTTGGCCGACAGCGCGCGCGCGCACCTGCTCAACCCGGACCACGCCCGGAATACGCCCTGCAATGGTTGTGATCTTCGCAGCCGCGCCCGGGGGAGCAACATCCGTGAGTGTGTCGATCGTGCGTTTGCCCAGGCGCCAGCCGGCGACACAGATTAAGACAGCGACCACCAGGGCAGCCACAGAATCCGCCCATCTCAGCCCAAAGTGGACACCAACCAGGCCTATCAAGACCGCGACTGAGGACCACAAGTCGGACGAAAAATGCAGCGCGTCGGCCTCCAGCGCATGGCTCGAGGTCTTTTCCGCGGTATGCGTCAGCGCGCGCGCGCGGAAAAAGTCGATGACTATAGATGCAAGAATAACGCCGAATGCCCAGATGGTGGCATCGACTGCATGGCCCTCGTGCGCGAGCAGCCGGTTGGCAGCTTCCCAGATCACTATGCCGGACAACAGGAATAACAATGCAGTTTCGGCGAGCGCCGAAACCGCTTCGACCTTCCCGTGACCGTAATGGTGCTCTTCATCTGCCGGTTTTCCGGAAATGCGCACGGCGACATAGGTCATGACCGTAGCGCCGAAATCGATAAGCGAATGGCCAGCCTCTGACAGGATCGCCAGCGAACCGGTCGAAAAGCCAACGAACGCCTTCGCAACGGTCAGGCCCGCCGAGGCGGCAATCGACACGAGAGCAACTCGTTCCTTTTCCGCTTGCATGCGGCGTCCGGTCTAACGCAAACCGCAGAGAATTTCGAGGATTTGCCTATAGCTGGAAGTCACGGTGCAACTGGTTTTCCGCCCGCGGCCGCCGAGCGGACGACAGCGTCCAGGATGCGGATATTGGCGAGCAATTGTTCCTTCGTAAAACGATAGATTCTACGACCTTCAACCGCATCAGCCCAGGCCTCGAAGTTCAGTCGTACAGCATTGACGTGGTTATATTCACGGACTTGCCGGCTGCCATCGGGTCCACAATGCACGAAGCTGGATGGTATGCCCTTGTCAACATTGCCGCCTTCTTGCACCTCGACCCACCCTTGATCGCAAATCAGAGTAAAGCGTCCATAGAAAGGCGGTGTGGAAAGGCAGGTAATGCGTCCGCTTGCCCCACCTTCGAAATCGATTTCAGCGCTGACGAAATCCTCCGACGGCGCCGCGAAAATCTGCGATGCCGTGCGCGCAGCAACGCGAACTGGATTACCAGCAAACGCCGCAAATATATCACCGAGATGAATTCCAAGCGCCGTCCATGCGCCTGCTGGTGCGTGACGAGGGTCGCGCCGCCAATTCCCCGGCTCCATTTTGCGAAAATTGTTGTGGCTGACATTGGCATCTAGGTGAAGCACGCGTCCCAGAGCGCCACTTTCGAAAAGCCGGCGCATTTCCTCCATTGCAGGCTCGAATCGTCTCTCGTGACCGATGCCGAGCGCGCGACCGGCTTTCGCGGCGGCTGCGATTACACGCTCTGCGCTTGCCGTGGTGAGGGCGAGAGGTTTTTCGCAGAAGACCTGCTTGCCGGCACCAAGCGCGGCAACTGTCATTTCCTCATGAAGCAGGTGAGGGGTCACGACCGCGACGGCATCTACATCGGAGCGCGCGAGCAAGGCGTTATAGTCATCGGTCAGATCGAACTTGTTTGCGGCAGCAAAAGGCGCCGCCATCCTCGTGTCGATGTCGCAGCCGGCAACAACCTTGAAGCGCGGGCTGTCGGCAAGGCAGACGACAATTTGCTTACCCCACCATCCCAATCCGATAATGCCAATGCGGATCATTTTTTTAATTTTTGAACTATGGCTCGATCGATGTCGGACGATTCGTAGTATCCGCCTGCCAATCGCTCCGGATTGCTTAAGTGGTCGCGCACCGCGGCAAGGAAACGACCCACCTGTTGGGCGTCAACCAGACGATGATCTGCTCGCAAGAATAAAGGCATCACGGTAGCCGACACAAATTGGCCGGAGCGTGTGACCACTTTTTTTTCTATGGGTCCTAACGTCAGATTGAATGAATCCGACTTATCGGGAAAGTGGGTCGGCTTATACATCCGCATGGGTGGTGCCCCGAGAAACGACAAGTCATTCACCATCATGCAACCTCTGCGCGTGCCATCGAGCCGGCCAAAGGTGGGCAGCTTCAGATTGCGGTCCAGAAAACCATAGAGCCGTACAATTTGCCGGAACCAGAAGGCAGGAAGCCGACGGAGTCGCGCAAGGTCGCGATCCCGCCCACCTTCACCGCGGGCTGCCTGAAGCATTCGTTGCCATATCTCAAGTGCAATTCGCTCAAGACTCTTAAGGTTTGCATCCTCGATTAACAGCAGGTCTATTTCGGAATACCGACGGTGAAAAAATGCCATTCGAATGTTCACGTTGCGAAAGGCATATATGCGGCGGCGAACCAGTCTGACGTTCAATTCGGGATGTTGCTCGAGAGCAAGAGCCGTCGCACGTATGAGCGCATGAGCAGCAGTGACCAATATGCGCCCGCCGCGATTTCGTTCCTGGAGAAAGGTCTGCAAGGCGTCAGCATCAATCTCCGTGCCCCAAACCAATAAGGGGTCGGCCTGGCTCGCCGACGATGCATGAAGGTAAAAACGGTTGTAGAGCGGAACCTGAGCGTTGGGGGTTGGACGCTCAACCAGAGGCCATTTCATCGTCAAATCGCCTTTTAGGCTCCGGAGAGCGGGCGCACATGTAAGCAGGGATCACACTTGTGGCGCCGACTTCTGCTTTAACACGAAGCTGACAGTATCTTCGATGGTGCGAAAGTTCGAGGGGTTGACCTGGTCGCTGTCAAAACGCAAGCCATAGGCGTCCTCGATGTGAAATATCAAATCCATTAGCAATAGCGAATCGAGCAAACCAGTTTCCAGCAAATCAGTTTGCAAAGTTGCTTTCGCATAGCGCGTGCCGCGCGATTGCACGAAGTGCACCAGATCAACTTCCAGTCCTTTTCGATCAGCGGTCATGGGGATTGCGTTAAAATATCATCTGGTTGAGCCCGACGCATGTCCGGAATCCCCGGGACGAGGAGCGCTAAGGCCGCGCGATCAATCTTATGACCCGAAGTCAGCGGGAATTGCTCGATCACTTCATAGTGCAAGGGCTGCTTATAGGGAGGAAGCTCTTTTTGGCAGGTCGCCCGAATCTTTGCCACATCGATTGGTAGATGATCTCGCGACGCAAGAAACAGAATGAATCTGATGTCGTCACCGCGCGCAGTCGGAATTGCCACTGCGGACGCATTGGGAAAGCCAGCTTCCACCAATCCCTCGATCTCCGCCGGATGTACGCGATGTCCTTGAACTTTCACCAGTAAGTTGGCCCGACCATGCAGAAAGAAAAATCCGTCTTTGTCTCGATGGGCCAAATCACCCGTTCGCAGCCATCCATCTGAACTCAGCGCGTCAGTCGTGGCAGCTGGGTCCTGCCAATAGCCGAGCATCACGTTCTCGCCCCGGGCACAGAGCATGCCAACGGTGTTCGCGGGCAATTCTCGATTCGATTCGTCCATGACAGCAAGCTCTACTCCCCAGATTGGTCTTCCGATTGATCCACTTCGGACGTGGAGTTGCTGAGATGGCAACGATGCCAGCCGGGCAGTGGCCTCCGACTGACCGTACATCACGTGGAATGTGGCCGGCTCGATACGGCGGGCAATTTCTGCCGCGAGATCATGGCGTAGCTTTCCCCCGGCGACCGTCATGTACCGCAAGGCCGGCAGTGGTCGCTCTCCAAGCCGTCCATACTTCAGTAACATCCCGTACACTTCAGGAACCGCCGAAAAGCTTGTGGCTTCTAGCGCGCGGAGCGCTTCGACGATGGAGGATGGAAAAGTCAGATTTTGGTCGAGGAGTAAAGTAGCACCCCTCAAAATATGAGTTTGAAGTATGGAATTGCCAAATGCATGACAGAAGGGAAGGACGACGAGCGCCCGGTCGTCTGCGCGAACAGGAAGTTCGCGCAGAATCGAGTCAGCATTTGCCAACAGATTGCGATGGCTGAGCATAACTCCCTTGGGCGTTCCCGTAGAGCCCGAGGTGAAAAGCAACATCGCGAGGTCCTGATTTTGCCGCTGCGGAGATGACAACAGGGTTTGTTGCGCGCTCTGTTCCAGCAAATGCAATGTGGAAGGCGTCGAATGTTCTTGGGATAAGTTGAAGTCCGCTGGATTGCTGATCAACACGTCCGGCTGAGACAGGTGGATAATCTGTCGTCCGCGGTGTTCTTCAAGAGAAACGGGAAGTGGAACCACAACACAATCTGCCAACAGCGTCCCATAAAAGGCAGCTACATACTCTGGCGAATTCGACAACTGCAGAGCCACCCGCGCTCCCGCTACGTATCCGGGGCGGGAACACAAGTATAGGCGGACGCAATCTGCGGCGCGAGCGACCCAGCTATACGAGAAAGCGCCGGCTTTGGTCATCACGGCCGGATGGCTCGACCGGGCCCTTGCAACGTCTAAAAAGCAAGTTCCCAAGTCCGTTGCCGTCAATGGACCGGGAGCCGCCCGATAACCTGCGGTGATTACAGGTGGTGGGGCTTCGACTGTCGCGTCGCTATGGAGCAGAAGGATATCCATACTCATCCTACGGCCCGGTGCCGCTTGTGAGTTTGCAATTTCAAGCAATGCCTCATTGCATTGCAAGGCCCGGGACTTCAAGCGCAAATCACCCACAGCTTTGCGGGTCATATAGAGACTCAATAAATCCCCGGAATTAGGCGGTATGTGCGGGCCATATAGGCGCGGTACTCGTCGCCGAATGTCTCCAGCATCATTCGCTCCTCATGGCCGACACGCGCGAAGAATAGTGTACCAAAGCCAACGATGCCTGACAGACCTGCGATCCAGTTTGGCAAAAGAAGCGCTTGCGAGATTGCCCACAACCAGAACGCAGAATACATCGGGTGACGCACCTTCTCGTAGATTCCGCGGGTGATCAACGTGTGCTTGTCACGAACCTCAAGCGTAATCGACCAGGCGCGGCCCAAGTCGCGGTGTGTGCGGTAAAGCAAAGACATTCCTGCAATCAGGACGATCGCCCCCAGCGAGGCCTGGATGGAGTTGAAGGTGTAACCAGCAAATCTGGGCTGGTTGGTCAGCACATAGATTAGTGGAACAATAAACAGCCCACTGTAGGAAATGAGCATCAACGTCCGCTCACGAATGTGGTCTCGACGATCTGCGACAGTGGTCTTGCGAGCGCGGCGCTGATGCGGGTAGCGGATAATGAAGTACGCTATGCATCCAAGGCCCCAAATGAGCTTCGCGACAAAGAGTGTCATCCGCCTGCGCTCACGATTTTGCTCGCGTCATTTTTACAAGCTCGTCGCCAGTGATTTAGCCACCATCATGAGTAAATCGGGAACAGGTGCTTGCAGGCCCGATGCTCCGTTCGACTAAGCATGACATAGCATGAGGGGGTCAATTGACCCATGCGAACACCGCAATTGCTATTGATTAGATTCGAACACACGAAATAAATAGTTTGTCAGCGGAAGGGGGGAGATCGTGCGGAATTCCTGGTTATTTGCGCTAATTTTGCTTGGCGTCTCGGTTGTATCCGGCGGCGCTCAAGCGTCCGGCCACATTTATCTATTGAGAGGATTGGCAGGAATTTTTTCTACCGGGCTCGATGTTCTAGACGAAAAGCTGGTCGGTTACAGTGCGACCGTTCGCCCCCACGATTTTTACAACTCCCTCGCGCAAGAGGCGGCCCGTTTGCAAAAAAGCGGCAAGGGGCCAATCATCATTGTAGGACATTCGCTCGGCGCAGACGCCGCCATTTACATGGCGGAGAAGATGAAGACTCTCGGGGCTTCGGTTGCTCTGATTGTCACGTTCGGCCCGACGACGAATTTAGTGGCACCGTCAAACGTGGCACAAGTTATCAACTA
>JANWKN010000140.1 GCA_025451355.1 Pseudolabrys sp. | reverse complement strand
GAGGCGGACAGTTCGCAAAGGTGTGCGTGGGCACGAGGCCAAGCCCGCAATCGCTCGGAACGGGTGTCGCCGATTTCGCGACAATGTGGGTCGCCGATTGAGGAAGCCGCGAGAGCACCTGTAAAGGACCCGTGAAATCCAGCTGTGTCAGATCAGGGAAGATGACAAAGCCAATATTGAATAGCGGCATACTCGGCCCCCTATTTCGGGGATCGTAACGGCTCAAATAGCAACATTGGAAGGGGTCCGCTCATTGTCCGCTTTGGGTCAAAAGCAGACATGATCTTCAGGTGCGGTTGATGCCCGCCTTGCCTCCAAAGCAGACATTGAGGCCACGTAAACCGATGTCCGCTTTGTTCCAATAGCGGACATCAGATCGTTATTCGATTACTTCATCTGCGCGGAGTAGGAGCGGTCCAGGCATCGTCAGGCCGAGCGCCTTGGCCGTCGTTAGATTGATGACCAGTTCGAATTTTGTCGGCTGCTCGACCGGTATATCGCCGGGCTTCGTCCCGCGCAGAATCTTGTCCACGTAATCTGCCGAGTGTCGAAACAGATTCGAGTAGTTTGGTCCGTAGGACATCAACCCCCCGGCTTTAACAAAATCTCGGGTGCTGAAAATCGTGGGTAGCCGCTCGTTAAGTGCAGCCGCGATAATGCGCGTGCGATTAGCAACAATGAGTTGATCAACCGTAACATAAACTGCGTCCGCTTGGGCCCTGAGATCTTTAAAGGCTGGAGCGATATCCTCAGCTCGTCGGATTGCGC
Organism: Pseudolabrys sp.; assembly: GCA_025451355.1. Classification (GTDB taxonomy): domain Bacteria; phylum Pseudomonadota; class Alphaproteobacteria; order Rhizobiales; family Xanthobacteraceae; genus Pseudolabrys. Next base: position 11,313 of record JANWKN010000140.1, on the reverse strand, counting down.
GTATAGCGACTTCGAGGCCGAGCCTACGAGCCTCGGCCTGCGTCTCGCCCATCTCCAGTACGGGCTGGGTGTTGTCAGCATTAAACAGGATTGCCAGCCGCCGCAGCTGGGGCATAACTTCACGCAAGAGTTCTAGTCGCTTTCCGGCAAGTTCGTTCGCCTGAATCGAAAGGCCGGTAACGTTGCCGCCCGGTTTTGCCAGACTTGCGACCAGGCCGGCGCCAACGGGGTCGATTGCTACGGCAAATACAATCGGGATCGTCGACGTCGCCTGCTTTACTAAGGGGACGGCAGTTCCAACCGTGACAATGACATCAACCTTTAGACGCACAAACTCTGCGGCGATCTCGGCGTAGCGTTCGGGGCGGCCCTCAGACCAGCGATACTCGATCACTATGGTACGGCCCTCGATCCAGCCAAGGTCGCGCAGGCCCGCCACAAATGCAGCCGCCCATGGAGCAAAAGCCGAAGCGTCTGCGCCCAGGAAACCGATTGTCGGCGGCTTGGCCGCTTGTTGCGCAAACGCTGCGAGCGGCCACGCAGCCGCGGTGCCGCCGAGAAGCGTGACGAAGTCGCGCCGCTTCATGTGCTCCCGTAAGGATCGCGCCTTTGCAATGGCTAAAGCCTAGCATTTTGCCACCGGGCGACGAGTGATAAATGGCACACAATCGAACGCCTTATCCGCAAAAGTTGCGATGCCCGCTTTGGGTCAAAAGCAGACATTCGCGCTGCAAAATGTCATGTCCGCTTTGCCCCCGAAAGCGGACATGTGCAGCGCACTGACGAATGTCCGCTAAGTGCCAATGGCGGACATTGGCGCGTTTGGGCCTGCTCGGTGGAGAAGGATGCGAAAATGCGTTGCGTGATTAAAAAAATGGCAGCGCCTCGTGACGGGCGCTGCCTGTCGCGTCGATTATTTTGACTTCGGAGTCGTGTCGTCCTTGTCAAAACTCGCTCCGGGCACTGACGTGTTGCCAGTGCCATAAAATCCAAGGCTTCGCTCCCTTGAAACCTGCGTTTGACCCGCGCCCACCTTGTGACGTGTCACTTTGTCCATGACTTCTTTTGCGCGTGTTTCTAGCGCCCAGGTTTTGGTTTGATCTACAAAATACGCTGCGTAGGAGAGGCTCGGCGCTATGACCGAAAACATCAAGGTGGAAGCGAACATCACTTTGGTGGCGATTTTCATGGTCTAACTCCGTTAGATTGAAGCAAGATGGATTTCCTGCTGCTGGCGTTCTTATGGTGCGCCGTTGTTTCACTCTCCATCCCAAAGATGAGCATTGATGCGATAGCGTTTTGCTATCCGCTCCCGTTGGACACGACGCGGCATATCCGCAGAACGAGATTTATCTGCTTCAAAAAAACGTTATCTGAAATCAGGCTTTGACCCTCAACCTGAGGGAATAATTCCGCGCGTTTTGCAGTCTCCTCACGTGAAATCTCAATCACAGGAGAAGCAACATGAAAAGGCTTGTAACCACCTTGGCCGCGCTGACTATCATCGTGACGCCCGCCTTTGCCCAGTCGTTCGATCCGGACAACGGCACTGGCAACATCGTACTGTCGTCAGGCTCTAAACCGACTGCTCCCCTGAACGACAAAACTACGGTCCTTCATAGCGGGATACGTGCTTACGCCATGGTTCCGCACACCCTCTCGGCTCGTGTGACACGCGGGTAGCCGCCCGCTGTGGTGTTGATAGCCACTTGGTATTTCCGGTTGACAGATCCTCGGTGCAATTTGATGGCCGAAGGAGAGCGCCAATGATTAAGCCAATCAAGCGTTACCATCCCGAACGTCATTACATGCGTGGACCTGGCCCAAAGTGGCTCGAGAAGCACAGCGGTGAAATTGATCGGATTGGTCCCGTGACGAACGACCACCGCGGTGACAAACATTCACTCGCCGGCTTCGTCTTCCAGCTTGTACGACGAAGGCACGATTAGGCGGGTCCGCAATTAGTCGGTCTCGTGAAGACTCATCGAGACGCACCGTTGCCGCGCTTGCGGCACTCTGCTGCCTGCTTGCCGCACCCGACCGGAAACTCAATGGGGAGATCACCCGAGCCAATGCCTCTCCCTGAATTCACTAAATGACAATAAATTCGATAGCTCTTTGCTATCCGCTCCCGTGCTATTCCTATGTTCATGGTGGGAACAATGACCGCCAAATCGACCGAGGACAAATTGAAAGATCTAAAATCATCCCCTCGGTCGATGACTGAGGCACTAACTCGAGCAGAAACTCAAAACATTTCGCTCAGTTCCAGGCTATCGGCATATCGTAAGGACAGCAGTGATCGGCGTCCCGAATTCGCCAAAGCGTATGACGATCTTGTTGAGCGGCTGAATATGATCGATCAGGGGCGGGTTGGCCCCGGGCTTGGCGAATTGATGCCTGAATTCAACCTGCCGGATGAGAACGGCCGGCTCATTTCGCTCTCGTCCTTGCTTGCATTGGGGCCAGTGGTGATCAGCATCAATCGCGGGCATTGGTGCCCCTATTGCAAGCTCGAACTCCGGTCACTTGCGGCAATTCACAGTGAAATTGCGCGGCTCGGAGCCGGCGTAATCTCGATCATGCCGGATGGCGCACAGTTTACGGGCGACTATGTCGCGCAAAACGATTTGCCATTCCCAGTGCTGAGCGACATCGACCTCGGCTACTCGCTCTTGCTGGGCCTCATCTTCTGGGTCGGACCCGAGATCCAGCGGCTATACAAAGAGGCCGGTGTAGAGCTTGAAAAATATCACGGAAATCAGGGCTATTTTCTGCCAATGGCGGCGAAACTTATCGTCGGGCGCGATGGGCGGGTGAAGGCGCGGCAGGTTAATATAGAATTCCGCGAACGCATGGAGCCTCAGGCACTCATCGCAACGTTGCGGCAACTTCGCATCGGATAACGAATTGGTCGGGCACTGGAGGCCTAGTTAAACCGTCGGCGGACCGATATTTCGGTGACAGCGTAAACATGGAAATGCACCAAGTTCGATACTTCCTGGCCGTCGCGCGGACGCTAAACTTTACGCGCGCGGCGGAGGAGTGCCACGTCGCCCAGCCGTCGCTGACGCGTGCGATTAAGCTCCTGGAAGGTGAGCTGGGCGGCGATCTTTTTCGGCGCGAGCGGCCCCATGCGATGCTAACGCCGCTTGGCGAGAGAATGTTTCCGCTGCTCAAGCAGTGTTACGATAGCGCTCAGAGCGCGCGTGCGCTCGCTGCCATGATCAACGACGGAGAGATCGGCGCACTCAAGCTCGCAGTATCGGGCAGCATCGAGCTAGGCCTCATCTTGTCGCATGTCAACGAACTGCGTAAGACTTTCAGCGAAATTGAGCTGAAGATCCTACGTGGGACCGGCCCGCAAATCGTCGAGTACCTCAAGTCCGGCGATGCGGAGCTCGCCGTCGGGACATCGATTGGTGAAACCTGGGACCGTCTCGACAGCTGGAAGCTATTTGATGAATCCTTCGACATCGTTCTTAGCCGCTCGCATCGTCTCGGGAGCCAAGAGACGATTGACCTCGCCGACCTCAAGCTCGAACGTTTCCTTCTGCGCAACCACTGTGAGAAAGGCGGCGAGCTTGCCGCGATGCTACGCACCCAGGGATTAAATGCTGATCATCGTCACGAGGTATCATCGGACCAGGATCTCATGGCCTTGCTTGATGCCAATATTGGGATCGGTTTTCTGCCGCGTACCGTGAACACACCGCAAAGTTTGGTACGTACATCGGTAAAGGGGCTCGAGCTTGAGCGGGACATTTGTCTCTATGGCGTCGCGGGTCGACAGCGCACGCCAGTTGCCGCGACTTTTATGAAAATGTTACGCGCCGCGAATTGGCAAAAGTCGACGAGCTGAATTATTTCAGCGCGCCAATCAGTTCCTCGATCGTTATGCGCTTGCGATAATCCGGGTCGACGAAGCGTGCTTTGATCCGGCCGTCCTTACCAACGACAAATGTCGCGGGGATCGGCAGCATCCACGAGTCGTTGCCCTGATATTCTGGAAGCAGACGGCCGATTTTTGTCATGTATTCCTTCATTTCAGCGCCAACCCAGATCGCTAGATTTAACAGCATCGCGTAGCCGTTATCCATGTCGGACAAGATTGGGAAATTCACATTGCAGTCCTGCCGCATCTCCGCAGCAAATTGCGCGCGGTCAGGCACGATGGCCACCATTCGCGCGCCTAGCGCCTCGATGCGCGGTTGCGCCTTCACCAGAGTGCTGATGCTGATACGGCAATACGGACACCAGTGCCCGCGGTGAAATGTGATCACTACGGGTCCCTGCGTCAGCTGATCCTTCAAACTCACCAGCCGGCCGGTCTCGTCGGGGAGCACAAACGGCGGCATTGCGTCGCCAGGCTTTGGCGCATCCTTGCCCGCATCGTGTTGCTTTAGGCGGGCAACGAGCCGATCGACGATAGCCGCAGTAGACGGGTGAAGCTTGCGCGTGGCGTCAGCGAATACGTCGAGGCGCTCGGCCATCGAGCCATCCAGCTCGCGTGCCTGTTCGAAGGCCTGCCTGAGGTCTTTCACCAGGATTTCCGTGACCATTGCGAAGTCCCCTAGCCGCGAGCGATTGCGTCGATGCCGCAATTCATAAGCGATAGACCTTCCAAAATGCCACAAATTTCGGCCGTTTATCGATAGCCGCTCTCTATAAAGTGGGCTGCGCACTTGGAAAAAGTGACGCCCCGTTCGGGGACAACGGGGCGTCACGATGCGACGGGCTGGGGACGCAGGGGCCGTCACATATTGTGATCGTGTTCGTCGTGGCGGACGTCACCGACATAGAGAACGACCGGGACGTCTCCGAGGTTTTTCCACCAATGCGACGTGCCGTTGGTTTCAGCGCGAACCTCGCCCGTCTTATGAACAATCGGCGCGGCGCAGTTGCTGGCATATTCGACGATTTCGCCCTGCTCGACGAAAATCAGCGCTGGGCGGTCATCATGGCTGTGCCAAGGCACTATGCCACCGGGCTGAATCACGAGCTTGCGGAATCTCAGCTCACGGTCGACGATCTTCGCTTTTTCTTTGCCGAGATCGATCGAGCCGAGCGTCGTGTCGGTGACGCCGACAGCCTTAAAGTCGACCGACTGGCGCGCATTTGCCATGCGCTTGTCGGCCGGGCATTCGCCGGCCTGCGCGTTGAATGCAAAGCCTACCGTAGCGACGAGGGCTGCAGCAGCGACGGTGCGGAGCAAGCCTTTGCTGATTGAAGTGTACATCCCTATCTCCTCTGTTTCGCCGCGGCCTCGATATGAGCTGCCGCTGTGATTGCAATGATGAAGCGCGACGGGTCGCGAAGGAAATGCCGGGTCGCTCTAATCGCGATAGCGCGGCGCTATTCAGTAATCGCTAAAAAAAGGCTCCGGCGGCGAAAGCGCCGGAGCCAATTTGGAATCCTGTCGGCTCTAGACCTTAACGCTCGATGTGATAGAGGCGATCACCATCGAAGCCATCTTGAACTGTTCGCTGCGATTGACGATTCCGTGCCGTGCGGCAATCCATGCGAAGTCCGTATAGATTGTCCACACCGCGCCGGCACTGTCCTGAATCACCAGGAGTCGCACCGGCCAATCGAGGCCCGCGTTGGGATTTGCCGTCATGAATTGGGTGCCGAGCGGAGGGTTACCGAACACCAAGAGTGTCGACGGATCGAGTTTGATGCCGGCATCGGCGGCAAGCTTGGACTGGTCGATTTCGCTAAAAAATCGGATGCCTTTCGCGGCGATGTCCCTTTTGAGACGCTCGATTGTCTCTTGGAAACCGTACGCGCTTTTCACGCGCACTACACCGTCGCTCGATTTTGGCAGGGCCTCCGGTGCCACGACTAACGCTGCGGCGGTCAAGCCCGACAAGCGCAGAAATTTTGCTCTGGTCAACATGGGATCATCCCTCTGAGTTTGACTCGCGCATGATGCGCCAGCCTTCGCATCACCATGCAGCGGGACGATAGATGACAAAATTATAATTACTCTCTCGATCCGATAGCAAAGAAGCATCGGCAAAAAAACACGGAAGGGTCGCCCTATGCCGTAAGAGTGGTGGCCCCGGCAGCCGGCTATTGATCGGCTGGAGTATTCCCAACATTGGCAGTGGATCTTTCCCGGTCTATCCAGGCTCCAAAGCCGGTGGCTATCGTTACTTTAGCCAGCCGGCATTTCCCCCCCACCCTTCCACCGTGCAAGTTCGAGATCACGATGGCACGCAGCGCCAGCGCAAAGAAAGGGTCAGGCCATGAACATCCAAGTACCGCTTCGCCTAGAACACAGCTCCCGACCGCTGGAGGACTGCGTGGCCCTCGTCACAGGATCAACCAGCGGAATCGGTCTTGGAATCGCTCGCGCGTTCGCAGCAGCAGGCTCTGCGGTCGTGCTGAATGGTTTTGGCAGGCCTGAAGATATCGCGGAAACTCAGGCCATAATCGTTTCCGAGTTCGGGGTAAAGGTTCGGTACTCACCAGCGGACATGTCGAAAGCTGCGCCTATCGCCGAAATGGTTGCAATGGCGCTGGATACCTTTGGCCGCATCGATGTCCTGGTGAACAACGCCGGAATCCAGCACGTCGCCCCGTTAGAGCAATTTCCGATCGAGAAGTGGGACGCGATCTTGGCCATCAATCTGTCATCGGCGTTCCATACCACGCGCGCGGCCCTGCCTTCGATGCGTAAAAACAAGTTTGGCCGCATCATCAACATTGCTTCAGCACACGGGCTCGTCGCATCGCCGTTCAAGGCGGCCTACGTAGCGGCTAAGCACGGCATCGTCGGATTGACCAAAGTCACTGCGTTAGAGACAGCCGAAGCCAACATCACCTGCAATGCAATCTGCCCCGGCTATGTCTACACACCGCTGGTCGAAGCGCAGATTGATGGCCAGGCCAAATCGCATGGCATCCCGCGCGAGCAGGTCATTCGTGACGTGTTGCTCGCCCAACAACCCAACAAACGGTTTGCCACAGTCGAAGAGCTCGGCGCCCTTTCAGTGTTTCTCGCAAGCGACGCTGGAGCATCAATTACCGGAACGGCTATACCAGTGGACGGTGGCTGGACCGCGCATTGAGGCGCGGGAGAGATCCGAACAGCAGCCAACCAGCATTTAGAGAGGAAAAAATGGGCAACAATTCATCAACGCGAGTGACAAAGCTTGCCGATCCACAACAGGCTCAAAATCAGAAAGATCGTCAGATCGTTCTGGTACTGCAAGGCGGAGGCGCACTCGGCGCCTACCAAGCTGGCGTTTATCACGCACTGCACGAGCAGGGCATTGAGCCGGACTGGATTGTCGGCACCTCGATCGGGGCGATCAATGCGAGCCTGATCGCCGGGAATCCACACGGAAATCGTCTCGAAGCACTAAAAGAATTTTGGTCCCGGATGGCGTATCGGCCACCGTTCGGCGTCCCGGCGTGGACCGGATTGCCTGACATGATCTCCTACTGGAAGACCATTCTTCGCGGCATCCCGGATTTTTTTGAGCCTAACGCTGCGGCGTTCCTCGGGACCCATGTCCCACTTGGGCCTGACGCAGCCGGCTTCTATTCCACGGCTCCGTTGGAAAAGACACTGCTCGAGCTGGTCGACTTCTCGTTGGTGAACAAATGCAATCCACGGCTCACCGTTGGCGCTGCGCACGTGCGCACGAGTGAGATGCGTTATTTTGATAGCCGCGACGGCGAGCTCGGCGTCAAGCACATCATGGCGTCAGGCGCCCTGCCACCGGCTTTTCCGGGGGTGCGCATCGACGATGAGCTTTATTGGGACGGCGGCATCCTTTCCAACACGCCAACCGAAGTGATCTTTGATGATAATCCACGCAAGAACTCACTGATCTTTGCGGTCCACCTGTGGAACCCGATGGGTGATGAGCCACGCACCATTTGGGAAGTCCTCAACCGTCAAAAGGACATCCAATACTCCAGCCGGGTCGCAAGCCACATCGCACGACAACGTCAAATGCACAACATGCGGCATGTTATTCGTGACCTCGCCAAGCTGCTGCCGGAAGACGTCCGTAAGACACAGCAAGCGCAAGCGCTCACCACTTTCGGTTGCCATACGACCATGCATGTCGTGCGTCTGCTAGCACCGCAGCTTGAGAATGAGAATCACACTAAGGATGTCGATTTTAGTCCCTCCAGCATCCGCATGCGTTGGGAGGCCGGCTACACCAAGACCATGCGGGCGCTCGAACAAGCGCCGTGGGACGGAGAATTTGATCCGCACGAAGGCGTGATCCTGCACGAACCGAGGCTCCAAGTAATGGAAGCCGCCGAATAGGGCGATTCGCCACAGCCTCTAGAACCGACGAGTTACCCAATGCAAACCTACGATGCCATCATCATTGGAACTGGGCAGGCAGGCCCTTCCCTCGCCCACCGCCTTGTTGCGGCTGGGCACGCCGTCGCGGTGATTGAGCGTAAGTTCTTTGGAGGGACTTGCGTCAACACCGGCTGCACGCCGACCAAAACGCTGGTGGCCAGCGCCTACGCGGCGCACATGGCCCGTCGCGCCGCCGATTTTGGTGTGAAAATCCCCTGCGAAATTGCCGTTGATATGAAGGCGGTGAAGGCCCGAAAAGATCACGTGTCGGGCCTGTCGCGCGACGGCGTCGAGCGATCATTGAAAAACCTCAAGGGCTGTACGGTCTATCAGGGTCATGCTCGATTTGTCGGGCCGAATTCAGTTGAGGTCGAAGGCGAGGTCCTTGAGGCCAAGTGGATATTCATCAATGTCGGAGGGCGGGCGCTGACGCCGCCCATTCCGGGGCTTGATGAGGTCGACTATTTCACCAACAGCTCGATTATGGACGTGGACTTCCTCCCGCCCCATCTGATCATTCTCGGCGGCAGCTATATCGGACTTGAGTTTGCCCAAATTTATCGCCGCTTCGGCAGCGAGGTATCCGTCATTGAGCTCGCGCCGCATCTTATCGCCCGGGAAGATGAGGATGTCTCCTTAGCGGTCGCAGACATCCTGCAAAGCGAAGGCATCCAGATCTACGTCAACAGCCGAGTGGTGGGTGTGGCACGACAAGGCAACGGCGTCGCGGTGCAAATTGTCGGCGATGAAGTCGTCTCGCAAATCGCTGGATCGCACCTGCTCGCGGCAATCGGGCGCCGCCCGAACACCGATGATCTCGGATTGGAAACTGCTGGCATCGCTGTGGACAACCGCGGTTTCATCATTGTGGATGATGAGCTGCGAACACGTGTGCCGGGAGTCTGGGCACTGGGAGACTGCAACGGCCGGGGCGCTTTCACCCATACGTCCTACAACGACTTCGAGATCGTCGCAGCCAATATCCTCGATCACGAGCAGCGGCGAGTGTCGGATCGAATTCCGGCCTACGCGCTCTACACCGATCCGCCGCTCGGCCGCGTCGGTTTGTCCGAGACCGAGGTTCGCGAGACGGGCCGCCCCGCCATGGTCGGCACAGTTGAGATGAAGAGAGTCGGTCGCGCATATGAAAAGGGCGAAACGCTTGGTTTCATGAAGATCTTGGTCGACAAGGCCAGCAAGCGGATCTTGGGCGCGTCATTCCTCGGTCTCTCGGGCGACGAGATCGTCCATTCCATTCTCAGTCTTATGTACGTAAACGCGCCTTACACTGTGTTGCAAAAGGCAGTGCACATCCATCCGACGGTATCCGAATTCATCCCGGTGATGATTGGCAATCTCAAGGATCTGCAACAGCGTGACGCGAACCGATAAGGGAAAAGGTCATGTCACAGATGTCACACACGATCGATATGGTCCATGCGAACTCTTATGATGATACCGCTCGCGTGCTGCGTCGGACCATCATCATTGGCCTGACCGCATTTCTCACAGTGGTCGATCTCTTTGCGACCCAAGCCATTCTGCCGTCTCTTGCGCAAGCCTATCGAGTGACGCCCGCAGCCATGAGCTTTGCGGTCAACGCGAGCACAATGGGGATGGCAGTCGCAGGCCTCTTCGTCGCCTTCTTCAGCCGAAAAATCAATCGGCGGTTTGGAATTCTGATTAGCCTTTGCGTGCTCGCGATTCCAACCGCGCTGCTCGCGGTCGCACCGGATCTAATGACATTCACGATTTTGCGGGTCACGCAGGGTCTCTGCATGGCGTCAGCCTTTACCCTGACGCTTGCTTATCTGGGTGAAGAATGTAGTGCCACGGACGCCGGCGGTGCATTCGCGGCCTATATCACTGGCAATGTCGCAAGCAATCTGATCGGTCGGCTGATTTCCGCCGGTGTCGCCGATCACTTCGGGCTGGCAGCCAATTTCTATTTCTTCTCGGCGCTCAATCTTGCCGGCGCTGTGCTTGTGTATTTCACGATCCGCACCACCATGCCGATTCTTCCGGCCGGAAAAGCGTTGTCCACACCGTTTGCAACTCTGTCGCAGCACTTACGTAACACGCCATTGCTGGCGAGCTTTGGCATCGGTTTTTGCATCCTGTTCGCCTTTATAGGCACCTTTACCTACGTAAACTTCGTGCTCGTGCGCGAGCCACTTTCACTCGGGCGGATGGCACTGGGCTTTGTCTATTTCGTATTTCTGCCTTCGATCGTGACCACCCCATTCGCGGGCGCAGCCGTACGGCGATTTGGGACTCGACCAACCTTTTGGAGTGCCTTGGCGCTTGCCGGTCTTGGGCTGCCCCTCTTGCTGCTGCCAAACCTTTCCGCAGTGGTGGCTGGTCTAATGCTCGTGGGGGTCGGTACATTCTTCGCTCAGGCGGCGGCCACTGGTTTTGTCGGCCGGGCAGCGACCGCCGACCGTGCGTCGGCGAGCGGCATCTATCTCGCGTGCTATTTCTTCGGCGGGCTCGTTGGTACTGCCGTCCTTGGCCAGATCTTTGATCGGTTCGGATGGCCGGCTTGTGTCGCCGGAATCGCGATCTTCCTGGCCACGGCGGCGTATTTAGCCATTCATCTCCGACTCAAATCGGACGAAAGCGAAGCCTAGTCTGCTGACGCGATGCCCGCTTTACCCTCAAAAGCGGACATGTGCGGTGCAACTCGGTATGTCAGCTTTGTGCGTGCCAATAGCGGCCACTCCGGAATTTTGTAGTTGTCTCACGTTTAAGTGCTTAGGGCGTGAACCCACAAAGATGTCACCAACCAAGGCGGCATTACTGCAATCTTGGACGTGCGATATGGCCCTTCAAATAGAACCCCGGCACGACATCTCCCCGAATGAGATCGACGCAATTGAAGATCGCCTCTACGACCACAATAGTTATGCAACCGGACGCCACGACGGCCAAAGCTTGGCCTTTGTAATGCGCAGCGAGGTGGGACAGATGATCGGCGT